>NZ_CAMFKO010000001.1 GCF_945957265.1 uncultured Dechloromonas sp.
ATTTACTTGAGTGCCGCCAGCCGTGTTCACGGGGCGGTATTTCAGCAGCCTGTTAGGGGTCTAAGTCAGACTGGGTTCACAGCCGCGAAATCACAGCTTTCGCCCGTCTCAATGGGCATTGCTGTGATGCGTTAGGGCATGCCCCTAAGCCAACACTATGAGAAATCATGGGGTGCCAAGTGAGCTATACCTCTCTATTGCATCACTTCAAAACCCATACATTCAACTTCAATAAATAACTGAAATTTCTCAGCGAAAAAATGTTCCCTGTAACCTACGAATTTTCGGAGATTGCGCACCAATTAAACATTGTCATGGCAGAACCGGGCGTTAATCGAAACGCCGGGACCTGTTTAATTGACGCCATCACCGACCTAGATGCCACCAAGGAATACCTTGCTCGTTTCAGAAATAAAACAAAAACTTATAGGTCCTACGAAAAGGAAATATCGCGATTTCTGATTTGGTGTACATGTTGCCGACAAGTCGCTCTCTCGGGTGTTCTCAAGAACGACTGCGAAGCGTACAAAGACTTTCTTGCCTCGATACCGCCAAGCTGGATTGGCCATCCGGTAAAACGTGGTTCACCTAAATGGCGACCATTTGCTGGCCAACTATCACCAGACTCTCAAAAATATGCCGTCCAAACATTACGCCATTTTTTTCAATGGCTTGTTGACGCTCGCTATTTACACGGCAATCCGTGGAATATGGTGCTTGACCCGAATACTGAACAATCGGATGAGCCTCTAATGGTCGAAAAGGCTATTCCGTCTGAGCTCTGGGAAAAACTCGTCAAGCGCGATGGAATTCTTCACAAGATATGTCACTCAGACTTAAAGCTCGCTGCCGGCCAAATTGTCCGTCCACGAAGCACCTTAGCAAAACCAATACAGTATCGGATAGCGAGAGCAGCTATTTTGTTAATGGGCTTTGCTGGACTTAGGCGAGAAGAGGCATGCGGTGCGTCAAGAACACACCTGAAACCCGTGATTGAAACTCACGGGGAACTTTGGGAGCTTCGAGTTTTAGGGAAACGTAGCAAATGGCGTACCGTTTACCTACCGAGCATGGTGATTGAGGCCTTGAAATCACACTGGGAAGATAGAGGCTTGGATTTTTTTGACGTGCCAAATCACCCTCTACTCTCCCCCGTCGTTGTACCCAATACGCCGGCTGCAGTTGAAAAACATCTGATTGAAAACGGCTCGGCGCACAATCTAGCACAACGGCCATTTACCCCAGATGGACTATATCAGGTTGTCAAAGCGGCCCTTCACCGCATGGCATCCGACAAGAACCTTGACCTGAGCCAAGCGGAGAGAGAACTGCTGCGTTTGGCGGCACCGCATGCGCTCCGACACACTTTCGCTACTCAGGCGGCAGCACTCGGCATGCCAATCGACGTTTTGCAACGTCTCTTAGGACACGTTTCACAAGCGACCACATCCCTATACGTAAAGGCTGAACGCTCAAGAAGCATTCAGGAGGTTCAGAAAATATATGCCTGATAGCGATAAGTTTCCCAACCCGCGTTTATTCCAATTAAATTAACTCTGATAATAGCAGTTATTAGGTTAAACATGTATTTGTCATTTTCCGGAAAGTATGTGACGCAACAAGCTATTAACTGATTGAGGCAGCATTCCTAATAGAAAGCTTCAGCAACACTGAAAATAAACACCCCCGCATGGCGGGGGTGTTGAGAGACGCTAGTTAGACCTCGGTTGCGTTTTGAGTGAGCCAAGCAGCGATTCCGTCATCCAAGGCCAGCGCTTTTTTCCTGTGATGTAGTGGCGTCCTGAAACTTGGCCAAAAAGGACGGCTACAAGGTGCTGGACCGGCACAGGCATCGCCAGAAGGTCATTCCAGTCAACAGCCAATTCCAGCGCTTCTGGCGAATTTGCTAGGTCGCGCATCGCCACAGCGAGTTCATCCTGAAAGCTGACCGTAGGCTCGACAAAGTCTTCATGCCTGAGCTTTCCGGTCAGCAAAAAGCAAATGACCGCCGGCAACTCGAGAACTTTCGCAGCCGCCCGAACAACCTCGTCGCTTGCCACTGAAAAACGCTTGTCCCCAACAAGCAGTTGCGACATGTAGCTTGTGCTAATGCCTAGCATCCCTGCCAACGTCGAAACCGCCACGCCCTCTACATCTCTTCGCACCGCCAGCATAGTGGCGAGCGCATCCCTATTGCTCTTTTCACATTTCATCTTGACCTCTTGAGTGCGGGCACATGCCCACAGTCGTATAGCCAAGCTTCACAAACAGCTCGCACGCCCTATGCCACTGGCAGCGAAAGCCATTCACCACCGGCGAAAAAGTTTCCGCACTAATAGAGCGAATTTAAATTCCAGGAGTTATCAACTGCTTCTCGCAACGAGATTGCTCATATGAGACATCGAAACCTGTTTCGCGGCCTTGTCTACGATGGCGACTGGCATACCCGATTGTGTAGCGCCTTGGCGCTTGCCAGGAAAGGTGTCGAGTCGGCTGAAATAATGGAAGCAATTGTCCGACTTGAAGACCTCCTGGCCCAGCGAGATGAATGTGTTCATAAAGTTTCTGTTAGCCTGGATGTTCCCGACGAGCTCGACCCCGCACACACCCACCGACAGCTCTTCGAAGAGTTAGCTGCAGAACAAGGCGAACTAAAATTGCTTGTGCCAAGAACGCTGGAACTGACCATTACATTGCGAGGCAGTCGGTCTCGCGCAGAAGCGGAAGCCCGAGGCATGCTTAGGCGCGCCCTGACGCGGCATCTCGCCGGCATTGCCTTCAAACGGAAATTGGGCGACTAGGTCTTACGGAAGCAGTTTTCTCGATGCCACGCCAGATAGGGCAAATGGTTTTCAGCCAAACCCAAAACCTGCTCTGAGCCAGATATTCCAGCCATTGTGCGTTGATGTATGGTGAGCGCCGTCGAGACTTGGATTTTCCCCGAGTCGTAGAAAGTAACCCACCCGCCATCAAAGAGAGCATCTAAGTGAGGCGCCAACAATAAACCATTGAAGACATCCAGTCGTTCACTGTCGGTATCGCACTTCGCCCACGGCTTGATGTGCGAGGCACGTAGCAGTTCGACCACATCCAGACCTGTGATGGCGCATCGCCCTCCCCAATACCCTATGAGCTCTCGGCGGAAGATGTCCTGCCCCACTCGCTGAGTAACCAGGCGCTGAACCTCCGTTGAATCCGGAACTTGTTTAGCCCTACTCTGGAACTCCTTCAGAGGATTACCACTGACCGCTTGAGCAATTTCTGCTCCCCGCTGAAGCGCACGGTGCAATTCATGGTAGCCGGCAATACCATTCAATCGAACAGCCCACGGCAAAGGATTAGATACAATCGGAACCCCTAGGTCGCCAGAGAGCCGCCGGCCAACAGATTCGATTGACACGCCAATATCATAACCATCGGTACGCGACTGAACCCCAAGCTGAACTGGAGATGAAGTCGATTTGAATACCAGCCAGGCATCACGTAACTCAGGCGTCAGGTCGAAACCTGCGTCAATAGCCGCCTTCTCGATACGAGTGCGCTCAAGGGACGTCGAAGTGCTGGCCTTCGCGGTCAAGGGCGATGCGTACCAACGAAGAAGTGCCTGCAATGTTTCTCCGTCAGACACTACACACGAGGTCTGATTCGGGGCTGCAAGCCTTGAGTCTTGGTTACTTTTGATTCGAGAACCTTCGTACGGTGAGTCTGAAGGCTCAATGCCCGCGATTACCGGTAATTCACATTTTTCAAGAATGACCCGGGTTTGCTGGGCCGGATGGAATCCGGTAGTCACATCAGTGTTGCCCAGCACAATCGCAAACTGTCGCCCCAAGGTGCCGCCGACAGCAAAAAGCTGCGCCTTGGTACGAGAAACATCGTCGAACCGATGAATGCCCAGTTCCTTGGCCAACGGGCCATCAACTACCTGTAAAGCCTCTCTGGCTGGGTACTTTGATACGGTCATTCGTTACTTTCCATGGCTGCTAAAAACCCGGCAGGCGGTTGTCGAGGCGCTTCTTGAACAGGGAATCCTGCTCATCGCCGGGTTTCAGTTCCAGAACCAAGTAAGGGGCTTGGCACAGAGATGCGGGCGGCGGTGACGTTGTAGTTACGATGTATTGAAATGGAACTGAATTTCCCTGCTGCAGTTGGCCTTCAGCCTCGCGGACAAGGGACAAGTAATCTCGATAGAGTCGCTCGCTCATGTCGGCCTCTCGGGGACAATCGTGAACGATGAGTCCGGGGTGAAGGCTGAGCTCAGATACGGCTGAGTCCAGCAATGTCGTGATGTCGCCGAGTAGAACCTCCAGAACTTGGTAGGCCTCACCACCAACACCCAGTTCAAAAGGTCGAAGGTCGGACTCCGGATTGAATACCCCAAAGCCATCGGCGCCGAGCATCTTGTTTGCTACTTGCTTGGTCAATGCTTTAAGGGTTTCACTGCGGGATGAGGTTTCCCGCCAGGTACTGGGTCGCTTGAACTCCTTACCTAGCTTGGAGCGAGAACTGCCAGAGACCAGATATTCGACGTTGCGACGGTCCTCATCACGAGGTTTACCAGTCGTGATGAACCAGTTGGCCGCCACCGGGTTCTCATCTTCCGTCAGGCCCCAGGGCTCTCGCAGGTTGGCAAAGCTGGACGTCTTCAGCTTGTCGAGTTCTGTACGGTCGAGATACCGCGAAGCCAGGCAGAGACCTTGGCGCATGGCATCGAAGAGCTTTACCAGCAGGCGCTTGCGGACTACGGGGGATGCTGCTTGGAGTGCCAAGGGCGCATCGGACCATTCGGATGCATCCCCGACCAAGTCATCCAGGTCCTGGTACTCGATGTGCACCAGCCCCAACTGCTCAAGGTTCGGATTGTTGAAGCGCCAGCCACGCCTCAGGTCGAAGTACACGCGGTACCCAAGAATCGCCCGCATGATGTCCTGAACTTGCCGGCGAGCATTGCCCTTGATGTCAGGTTCTTGCATGTACTCTGCCCGAACCCCAGGGTCGTCACGGTCAAAGCCTAGGGACCTAAACACAGCGTCTGACACTTCGGACTCGGTTAGGCTTCCACCGGCCTTCTGAACGGCTGCCAACAGAGCGGCGCGCTGGAGCATGACCTGGAGAAAGTCGTTGAAGTGGCCAACCTGAAGCGCGGCATCCTGCCGGTTGTCAGTGAAACCCAAGACCTTCTTGGCCACCTCTTGCAGCTGGTCGTCTTCTTCGTAGAGGTAGCGCAGGGCCGACAGAGTCAGCATGGTGGTGGCAGAGCTTCGCCCTTCACCAGACAAGCCCGTCAGGCGGAGCGACTCCTTGCCAGCAAACGGATGAACAACGCCACAGCGGAGGCAGAATCCGAAACTCCCTGGAATGAACCATCCCGGCGTGCCATCGGCCGTATGGTACCCCTCAGTATTCACGCGTACATGAACCGGCTGACGTTTCTTGTAGGTGGACTTGAGTTTCAGGTCGCCATCGACCTTCTGCTCCAGCCAGGTTTCGGGGTAAGCGCGCATATATACGCATAAGAACACCGTGAAATAGAAGCTGTTTTCGTTATTACAAAACCAGTGCCCGATGTCGGCGTCAAGTAAAGGCGATGCAGGCGTCGAGCAAAAACGATGCGGGCGCCAAGTCAATGCGATGTGGACGTCAAGTTGTCAGAGTCGGCCATAAAAATTTAATGCCAACTATTCTCAGGTAGTTTTTCCGAAAAACTGCTTTCAGCGCTCCTGGCCCGGAAATCATGGTGGTTGATTGTGCGTATACACACTCACCCAGACCACCGTATATCCATCATGACCAAGAAAACAAGCTCGCGGCACTCACCTTCCACCCTTCAACTTTCTGTCCGAGTCCCTCGTACGCTTCATCAGCAGTTTTACGAAGAGTGTGCCCTTCGAGGGATAACTGGTTCCGACATGTTACGGAGCATGATGGCCCAGTTTGTCGAGCTAGCTGGGCAGAATGCCACCAAGGCGAAGGAGGAGCAGCATGGTTAAGCTTTGCCCAGATGCGGATGCGGTACAACCGATGGAACCTCGAAATACCGAAGCTTCTCTCCGTCAGCTTTGAAGATGGTGAGCCTTCAGGGGATTTCAAAGGGAGCGATATCCTACTGCTGAAGGTTTCCGTTTCACTAGCCGAGCTGTTTGGTCCTGGCGAATGGACCGCAATCGACAAAAGAGCCGTGGGCTATGATGGCCTGCAGGGCTGGCTTTCGAACTTCTACGCGGGACACGCACGAGGCAGGTGGGTAGATGTCGCTTGGCTACAGAAATTAAGCGGCTACAAATCCCACATTCGGAACTTCAGGGCGGGCCTAGTCACAGCGCTAGACAAGCTCAAGTCGGAGCAAGTACCGGAAGGATGCAGAGTAAAGGATTACCACTTCTCCAAAGACGGAGAAAAATTGCTAGTTCTTCGACCTGGCTGGACCAAGCCATCGGAAGCCTCAGTGTGACAACCTCTCATAAAGAAACTTTGGTATTTCAACCGATAGGCAAATAATAAATACCCATTTATTTTGAATTCTGACAGGTATTTATTCGCCGTTTTATATAAGAAAAACCGAATTATTGATTCAAGTAAAACATTTTCGATTTATATACCCAAGCACAAGAAAGCATATTTCGAACGTTTCACTATTGGCCCCCAGATTTTCTACCGTGAAGTTTTTGGGGGCCAATTGGAGTATCAAACCCGGGGAAAAGCACCTGACCATGTATTCCCGTTCCATCAAGGGTTCATCATCGCAATTTCAGGAAGCCCTCTACAGAGTAAAGCCTGATAGCGCCGCTGTCCCAGCACCAGCAACGAAAACAACCTTGTTTGGAGGTGGTTTTTGTTAGTCGATTTTCTGTGAATCGACGCGGGACAAGGACTTGGAAGTTGGGGCCAAGCAAATGCCTGCTGGCCCCCAAACTGGCCCCCAAAACGCGAAATAAAGAAACATAAAGCAAAAAGGCCAATCCGAAGATTGGCCTAACTGCTTGTTTTTACCGCTTTATTTCTGGTCGGGGCGGCGGGATTCGAACTCGCGACCCCTTGCACCCCATGCAAGTGCGCTACCAGGCTGCGCTACGCCCCGACACGAGCCCTGCATTATATCTGAACTGCGGCCATTTTCACAGCTGCAACATATCAATTATGGATTTCAATTCGCCGCGCAGGCCGCCCGGCATTTTGACGCCCTCCGGAACCTCGGCCGCAAGCACGTCGACGGCACCGCCCTCGTCCAGCCGGTTGCGGGCGCCACTTATCGTAAACCCCTGATTATAAAGAAGCTCACGAATGCGGCGTACCAGCAGGACTTCATGATGCTGGTAATAGCGACGGTTGCCCCGCCGCTTCACTGGCTTCAACTGATTGAATTCCTGCTCCCAGTAGCGCAGCACATGGGGTTTGACGCCGCACAGCTCGCTGACCTCACCGATGGTGAAGTAGCGCTTGGCGGGGATCGGCGGCAACTCATCGCCGCCTGCAGTCTTATGCCGTGGTTCCATCAAAGGCTAGTTCAACATCCGACTTGAGTTTCTGGCTGGCATGGAAGGTCACGACACGACGTGCCGTAATGGGGATTTCCTGGCCGGTCTTGGGGTTGCGCCCCGGGCGCTGCGGCTTGTCGCGCAACTGAAAATTGCCGAAACCGGACAGCTTGACGCCATCCCCGGTTTCGAGGGCATTACGGATTTCTTCGAAGAAGGCCTCGACCATGTCCTTGGCCTCACGCTTGTTGAGGCCTACTTTTTCAAACAACAGGTCGGCGAGTTCGGCTTTTGTCAGCGTCATCGTTATTGTTCCGTCAGGCACGCAGTTGAGCACCGAATGCCTGTTCGAAACAGGACACCAGTTGCTGCATTGCAGCATCAACTTCCGAATCTTGCAAAGTGCGTTGAGTATCTTGCATAACTATACGGAAAGCAAGACTTTTTTTGTTTTCCGGGACCCCCTTGCCGACGTACACATCGAACAATTGGATGTCCTGAACAAGGTCGGAAACCTGCCCTTTCAATCCGTCGATCAGGGTCTGCAAGGCGACATCTTGATCGACCACGATGGCGAGGTCGCGAACCACCGGCGGGAACTTCGAGACTTCGGCATAGGCCGGTACCCTGACCGCCTTGACTGCCGCGAAGTCGAGCTCGAAGAGCACCGGCGCCTGCGGCAGATCGTACTTCTGCGCCCATTCCGGATGCAGTTCGCCGATGCAGCCGATTTCCTGACCGTCGAGCAGGATGCGAGCCGCGCGGCCCGGATGCAGCGCCGGATGGGCCAGCTTTTCGAAACGCAGCGCGGCCGGCGCCAGAAGCGCTTCGATATCGCCCTTGACGTCGTAGAAATCCACCTTGCGCGATCCAGCCCCCCAGCCTTCCGGCAAGGCGCCGCCAAAAGCCAGACCGGCCAGCCTCCAGGGCTGGTGGAAACCGGCCACCGGCTGCGCCGACGCATCGCGATGGAAGGTGCGCCCGACTTCGAACAGGCGGACACGGCTTTGCTTGCGCTTCAGGTTGGTGACCAGGTTGGAAATCAGGCCGCCAAACAGGTTGGAACGCATGACGGCCATCTGGCTGGCAATCGGATTAGCCAAGCGAATCAGGTCGGCTTCGGCGGTTTTCGCCCCGAAATCGGCCTCCCAGGCCTCCTCGACGAAGGCGTAGTTCACCACTTCCTGATAGCCGCGATCGGCCAGCATCTGGCGGATGCGATAGGCCGGGCGCTGTGCCTCGGGCTGCAGCATCATTTCCATGCGACCACGCGGTGCCGGCGACGAAATATTGTCGTAACCGTACAGACGGGCGATTTCCTCGATCAGGTCTTCCTCGATTTCCATGTCGAAGCGCCAGGACGGCGGCGTCACCAGGAAATCGTCGCCCTGCTGCACGAAGGACAGGGCCAGGCCCTTGAACAGGCCGGCGATGCGCTCGGCACCCAGTGCCAGGCCAAGGACCTTCTCGGCACGGGCGGTGCGCAGGCGAACCGGCGTCCGGGCCGGCAGTTCGGCCTTGGCTTCGGTCACCGGACCGGCCTGGCCGCCGCAGATTTCCAGGATCAGCTGCGTCGCGCGCTCGATGGCGGCACGTGTGCCGCCGAAATCGACGCCCCGTTCGAAACGGTGCGAGGCATCCGACGCAAAACCGTAGCGACGGGCGCGGCCGGCAATCGCTTTCGGCGCAAAGAAGGCCGACTCCAGGAAAAGCTCGGTCGTCTCGAGAGTGATACCGCTCTCCTCGCCGCCCATGATGCCGGCCATGGCCAGGGGTTTTGCATCGTCGGCAATCATCAGCACGTCGCCATCGACGGCGATGATCTGCTCGTTGAGCAGCAACAGCTTTTCTTCCGGCTTGGCCATGCGGGCATGCACGGCGCCCTCCAGCCGGGTATTGTCGAAAGCGTGCAGCGGCTGGCCGAGTTCGAGCATGACGTAATTGGTGATGTCGACCAGCGCGGAAATGGCGCGAATGCCGCTGCGCTCGAGGCGGCGCTTCATCCACTCAGGCGTCGGCGCCTTGGCGTCCACATTCTTGACGATGCGTCCGTAGTACAGCGGGCAGGCGGCCGGCGCATCGAGCACGACGGCACGAGTATCGGCAATGCTGGCCGGCACCGCGGCGACTTGCGGCAGCGATGCGGCAGCGCCGGTAATGGCGCCGACTTCGCGGGCGATCCCTTGCAGCGACAGACAGTCGGCACGGTTCGGCGTCAGCTTGATTTCGAAAACGTTGTCGTCGAGTTCCAGGTACTGGCGGATCGACTGGCCGACCGGCGCATCGGCCGGCAGGATCAGCAGGCCGGACGCCTCTTCGGCAATACCCAGCTCCTTGGCCGAGCACAGCATGCCGGAGGATTCGATACCGCGCACCTTGGCGATCTTGATGGTGAAATCGCCGGGCAACTGGGCACCGGGGAGCGCGCACGGCACCTTGAGGCCGACAGCGACGTTCGGCGCACCGCAGACGATGGTCGTCGGACTGCCGCTGCCGGTATCGACCTGGCAGACATTCAGGCGGTCGGCGTCGGGATGCTTGACGACTTCCAGCACATGGGCGACGACGACGCTGTCGAAGGCGGGAGCAACCTGGTCGAGTTCCTCGACTTCGAGGCCGGCCATGGTCAGCAGATGGGAGAGTTCCTCGCTCGTCAGCTTCGGATCGACAAGGGTACGCAACCAGGATTCGGAGAATTTCATTGGCGTGTCTCGAAAATGGGATCAGGCGAACTGGCGCAGGAAGCGCAGGTCGCCTTCGAAGAACAGGCGCAGGTCATTGACGCCGTAACGCAGCATGGTCAGGCGGTCCGGCCCGAAGCCGAAAGCGAAGCCGGTGTATTTTTCCGGATCGATGCCGGCGATGCGCAGCACGTTCGGATGCACCATGCCGCAACCGGCGATCTCCAGCCAGCGCCCCTTCAGCGCGCCGCTCATGAAGGCGACGTCGATTTCGGCCGACGGCTCGGTGAACGGGAAGAAGGACGGGCGGAAGCGGACGGTCAGGTCGTCGGTTTCGAAGAAGCTCTTCAGGAAATCGGCGATCACGCCCTTCAGATCGGCGAAGGAAACGTTCTCGCCAACCCACAGGCCTTCGACCTGATGGAACATCGGCGAATGGGTGGCGTCAGAATCGACGCGGTAGACACGGCCCGGCGCGATGATGCGAATTTCCGGCATCGTCTCCAGCTGGCCGAATTTGGCGACATGGGCCTGCATGTAGCGCGCCTGGATCGGGCTGGTATGGGTACGCAGCAGCACCTTGTCGGCCAGCGTGCCGTCCGGGTTCTGCAGATAGAAGGTATCGTGCATCGAACGCGCCGGGTGATCCTCGGGCGTGTTCAAGGCGGTAAAGTTGTGGAAATCCTCTTCGATTTCCGGGCCGTCGGCGACTTCGAAGCCGATCGAGGCGAACAGGGATTCGATGCGCTCCAGCGTGCGCGTCACCGGATGCAGGCCGCCGCGCGCTTCGGCGCGTCCGGGCAGCGTGACATCCAGCGCCTCTTCGGCCAGGCGCGCTTCCAGCGCGGCCTTGCGGATGGCTTCGCGGCGCTCGTTGAGCGCGCTTTCGACGGCGGTCTTGGCGACGTTGATCGCCGCGCCGGCGGTTTTCTTCTCCTCGGGCGGCAGCTTGCCGAGGCCCTTCAGGAGTTCGGTAATCTGGCCGCTCTTGCCAAGGAAACGGGCTTTCACCTGCTCCAGCGCGTCCGGGTCGGAAATGGCAGCGAAAGCCGACCTGGCTTCGCTAACGATCTGATCGAGATTGTCCATGGACTTGTTCCAGCAAAACTACCGACAGCAAAACGGATAAACAAAAAAGGAGGCTTGCGCCTCCTTTTTTTTCAAGAGCTTAAGCTCAGGCGCCGAGCTTGGCCTTGGCCTGTGCGGCCAGTGCGGCAAATGCCGGCTGATCGAAGACGGCCAGGTCGGCCAGGACCTTGCGGTCGACTTCGATGTTGGCCTTCTTCAGGCCGTTCATGAAGGTGCTGTACTTCATGCCCAGCTCGCGAGCGGCGGCATTGATACGGGCGATCCACAGCGAACGGAACTGGCGCTTGCGCTGACGACGGTCACGGTACTGGTACTGACCGGCCTTCATCACCGCCTGCTTGGCGATGCGGTATACATTCTTGCGACGACCGCGGTAACCCTTGGCCTGAACGAGAACCTTCTTGTGACGGGCGCGAGCCGTTACACCACGTTTAACTCGGGACATGTTCTATCTCCTTACGCGTAGGGCATCATGGCGCGGACGGATGCTGCGTCGCGCTCGTGAACAGCAGTAGCACCGCGCAGGTGACGCTTCACTTTGGTGGTCTTCTTGGTCAGGATGTGACGCTTGAAGGCTTGGCCACGCTTGATGGAACCACCAGCGCGGACCGAAAAGCGCTTCTTGGCGCTGCTCTTGGTCTTCATCTTGGGCATTTGGATGCTCCTTAATGTCATGCCGTCAGGTGGTTCCCGGCGGGAACGCTTCGAAACCCGAAAGCACTTGTTTTACCGCGGCGAACCGCGGGTACTGCTTGTTACTTCTTCTTTGCCGGCCCGATGATCATGATCATCTGACGGCCTTCCATCTTCGGCATCTGCTCGACGGCGCCAACGGCCTCGAGGTCTGCCTTGATACGTTCCAGCTGGCGCATGCCGAATTCCTGGTGCGCCATTTCGCGGCCCCGGAAGCGCAGGGTCACCTTGACCTTGTCGCCTTCTTCCAGGAAGCGCGTCATGTTCCGAAGCTTGATCTGATAGTCGTTCTCGTCGGTACCCGGGCGCAGCTTGACTTCCTTGACCTGCACCTGCTTCTGCTTCAGCTTCGCTTCGTGAGCGCGCTTCTGCTCCTGGTACTTGAACTTGCCGTAATCCATGATGCGGCAGACAGGCGGCTTTGCCGTCGGCGCGATCTCGACCAGGTCAACCCCGGCTTCCTCGGCCATCTGCAACGCAGCGCGGATATTCACAATCCCCAGCTGCTCACCTTCAACACCCTGGAGACGAATCTCCGGCACCGTGATCTCATCGTTTAAACGATGGGCCTTGTTCTGAGCGATGGTAAAACCCCCGAAATATCAAATAATTAAGCCGTGCCACTACGCGCGGCGACTTCCCCTTGGAGTCGCCCGATCAGCGCCTCGACAGTCATCTGCCCGAGGTCCTGACCACCGCGTGTACGCACGGCCACTAGTCCGTCCGCCTTTTCCTTGTCGCCCACAACGAGCTGGTAAGGCAGCCGGTTCAAGCTATGTTCGCGAATTTTATAGGTAATTTTCTCGTTACGCAAATCCGCCTCGGCCCTGAAGCCTGCCTGATGCAGCTTTTGCGCAACATCGGCCGCGTAATCGGCCTGTTTTTCGGAAATATTCAGCACCACCGCCTGCACCGGCGCCAGCCACAAGGGCAGCGCCCCGGCGAAGTTTTCGATCAGGATGCCGATGAAGCGTTCCAGCGAGCCGAGGATGGCGCGGTGCAGCATGACCGGCACCTTGCGCTCGTCGTTGCCGGCCACATACTCGGCGCCGAGGCGGCCCGGCATCGAGAAGTCGACCTGGATCGTGCCGCATTGCCAGGTACGGCCGATGGCGTCCTTGATGTGGAATTCGATCTTCGGGCCGTAGAAAGCACCCTCGCCCGGTAGTTCCGTCCACTCCAGGCCGGAAGCGCGCAGACCGGAGCGCAAGGCATCCTCGGCCTTGTCCCAGACCTCGTCGGAACCGACGCGGCTGTCCGGACGCAGCGCCAGCTTGACGGCGACGTCGTTGAAGCCGAAATCGGCATAGACCTTCTTGACCAGCGCATTGAAGGCGGTCACTTCGGATTCGATCTGGTCTTCGGTACAGAAGATGTGGCCGTCGTCCTGGACGAAGCCGCGCACACGCATCAGGCCGTGCAGCGCGCCGGTCGGCTCGTTGCGGTGGCAGGAGCCGAACTCGCCGTAGCGCAGCGGCAGTTCGCGGTAGGAGCGCAGATCGGAATTGAAGACCTGGACATGGCCCGGGCAGTTCATCGGCTTGACCGCGTAGTCGCGGTTTTCCGACGAGGTCGTGAACATGTTGTCCTTGTAGTGCTCCCAGTGGCCGGACTTTTCCCACAGCGACTTGTCGAGGATCTGCGGGCAGCGCACTTCCTGGTAGCCGTTGTTGCGATAGACGGCGCGCATGTATTGCTCGATTTCCTGCCACACCGCCCAGCCCTTGGGGTGCCAGAAAACCAGCCCCGGCGCCTCTTCCTGCATGTGGAACAGGTCGTATTGCTTGCCCAGGCGGCGGTGATCGCGCTTCTCGGCCTCTTCCAGCATGTGCAGGTAGGCGTCGAGATCCTCCTTCTTGGCCCAGGCCGTGCCATAGATGCGCTGCAACTGCTCGTTGCGATGGTCGCCGCGCCAGTAGGCGCCGGCCACCTTCATCAGCTTGAAGACCTTGAGCTTGGCCGTGGTCGGCACGTGCGGACCGCGGCAGAGGTCGATGAAGTCGCCTTCGCGGTACAGCGAGACCTGCTCGCCAGCCGGAATGGCGCCGATCAGTTCAGCCTTGTATTTCTCGCCCTGATCGAGAAAGAACTTGACCGCGTCGTCGCGCGCCCAGACTTCGCGGCTGACCGGAATATCCTTCTTGGCCAGTTCGGCCATGCGCTTTTCGATGGCGACCAGGTCTTCCGGGGTGAACGGGCGCTTGTAGGCGAAGTCGTAATAGAAGCCGTTTTCGATGACCGGACCGATGGTGACCTGGGCTTCCGGGAACAGCTCCTTGACGGCATAGGCCAGCAGGTGGGCGGTCGAGTGGCGGATCACCTCGACACCCTCGGCATCGCGCTCGGTGATAATGGCCAGATCGACATTCTTGTCGATCAGATAGGAGGTATCGACCAGAACGCCATCGACCTTGCCGGCCAGCGCGGCGCGGGCCAGGCCGGCGCCGATGCTGGCGGCGACCTCGGCAACGGTGACGGCTTGCTCGTAGGAGCGGACGGAACCATCAGGCAGTTTGATATCAGGCATGGCGGATTCTCTGGAAAAATCTGGACGAAAAAAAAGTGCGGGGCGAGCCGCACTTTTTTGTTAACGAAGCTGACTCGATTACGGTTTCTGAACTTCGGTGCGAGTTCGGAACAGCATTATCAGCCTCATCAGGTATTTGGTAGGCGGTATTGGAATCGAACCAACGACCTCCACGATGTCAACGTGGCGCTCTAACCAACTGAGCTAACCGCCTGAAGAAGGCCGCATTATAGACCGTTCTTCGCCCTTGTCAACAGCCTTTCGCGATTTTTTTGAAGCGCAGTACACTTCGCCTCGATCACACCGGAGAGAAATGATGAGCAACGCCTGGATTGTCCTCGGCATTTGCGTCGTTGTCGTACTGGGCGCCGCCCTGCCCCTGGTTCGACAACGCGACCAAACGCCCCCGCCGCCCCCCAAGGAAACCCTGCGCGACTGGCGCAACGACAAATAAGGAAGAGATGTGGAATCACGCATCACCGAACTGGAAATCAAGATCAGCTATACCGAGGATCTGGTCGAGGAACTGAACCGCACGGTTTTTCGCCAACAACAGCAGATCGACCTGCTGGCCAAGGAGTTGCGCGGCCTGCGCGACCAGGTCCAGAGCAGCCAGCCCCAGGAGTTCCGCAGCCTGCGGGACGACATCCCGCCGCACTATTGAGCATGGGACACCCCGTCGCCGTTCTTTACCACGCCGACTGCCTGGATGGCTTCGGCGCGGCCTACGCCGCCTGGCGGCGCCATGGGAATGCCGCCACCTATCGTCCGATGCACCATGGCGAGCCCTGGAACATGAACGAGGTGGCCGGGCACGACGTGTTCATTCTCGACTTTTCGTTTCCGCCAGCATTGCTGGAAAGCATGGCCGGAATCGCCCGCTCGGTGACCCAGATCGACCACCACGCATCGGCGCTGAAGGAATGGGCCGGCCTCGCCCGGCAGGATGGCGAGGCATTTCGCTACCGCCACCCGACGCTGCCACTCAACATCCACTTCAACCTGGACAAGTCGGGCGCCCGCCTGGCATGGGAGCACTTTCACCCCGACGCTCCGCCGCCGCTGGCGATTCGCCACATCGAAGACCAGGACATGTGGCGCTTTGCACTGCCCGACACGCGCCCGTTCTGCCGGGCGCTGCGATTGATGCCGTTCGACCTGGAGACCTGGCACGCCCTGATTATCGCGACCGGCGACGAATCGACAGCGCGCTACGTGGAGACGGTGAAATCGGGAACGGCCATCGAGACCTTTTTCCAGCGCGAAGTCGACAGACTGGGCCAAGGCAGCCTGTGCCGGCCGGCGCGCCTGCGCGGCGAACCGGTCGATGCCCTGCAGGCTGTCCGCCACGGGCAGGCCATCGTCACCTCGGGCGGGCAGAGCTGGCTGGCCGTCAACGGCCTGGCAGTGAATGCCAATGCACTGTTTGCGTCGGAGCTGGGCAACCTGCTGGCCGAAAGAGGAGCGAGTTTCGGCCTCGTCTGGCAGCTGTCCGGCGACGGCGAGATCAAGGCATCGCTGCGCGCGAAGGGAAGCGCGCCGGACGTATCGGTGATCGCGGCGCGTTACGGCGGCGGCGGACACCCCAATGCGGCCGGCTTCCGCTTGCCGGCCGGCCAGTTTTTCAGCGAAGTCCTGAACATCGAAAGTTAGACCATGTAATTAATGGACGCTTTTAAATCCATAGTGTATAAATCAGTAATCATTGGATTTTTAAGCATCCATTAAATGGACACACTGAAGCAAACAGAAGACTGGGAAGCCGACCTGGGAGAGCAGGTCCGCCAGCTTCGTCTGCGCGCCAATCTCGACCAGCAGTCGCTGGCCAGCCGAGCCGGGATTGGCCTGAGCGCCCTGAAGAATCTCGAATCCGGCAAGGGAACGACGCTAAAGACCCTGATCAAGGCCCTGCGTGCGCTTGACCGCACCGCCTGGCTGGAGACCCTGGCCCCCAGCGTCTCGATCAGCCCCTTGCAGATGCTCAGGACGCAGCCGGTACGCCAGCGCGCTTCGCGTCCGCGCAAGCCGAGGAGCGAGTAAGCATGCACCGGCCGGTTCACGCCATCGAGGTGCGCATCTGGGGGCAGACCGTCGGCGCGGTCGCGCTGGACCCCAGGCTGGGCTACTACGCCTTCGAATTCGATCCGCGCTTCGTCGCCTCGGGCATCGATCTCGCACCGCTCGCCATGCCGCTGGCGAAGTCCCGCGAGCCCTTCGTCTTCACCGACCTGCCGGAAGCCAGTTTCAAGCGCCTGCCGGCCTTGCTGGCGGATGCGCTGCCCGACGATTTCGGCAACAGCCTGATCGACGCCTGGATGGCCGGCAAGGGTGTGGCGAAGTCGGCGATTACGCCGCTGGATCGTCTGGCCTACATGGGCAAGCGCGGCATGGGCGCCCTCGAATTCCGTCCGACGCGCGGCCCGAACGTGGCCAGCCAGACCGCGATCAAGCTCTCGAGGCTGGTCGACAGCGCCCGCCAGGCGGTACACGGCGAAATCGACACCGACACGCACGCCAAGGCGGCCCTTGCCCAGATCATCCAGGTCGGCACCTCGGCCGGCGGCGCACGGGCCAAGGCGGCGATTGCGTGGAATCCGGCCACCGACGAAATCCGTGCCGGCCAGTTCGACGTCGAGGACGGCTTCGAACACTGGCTGCTCAAGTTCGACGGCATGGGCAAGGACAACGAACTGGGGGCCTCGCAGGACTACGGGCGGATCGAATACGCCTACTCCCTGATGGCCGGTGCGGCCGGCATGACCATGATGCCCTGCCGCCTGCTCGAGGAGAACGGCCGTGCCCATTTCATGACGCGCCGCTTCGACCGCGACGGCAATCGCAAGCATCACATGCAGACGCTGTGCGCCATGGCTCATCTCGACTACAAGCAGAAGGCGACGCACGACTACAGCCAGCTGTTCCTGACCATCGCGCAACTGGGCATCGGCCACGACGCGCTCAGCGACGCCTTTCGCCGAATGGTCTTCAACATCGTCGCCGCCAACTGCGACGACCACAGCAAGAATTTTTCCTTCCTGCTCCGCCAGGGCAGCCGCTGGGAACTGGCGCCGGCCTACGACGTGACCCATGCCTACAACCCGCAAGGAGAATGGACCTTCCAGCACCTGACGGGGGTCGGCGGTCGTTTTTCCGGGATTACGCAAGCCGACTGCCTGGCGCTGGCCGACCGCTTCGGCATCGGCCCGGCCAGGCAGGTCATCCGTGAAGTCAATGTCGCCATTGCGCGCTGGCCGGAATTTGCCGCGCAGGCTGGCGTCAATGGCGACGAAATCGAGCGAATCGGGCGACAATTCAGCCCGCTTTGATACCGGCAACAAAAAACCCGCACGTAGCGGGTTCCATGGACAACGAACGATGAACAACAGCTTGATGGTGCCCAGGAAGGGACTCGAACCCCCACACCTTGCGGCGCCAGAACCTAAATCTGGTGCGTCTACCAATTTCGCCACCTGGGCAAGCGGCCCGCATTTTAGCACCGACTGAGGTCGAAACCCATGCCAGTCGATCACTACGAGAATTTCCCCGTCGCCTCCCTGCTCGTGCCGCCCCGCCTGCGCAAGCCGATCGAGGCGATCTACCGCTTCGCCCGCAGCGCCGACGACATCGCCGATGAAGGCGACGCCACGCCGGAAGAGCGACTCGCCGGGCTGGCCGCCTATCGTGCCGAGCTGGACCGCATCGCGGCCGGCGCCGAGCCTCAGACGCCCCTGTTTGCGGCGCTCGCCGAGGTCATTACCGCCCACGCGCTGCCCATCCAGCTTTTCCGCGACCTGCTCGACGCTTTCGCCCAGGACGTGGTCAAGAAGCGCTACGCCGACTACCCGGAGCTCCTCGACTACTGCCGGCGCTCGGCCAACCCGGTCGGCCGGCTGGTGCTGCACCTGTTCGGACGTACCGAGGATATCCACCTGATGCAGTCCGACTGCATCTGCACCGCCTTGCAACTGATCAATTTCTGGCAGGATGTGGCGATCGACTGGCAAAAGGATCGCGTCTACATCCCGCAGACCGATTTCCCGCACTTCCACGTCAGCGAGGCCGACATCGCCGCCAGCCGCTGGTCGCCCAACTGGGCGGCCCTGATGGATTTCGAGATCGACCGCGCGACGACGCTGATGCAGCGCGGCGCCCCGCTCGTCCATGCCCTGCCCGGCCGCCTCGGCTGGGAAATCCGCCTGACCGTCCAGGGCGGCCTGCGCATTCTTGAACGCCTGCGCCGGGTGCGCGGCGACATGTTCACCCGCCGCCCGACGCTCGGCAAACGGGATTGGCTGGTTCTGGCCGGTCGTTCCCTTACAATGTAGCCCCATGAATCCCGACCAATACTGCCAGGAGAAGTGCGCCGCCAGCGGCTCCTCCTTCTATTACAGCTTCCTGTTCCTGCCCCCGGAGCGCCGCCAGGCCATCATGGCGCTCTATGCCTTCTGCCGCGAAGTCGATGACGTGGTCGACGAATGCAACGACGTGTCGATCGCGTCGACCAAGCTCACCTGGTGGCGCCAGGAGGTGCAGCGCATTGCCGAGGGCAACCCGCAGCACCCGGTCGGCCTGGCCCTGAAGAAAGTCGCCCCCGGCATCAGCCTGCCCACCGAGCAGCTGCTGGAAATCATCGACGGCATGGAGATGGACCTCCAGCAGTCGCGCTACCTCGACTTCAAGGGCCTGTCGCTGTATTGCTACCGCGTCGCCAGCGTGGTCGGCCTGCTCGCCGCCGAGATCTTCGGCTACCGGGACCGCCAGACGCAAAAGTACGCCCACGACCTGGGCATGGCTTTCCAGCTCACCAACATCATCCGCGACATCGGCGAAGACGCCCGGCGCGGCCGCATCTACATCCCGATGGACGAGCTCAGGCAGTTCAACGTGCCGGCCGCCGACATCCTGAACGGCAAGTATTCGGACAACTTCACCGCCCTGATGCAGTTCCAGTACGAGCGCGCCGAGAAGTACTACGAGCAGGCCTTCGCCCAGTTGCCGGCCGTCGACCGCAAGAGCCAGCGCCCCGGCCTGATCATGGCGGCGATCTACCGCACCGTGCTCGACGAGATCAAGCGCGAGAATTTCCAGGTGCTGCACCAGCGCATTTCGCTGCCGCCGACGCGCAAGCTGTGGCTGGCCGCCAAGACCTGGATCAAGGGCTGAGCCGTTGAAAATCGCCGTCATCGGCGGCGGCTGGGCGGGCATCGCGGCCGCCGTCGAACTGACCGCCGCCGGCGTCGACACCACCCTGTTCGAAGCCGGCCGCGTCCTCGGTGGCCGGGCGCGCAGCATCAAGCTCGACGGCCGCGAGCTCGACAACGGCCAGCACATCCTGCTCGGCGCCTATCGCGACACGCTGGACCTGATGCGCCAGGTCGGCGCCGACCCGGATGCCCTGTTTGACAGACGCCCCCTGCGGGTCGTCGACAACGCCGGCTTCCGCCTGAGCCTGCCCCGGCTGCGGGCACCACTCAACGTCGCCTGGGGCCTGCTCGCCGCCCGCGGGGTCGGGATTGGCGAAAAGCTGACTACCGCCGTGTGGATGGATGGCATCAAGCGCCGGGGTTTCCGTCTCGGCACCGACACGACGGTTGCCCAATGGCTGGACAGCGCCGGACAGACCGGCACGCTGCGCCGCCACCTGTGGGAACCGCTCTGCCTCGCCGCGCTGAACACGCCGGTCGAATATGCTTCGGCGCAGTTGTTCGCCAACGTGTTGCGCGACAGCCTGGGCAGTCCGCGCCGCGAGGATACCGACCTGCTGCTGCCGCGCGTCCCCCTCGGCCAACTCCTGCCCGAACCGGCCGCCGACTGGCTGCAGGCGCACGGCGCAGCACTGCGGCTGGGCCAGCGGGTACGCAGCCTGACGGTCGACGACGCGCAAACGCTTGTCGATGGCGAAGCGTTTACGGCCGCCATTCTCGCCACCGCGCCGCAACACCGGGCCGCCCTGTGGCCGGAAGACGCCGCCCCCGTCGATGTCGAGCCCATCGCCACGGTTTACCTGCAATTCCCGGCCGGCTTCGCGCTGCCTTTTCCGCTGCTCAACTTGCCCGATGGCCGCGGGCAATGGGTTGTCGATCGCGGCCGGGGCCTGCTCGGCTGCGTGCTGAGCGGCCACGGCGCCTGGGAAACGCTGAGCGACGACGCGCTGGCCGAAGCGCTGCAAGCCGAACTCGGGCAGCCGGCCGGCGCCGTCTGGCACAAGGTAGTCCGCGAAAAACGCGCCACCTTCGCCGCCCGCCCCGGGCTGCTCCGCCCGGCTTGGCGTACCCCTCATCCCCGCCTGCTGCTGGCCGGCGATCACACCTGGGCCGACTATCCGGCCACCTTGGAAGGTGCCGTCCGCAGCGGTCGGCGCGCGGCCCGCAGCCTGCTCGCCGGCTAGCCTCTCCGCCTCATGAAATTCATGAGGCTCGATTCATGGATTTCCCGCTGCGCCGAAAACACGACGGCGCGATAGTGCTCCCCAGTCCGACATTTTCGATGTAGGACAAAACCGGTGGCAGATGCCCCGGCACATCAACCGACAAAGGAGACTTTCGATGAAATGGGAAACCCCGACCGCCTGTGACTTCCGCTTCGGCTTCGAAATCACGATGTACATCGCCGCCCGCTAAGCGGCTTGCCGCCAGCCCTCGGGATGGCGGCTCTTGAGCAACCTCCATGAAACTGATCATTCTCGGCGCCGCGGCCGGCGGCGGCTTCCCGCAGTGGAACTGCAACTGCCGCAACTGCGCCGGCGTCCGTGACGGCAGCGTCCCGGCCAGGCCGCGCACCCAGTCGTCGATCTGCGTCGCCGCCGACGACAACGCCGACTGGGCGCTGCTCAACGCCTCGCCCGACATCCTGCAGCAGATCAAGGCCACGCCCGAACTGACGCCCAACCGCGCCCTGCGCGATACCGGCATCGGCGGCATCCTCCTTGTCGACGGTCAGATCGACCACGCCACCGGCCTCTTCATGCTGCGCGAGCAGAAGTCGCGCATGCCGCTGTGGTGCGCCGACCCGGTTTACGAAGACCTGACCACCGGCAACCCGGTGCTCAAGGTCCTCGCCCACTACTGCGGCGTCGACCGCCAGGCCGTGCCGCTCGACGGCACGCCCTTCGCCATGCCCAAGGTGCCGGGTATCGAATTCTCCGTACTGCCGCTGGCCAGCAAGGCGGCGCCCTATTCGCCGCACCGCGAGGCCTCGGTCGACGGCGACAACATCGGCGTCACCATCACCGACCAAGCGAGTGGCCGCAAACTATTCTACGCCCCGGGCCTCGGCGCCCGCACGCCGGAAGTCTTTGCCCGCATGGCCGAAGCCGATTGCGTGATGGTCGACGGCACCTTCTGGACCGACGACGAGATGATCGCCGCCGGCCTGTCCACCAAGACCGCCCGCGACATCGGCCACCTGCCGCAATCCGGCGCCGGCGGCATGATGGACTGGCTGGACGAACTGCCCCGCCACGTGCGCAAGATCCTCATCCACATCAACAACACCAATCCCATCCTCGACGAAGCCTCGCCGCAGCGCGCCGAACTGACCCGGCGCGGCATCGAGGTCGCCGAGGACGGCGCCCGCATCACCATCTGAGCCACCTCTGAGAGACCGCCATGATCCGAGCCGACATCCTTGCCGAATCCCTTGACGCCGACGACGGCCGCCCGGCCTGGAGCCGCGAGGAATTCGAGGCGCAGCTGCGCGAGAACGGCAAGTCGTACCACATCCACCACCCGTTCAACGTCATGCTCAACACCGGCCGCGCCACGCCGGAACAGATCCGCGGCTGGGTCGCCAACCGCTACTACTACCAGATCGCCATCCCGGTGAAGGACGCGGCGATCATGGCTAACTGCCCGGACCGCGAAGTGCGCCGCGGCTGGGTGCAGCGCATCCTCGACCACGACGGTTTCGAATACGGCCTGCCCAACGGCGAGAAATTCGTCGACGCCGGCGGCATCGAAGCCTGGATACGCCTCGGCGAGTCGGTCGGTCTGAGCCGCGAGGAAATCGTCGACCTGCGCCACGTGCTGCCCGGCGTGCGCTTCGCCGTCGACGCCTACATCAACTTCGCCCGCCGCGCCCCGTGGCAGGAGGCCGTCTGCTCGTCGCTGACCGAACTGTTCGCCCCGCTCATCCACCGCCAGCGCCTGGCCACCTGGCCGGAACACTACCCGTGGATCGAGTCGGAAGGCCTGCAGTACTTCCGCAACCGCACCAGCCAGGCGCCGCGCGATGTCGAGCAGGGCCTGCAGGTCACCCTCGAGCATTTCCGCACCCGTCCGATGCAGGAACGCGCCGTGCAGATCCTCAAGTTCAAGCTCGACATCCTGTGGGCTATGAACGATGTGATGGGCCAGCATTACGGCACCAACGGCGTGACCGGCACGCCGGAAGCCGAACGCAAGGCGGCGTGATGGACGGCATCCCCCGCCTCGGCCACGGCTTCCGCTTCCAGTGGGAGCCGGCGCAGAACTGCCATGTGCTGCTCTACCCGGAGGGGATGATCAAGCTCAACCAGAGCGCCGGGGAAATCCTGGCCCGCTGCAACGGCCAGCGCGACATCGCCGCCATCGTCGCCGACCTGGAAGCCGCTTTCGCCGCCAGCGGCCTGCGCGCCGATGTCGAAGCCTTCGTCGCCATGGCCATCGACAAACGCTGGCTGCGCCTCGATACTGCTCCAGCATGAACACCACCATCGCTCCCAGCAGCCAGATCGGCCCGCCGATGTGGCTGCTCGCCGAAGTCACCTACCGCTGCCCGCTGCATTGCGTGTTCTGCTACAACCCGGTCGACTTCGCCCGGCACGAGCAGGAACTGAGCACCGACGACTGGCTGCGCGTGCTGCGCGAAGGGCGCGAACTGGGGGCCGTGCAGTGCGGCTTTTCCGGCGGCGAGCCGCTGCTCCGCGACGATCTGGAAATCCTCATCGACGAAGCCCGCAAACTGGGCTACTACACCAACCTGATCACCTCCGGCATCGGCCTCACCGAAGCCCGGCTCGACGCCTTCAAGGCGGCCGGCCTCGACCACATCCAGCTCTCCTTCCAGGATTCGTCCAAGGAGATCAACGATTTCCTGACCCATACCCGGACCTTCGACCTTAAGCAGAAGGTCGGCGACATGCTCAAGGCGCGCGGCTGGCCGATGGTCATGAACGTCGTCATCCACCGCCTGAACATCGAACACATCGGCCGCATCATCGAAATGGCCGACGAACTGGGCGCCGAATACCTGGAACTGGCCAATGCCCAGTACTACTCGTGGGCGCTGCTCAACCGCGACCAGCTGATGCCGACGCGCGAGCAATTGAAACGCGCCGAGGAAGTCACCAACGAATGGAAGGCCAGACTGGCCGACCGCATGCGCATCCTCTTCGTCGTGCCCGACTACCACGAGGGCAAGCCGAAGAAATGCATGAACGGCTGGGGCAATATCTTCCTGACCGTGACGCCGGACGGCACCGCCCTGCCCTGCCACACCGCCCGCATGCTGCCCGGCCTCAGCTTCCCGAACGTGCGCGAGCACAGCCTGCGCCACGTCTGGTTCGAGTCGGAAGGCTTCAACCACTACCGCGGCACCGGCTGGATGAAGGAACCCTGCCAGAGCTGCGACAACAAGGAAAAGGACTACGGCGGCTGCCGCTGCCAGGCCTACCTGCTGGCCGGCGACCCGGATGCCGCCGACCCGGTCTGCCCGAAGAGCCCGCACCACGACCAGGTGACGAGCGCGCTGGAAAACGCCGGGAATCCGGCCCGCCGGACGCAGCCGTTGATTTTCCGCGACCCCAAGGAAAGCCGCCGCCTGAGCGCCGACACGCCCTGACCGGAAGCCCTCGCCGCCAACTGAATTGCCCGCTCGGCGACGGATTTACCGCTCAGGCCTGCGCGCTCTCGCCGCTCCGCCACAGCCATTCGAGCAGGGTTTCATACAGTTTCTGCGGATCGACCGGCTTGGCGATGTGATCGTTCATGCCGCCCTTGAGGCAGTGCCGGCGGTCGTCATCGAAAGCATTCGCCGTCATGGCCAGAATCGGCGTCGTCCGGTTCAGCGAATCGGCGCGGATGGCGCCGGCGGCGTCGATGCCGTTCATCACCGGCATCTGCATGTCCATCAGGATAAGGGCGTAGGCGTTGAGCCTGGCCAGTTCCAGCGCCTGCTGGCCGTTTTCGGCGATATCCACCGACAGGCTCACGTCCTCCAGCAAAGCGCGCGCAACCTCCTGTGTGATGGGCTCGTCTTCCACCAGCAAAATGCGCAAACCGGCGTATTGGCTGCGCAGACGCTGTTCGACGGGGAGGCCGGGACGCGGCGCTTCGGTCGGCAGCACACCCGGCTCCCGCTTTTTCAGGGGAATGACGAACCAGAAGGTGCTCCCCTTGCCGGGTACGCTGTCCACGCCGATTTCGCCCCCCATCAGCTGGACCAGCGATTTGCAGATCGCCAATCCGAGCCCGGTGCCGCCGTAGCGTCGGGTCATGCTGTTGTCGGCCTGCTCGAAGGACTGGAACAGGCGCCCTCTCGCTTCGTCCTCGATCCCGAAGCCGGTGTCGCTGACTGCGAAACGCACCTGCAGCGCCTCGCGGCTTTCGCCGACCGCACGGACCTTCAGGGTGACGCCCCCCTGCTCGGTGAACTTGATCGCATTGCCGACCAGGTTGAGCAGTATCTGCCCCAGGCGCAGCGAATCGCCCTTGAGCGGGGTAACGGCGACATCCGCCGGCAAGTCGATCTGCAGGCTCAGGTCTTTCCCGGCCGCCTCGTGGCCGAGGGTTCCCACCACGCCATCGACGCTGTCGCGCAGCTGCAGCGGCGCCTCCTCGAGCACCATGCGCTCAGCCTCGATCTTGGAGAGGTCGAGAATGTCGTTGAGCACGCAGAGCAGGCGCTCGGCGGCGTGCTTGGCCTTGCCGAGCTGGTCGACGCCGCGGGGATCGAGCATGCGCCGCCTGGCCAGCTCGATCATGCCCATGACACCGTTCATCGGCGTCCGCAGTTCGTGGCTCATGTTGGCGAGAAAGGCGCTCTTGGCGCGATTCGCGGCTTCGGCCGCATCCTTGGCGACGACCAGGTCCCGGGTCTGGGCTTCGACCAGATCCTGCAGGTGATGGCGATGCCGGAGCAGTTCGAATTCGTCCTGTTTGCGCTCCGTGATGTCGGTATGGGTGCCGCACATCCGCATCGGCTTCCCCTCCGGATCGCGCTGCATCACGCTGGCCTGATCGAGAACCCAGCGCACGCTGCCGTCCTTGTGAAGCATCCGGTATTCCAGCCGGTGGATGGCCGAACCGCCATCAAGCACGGCATTGATCGAATTCCACGCCCGTTCGCGGTCATCCGGATGAATGAAGTCCGTCCACTGCTGCGTCGTGTGCTTGATCTCCTCGTGGGTATAGCCGAGCATCTCGGCCCACTGCTCGTTGCGATCCACGGTACCGGCAGCGATGTCCCAGTCCCAGAAACCCAGCGCCGATCCGGCCAGCACGAAACGCAGCTGTTTCTCGCTGCGCTCCAGCGCCAGGCTGGATATCTTCCGCTCCGAGATATCCTCGACCATTGCCACCACGTAATCGACGCTGCCATCCGTCTTGCGCACATGGCTGACGGCCAGGCGCGTATAGACCACGTGACCATCCCGATGCACGAAACGCTTGTCCATGGCATAGCTGTCGATCTCGCCGGCCAGCATGCGGTTGAACTGCACCAGATCGGGCGCCAGGTCGTCCGGATAGGTCAGTTCCGTCCAGGTCATGTGCGTCAGCTCGGCTCGCGAATAGCCGAGCGTGGCGCACAGCGCATCGTTGACTTCAAGCCAGCCTTTTTCCAGGCTGGTGATGGCGAGCCCGACGATGGAATGGTCGAAATAGGCGTGGAAACGCTGCATGCTGGCGCGCTCCTCCGCGGTCACCGCCGCCTGGGCGCTTTGCAATGCCTGGCGGTCGATCTGCTGCTGGGCATGATGCTGGAAAAACAGGCACAAGAACAGGAAGGCCAGCGGGTAGAACAGCAGCAGCACCCACCAGGCCTGCTCGATGAAGGCATAACCGGCGCGATTGGGAATCAAGGCGAAAGCCCCCAGCTGCGCCAGCTGCACCGCCACGCCCAGCGCCACGTAGTGCACCGCCTTGGGATGACCGTCGCGTCGCGAGAACCATCGCCGCGCCAGCACGCCCAGCAAGGCCGACTGAAGGATGACCAGGACACCCACCGGCGCGCCGATGCCGCCCAGCTGGTAGCGATACACGGCGGCCATGCCCGCGGCGATGGCGGCCACCACGCCGCCGCCGACCAGGCCGGCCAGCGACAGCACGATCGAACGGCCGTCGAAGATCAGGCCCGGCGCGAAATTGACCGGGTTGACCATGCCGAGCAGGGTCACGCAGCCGAAGAGCCCGCCGAGCAGCAGCTGGCGCCCTGGCGAATTCCGCCGGGAACGCGAGATGACGAGCTGCCCGACCGCGACCAGGGCGACCAGGAAGGCAATATTGTTGATCAGATTGATGAACATGCTTCAGAACAAACCGGGATAGTCTCAGCCGTCATGCTACGCCAAGCGCATGACATTTTGCCGCCGAACACGCCGGAAAGCGCGCAAGAAAGGCTGAAAAATGCGCCCCGAGGCACCCGAAAGCCTTCCGCCATGGGCAAAACCGGCCGCAAACCGAAAAAACGGCGACCGGCGGCGCAAAGAGGCCGACTGCGGGTTTTCCCGCTTAGTGACAACCCCAATTCCCTTGTCGCCCTCCGCTGACTAGGCTTCCCTGCCACTCTGGAGGGGACCCATGAATCGACTGACCGCCGCAATCACCGGCATCGCGCTGTGCATCGCCACACCCGCGGCGCTGGCCGACGAACCGATCCGCATCGCCGTGACCGGGCCTTACTCCGGCCCCTCGTCGCCCATGGGCCAATCGATGCTGGCCGGGGTCCGGCTGGCGATCGGCGAGATGAACCTGGGCGGCGGACTGCTCGGACGGCAACTGGTGCTGGTCGAAAAGGACGACAAGGGAGACCCGGCGACCGGCAGGCAGGTGGTTGAGGAAGCGATCCGCCAGGACAAGGTGGTGGCCGGCTTGGGATTCGTCAATACCGGCGTCGCGCTGGCCTCGCTGAAGGCCTACCAGGAGGCCCGGGTACCGGTGATCGTCAACGTCTCGACCGGCAGCACCGTGGCCCGGCAGTTTCTCCCGCCCGCCGTGCCTGACAGCTACGCTTTCCGCAACTCGGCCAGCGACGACATCCAGGCGGCGATGATCGTCCGCGAAGCGGTCAAGCGCGGCCGCTATGCCAAACTGGCCATTTTCCACGACAGCACGCCCTACGGCGAGCAGGGACGCGACCAGCTGGGCAAGGAACTGGCCGCGCTCGACATCGTGCCGGTGGCCATCGAAAGCTTCGCGCCGGGCGTCAAGGATCTTTCCGCCGCCCTGCAGCGCGCCCGTGCGGCCGGCGCCGAGGCCATCCTGACCTATGCCATCGGGCCGGAATTGGCGGTCATCGCCAACGGCCGCGCCCGCCTCGGCTGGAAAGCGCCGATGATCGGCAGCTGGCCGCTGTCGCTGCCCAACTTCATCGAAGCCGCCGGCAAGAACGCCGACGGCGCCCGCATGCCGCAGACCTTCATCGAGGCCTCCAACAACTACCGGCGCACCGCCTTCATCAGCGCCTACCACCAGGCCAACGGCAGCAAGCGGATTCCGTCCGCCGTATCGGCCGCCCAGGGCTACGACTCGGCCTTGCTGCTGATGGCGGCCATCGCCCAGGCCGGCAGCACCGAGGGACCGAAAATCCGCGGCGCGCTGGAAAACCTGCAGAAGCCGGTCTACGGCGTGATCACCACCTACTCGCCGCCGTTCACCAAGGACGACCACGAGGCGCTGAGCGACAACATGGTCTTGATGGGCGAGGTGAAGCAGGGCCGGGTCGGCTTTGCCAACGCCGAGGACGAAAGGCGCAGCCTGCTGGTGCACCGCAAGCCGAAGGCTCAGCCGGTCAACTGACCCGACTGGATGCGCAGGGTTCGTCCGCAACGGGCGGCGATCGCCTCGTCGTGGGTGACGAGCAGCAAGGTCGTTCCCTGGCGGGCGTTGAGGTCGAACATCAGTTCGATGATCTGGCTGCCGGTTGCCGCATCGAGATTGCCGGTCGGCTCGTCGGCGAGGATCAGGCCGGGGTTCGGCGCAAAGGCGCGGGCCAGCGCGACGCGCTGCTGCTCGCCGCCGGAGAGGTGCTTGGGATAGTGCTTCAGGCGGTGACCGAGGCCGACACGCTCCAGCCATCCGCGCGCCGTCTCCGCCGCGCCGGCCGCTCCCGCCAGCTCGAGCGGCAGCATCACGTTCTCCAGCGCCGTCAGCGACGGCAGCAGCTGGAAGGACTGGAAGACAAAGCCGAGCAAGCGGCCGCGCAGCCTGGCCAGCCGGTCTTCGTCCAGCGCATTCAGGGACACGCCGTCGAGCCGGACCTCGCCCGCACTCGGCGCATCCAGGCCGGCGAGCAGGCCGAGCAGGGTGGACTTGCCGGACCCCGAGGCGCCGACGATGGCCACCGTTTCGCCCGGCATGACCGAAAAGGAAATATCCTGCAGAATCGTCAGCGGCGCGCCGCCGTTATCGACGGTCTTGCCCAATCCCGAGACGTTCACCACCGGTTTATCTGCCATGCGGCCCATCCTGTCCTTCTGCCTGTTCGTGTTTGCCCTGCTCTGCCTGCCGCTGCCGGCCCAGGCAGCGGGGACCATCCTGATCGTCGGCGACTCGCTCTCCGCCGGCTACGGCATCCGCCCCGAGCAGGCCTGGCCTGCCCTGCTCGGCAAGCGATTGTCCGAAAAACGACTCGATTATAGCGTCGCCAACCTGTCGATCTCCGGCGAGACCACCGCCGGCGGCCGCTCCCGCCTCGCCGCCGCGCTCAAGGCCCACCGGCCGGCGCTCGTCGTCATCGCCCTCGGCGCCAACGACGGCCTGCGCGGCCTGCCGCTGGGCCAGATGCGCGACAACCTGAATGCCATGATCGATGCCTCGCGCGCCAGCGGCGCCAGGGTGGCGCTGGCCGGCATGCGCCTGCCGCCCAACTACGGCCCTTACGCCGACGACTTCCGGCGCAGCTTTGCCGAGATCGCCAAGGCGAAGAAGACGCCGCTGGTCGACTTCCTGCTCGAGCCGGTGGCCGCCCAGGCCCGCTATTTCCAGCCGGATAACCTGCACCCGGTGGCCGAGGCGCAGCCCCTGATCCTCGACCACGTCTGGCCGACCCTGCTCCCCTTGCTAAAATAGCGGGATGAAACGCTCCAACCCCACCGTGGCCGACCTCGCGGCCTACGACGAGATCATCGACGTCCGCTCCCCGGCCGAATTCGCCGAAGACCATATTCCGGGGGCGATCAATTGCCCGGTGCTGGACAACGACCAGCGCGCCCAGGTCGGCACGCTGTACAAGCAGGTTTCGCCCTTCGAGGCCAAGAAGCTCGGCGCCGCGCTGGTTTCCGAAAACATCGCCCGCCACCTGAAGGAACGCTTCCTGGATCGGCCGAAAAGCTGGAAACCCCTGATCTGCTGCTGGCGCGGCGGCGACCGCAGCGGCTCGATGACCACCGTCTTCCGCGCCATCGGCTGGGCGGCCGGGCAACTGGACGGCGGCTACAAGTCCTGGCGCGGCCACGTCATCGCGCAACTCGCCGCCTTGCCGGCGCAATACCGCTTCATCGTCCTCTGCGGCGCCACCGGCAATGCCAAGACGCGCATCCTGCAGGCGCTGGGCGAGCGGGGAGCGCAGATTCTCGACCTGGAAACGCTGGCCAGCCACAAGGGTTCGGTACTCGGCATCCTGCCCGACCAGCCGCAGCCTTCGCAAAAGGCCTTCGAAACGGCGCTGCTGGCGTCGCTGTCGGGACTTGACCCGCAACGCCCGGTGTTCGTCGAGGCGGAAAGCCGCAAGATCGGCAACCTGCACGTTCCGGAAGCCCTGATCGAGCGTATCCGGCATGGCGACTGCGTGACGGTCGACGCCACGCTCGACGCCCGCGTCGATTTCCTGCTCAAGGATTACGACTACTTTCTCGGCCGCCCGGAACTGCTGGTTTCACGGCTCGACGTCCTGCGCTCGCAGCACAGCCGGGAAACCATCGCGCACTGGCATGAACAGGTCAGCAGCGGCGACTGGCCAGCGCTGGTGCACGAACTGCTCGAACTGCACTACGACCCCTTGTACCACCGCTCGCAACACAACAACTTCACCGGCATGCAGGATCCGGAGGCCTTTGCCACCGACGACCTGTCGCCCGCCGGCATCGCCCGGCTGGCCGACGCCATCGCTCAGTCGCGCACGGCGCAGACGGCCTGACGCATGGCCGGCTTCGGGCTGTCGACGTAGCCTTCCTCGAAGGCCACCTCCCGCAAGCCGGCAGCCGCGGCGATCTCCCGCAATTCGCCGGGGCGGAGCAGGAATTCCGGATTCGACGGCTTGCCGTAGGCCGCGTTGCCGAGCATGAAGGTCTCGTAGATCAACACGCCGCCGGGCGCCAGCAAGGCCAGCAGGTCGGGCAGGCGCGGCCGCCACAGGTAGTTGGTGACGACGATGCCGGCGTAGCGGCGGCCGGCCAGGGGCCATGCCCCGCCTTCCAGGTCGAGCCGGCCGGCTTCGATGCCGGCACAGCCGTCCAGGCCGGCGATGGCCGCCGCATCGCGGTCGACGGCATGCACCGCATACCCCCTGGCGGCCAGCCAGCGGGCGTGGCGGCCGCTGCCGCAGGCCAGGTCGAGGACAGCACCGGCTGCCGGAATCCGCTCGCCATGCCGCAACACCCAGGGGGAAGGCGGTATGATCATCGGGTTTTCATTCGTGGGGATGGGCATGTCGGGCATCGTGGTCGTGGCGGAAAACGGAATGGGAAGATACCAGCAAGCGGTCAGCGCAGGCCAGCGTCGGGCCGGGTGCCAACCCCCCGATCGCGCCATGCCCTACGGACGGATCTGCGGCAGTCGCCGATCCTCGCTTGCAGCCTGGAAAATTAGCCAATAACCCTATCTGGATCAATGACAATGCAGGGCGCCTGTGAGAAAATGACGCACTGCACAATAACAGCCTAACACGAGGGGCTTGCCATGCTGGAACAGCACTATCTCACCGCGCTTTTCGAACCGAAATCGGTCGCCGTGATCGGCGCCTCGGACCGTGAAAACTCGGTCGGCAACATCATCTTCAAGAACATCCTCAGCTCGGGCTACAAGGGCCGGCTCTACGCCATCAATCCCAAGCACGAGACCATCCAGGGCCAGCAGGCCTACAAGTCGATCGAGGAAATCGGCGCCCGCGTCGAGCTGGCGGTCATCGCCACCCGCGCCCAGACCGTGCCCCACCTGATCGAGCAGTGCGGCCGCAGCGGCGTGCGCAACGTCATCGTGATCACCGCCGGCTTCTCCGAATCCGGCCACGTCGGCGCCGCCATCGAGCGCAAGATGCTCGAGATCGCCCGCTCCTACAACGTCCGCATCCTCGGCCCGAACTGCCTGGGCATCATCCGCCCCGAACTCGGCCTCAACGCCACCTTCGCCAAGATCACCGCCAAGGCCGGCAACCTGGCCCTCGTCTCGCAATCCGGCGCCATGTGCTCGGCGGTGCTCGACTGGGCCAAGGCCAACGACGTCGGCTTCTCGTCGGTGATCTCCATCGGCATGACCGCCGACGTCGATTTCGGCGAAATCCTCGACTACCTGATCTACGACAGCCGCACCCACTACATCCTGATGTACGTGGAAGGCATCCGCAACGCCCGCCGCTTCATGAGCGCGCTGCGTTCCGCCGCCCGCATCAAGCCGATCATCCTGCTCAAGGCCGGCCGCCACGAGGCCGGCGCCATGGCCACCGCCACCCACTCCGGCATGGCCGCCGTGTCCGACACCGTGTTCGACGCCGCCGTGCGCCGCGCCGGCGTCGTCCGCGTGCAGAACGTCGGCCAGCTGTTCTACGCCGCCAAGGCACTGGCTTCCAAGTTCCGCCCGCAGGGCAACCGCCTGGCCATCATCACCAACGGGGGCGGTCCGGGCGCCATGGCCGCCGACCGTGCCGGCGACCTCGGCATCCCGCTGGCCGAACTGACCAACGAGACGATGGCCGTGCTCAACAAGGCCATGCCGACCAACTGGTCGCACGCCAACCCCATCGACATCGGCGGCGATGCGACGCCCGAGCGTTACCGCGACGCCATCATGGCCGTCACCCACGACGCCAACGTGGATAGCACCTTGGTCATGCTGTCGCCGCAGGCGATGACCGACCCGCTCGGCGTTGCCAAGGCGATCATCGAAGTGGCCGACAAGCTGAACCGCTCGCTGATCTGCTGCTGGATGGGCGAGGACCAGGTGCGCGAGGGCCGCAAGCTGCTCGAGGAGAACGGCATCCCGGCCTTCCGCATGCCGGAGACGGCGATCGAGCTGTTCCACCACATCTCCAAGTACTACCGCAACCAGAAGCTGCTGCTGCAGACGCCGGAACCGACCCGCCAGCACGGCCGCCCCGAGGCCGAAGGCGCCAAGATGCTGATCGAGGCCCTGCTCGCCGAGCGGCGCAAGGTGCTGTCCGAGATGGAATCGAAGGCCATCCTGCGCGCCTTCAAGGTGCCGGTGGCGCAGACCATGGTCGCCCGCACCGCCACCGAGGCGCTGCTGCTGGCCGAGCAGATCGGCTTCCCGATCGCCATGAAGGTCGATTCGCCGGACCTGCCGCACAAGTCGGACGCCGGCGGCGTGCGCCTCAACATCGGCAACGCGCCGGCCGTGCGCAACGCCTACCACGACATCATCGACACGGTGCACAAGCGCCGGCCGGACGCCAAGATCAACGGCGTCTCGATCGAGCCCTTCCTGTCGCGCCCGAACGGCCGCGAGCTGATGATCGGCGTCTTCCGCGACCCGATCTTCGGGCCGGTGATCACCTTCGGCGCCGGCGGCTTCGACGTCGAGATCTTCTCCGACCGCTCGGTCGCCCTGCCGCCGCTCAACCGCTTCCTGGCCAAGGACCTCATCGACTCGACGCGCGCCGCCAAGATTCTCGACCAGTTCCACAACATGCCGCCGGCCGACCGCGAGGCGATCAAGGAAGTGCTGCTCTGCATCTCCGAAATGGTCTGCGAACTGCCGTGGATCCAGGAACTCGACCTCAACCCGCTGATCGTCGACGAAAACGGCGCCATCGCCGCCGATGCCCGCATCGTCATCGACCATGCCGCCAGCGCCACCGGCGACCGCTACGCACACATGTCGATCTACCCCTACCCCGTCCATCTCGTCCAGGAATGGCAGATGAACGACGGCCAGGTCGTCACCATCCGCCCGATCCGTCCGGAAGACGCCGACATGGAGCAGGAGTTCGTCAAGGCCATGTCCGACGAATCGCGCTACTACCGCTTCATGGACACCCTGCGCGAACTGACGCAGACCATGCTGGTGCGCTTCACGCAGATCGACTACGACCGCGAAATGGCCCTGGTCGCCACCGTCGCCCTGGAAGTCGAGGACAACGTGGATGGCATCGAACCGCCGGAAAAGCAGATCGGCGTCGCCCGCTACGTGGTCAATCCGGATGGTGAGTCGGTCGAGTTCGCGCTCGCCGTCGGCGACGACTGGCAGAAGTGCGGCGTCGGCCGCAAGCTGATGACGGCGCTGATCGAATGCGCCCGCATGAAGGGCTACCGCGCCGTGGTCGGCGACGTGCTGTCGACCAACGCCAAGATGTTCCGCCTGATGACCAGCCTCGGCTTCACCATCCACCCGCATCCGGACGACACCGCCGTCAAGCGCGTGGTCAAGCCGCTGACGGGCTGACCGTGGATCGCTCCGGATGCGTCCGGAGCGCCGCAAAGCAAAAAGCCGGTCGATGACCGGCTTTTTGCTTTGGTTCTGCCTTGAAAATCGCGGCGCTTATTCGCCGAAGAAATTCACGTCGTACGGGTAGGACTTCTGCGGCACCTTGGAGGCGGCATTGCGCGCCGAGGTATCGACATCCTGCTTCTTGTCCCACCACAGGGCGCGGCCGGCCTTCTGGTCGTCGACCCACTCCGGATTCTTGGCAAGCATTTCGTTCATCCAATCCTGATGATCGGACGTGTACGTGGTATTGACGTCACCCATTTCGCGACATTCCTCAAGCTAAACAAGACAATTCCGCGATTCTAGCATGCCGCATCGGCGCTCAGGGGTACAAACCGCGGGTCGCCCGCGCCGCCAGCACGCGGCTGCAACCGATGACGAATGCCGCCGTGCGCAGCGACAGGCCGCGCTCCCCGGCCAGCTGCCAGATGGCGTCGAAGGCCTCGGTCATGATCCGGTCGAGGCGGGCGTTGATTTCCTCCTCGCTCCAGAAAAAGCTGGAGAAATCCTGCACCCACTCGAAATAGCTCACGGTCACCCCGCCGGCGTTGGCCAGCACATCGGGAACGACCATCACCCCCCGTTCGGCGAGGATGGCCTCGGCTTCCGGCGTGGTCGGGCCGTTGGCGCCTTCGACGACGATGCGCGCCGTGACCTGCTCGGCGTTGTAGCGGTTGATCTGCGACTCGAGCGCAGCCGGGACCAGGAATTCGCAAGGCAGCGCCCAGAAATCGGTGCTCGGCAGCATTTCCGCGCCCGGCGCGCCGAGCAGCGTGCCGTTGGCCGCATGAAAAGCCTTCAGGGCCGCCACATCCAGCCCGGCCGGGTTGTAGATCGTGCCGCTGACATCCTGGATGGCGACGATAATCGCCCCGGCCTGGGCGAACATCCGGGCGCTCGCCTCGCCGACGTTGCCGAAGCCCTGGACGATCACCCGCGCCCCCTCGATCGGCAGGTTCATGCGCCGTGCCGCCTCGCGCGCCGTGACGAAGACGCCGCGCCCGGTCGCATCCTGCCGCCCGAGCGAACCGCCCAGCGCCAGCGGCTTGCCGGTCACCACCCCGGTCACCGTGCGCCCCTCGCCCATCGAGTAGGTATCCATCATCCAGGCCATGGTCTGGGCATTGGTGTTCATGTCCGGCGCCGGGATGTCCTTGTCCGGGCCGATCATCGAACTGATCTCGCTGGTGTAGCGGCGGGTCAGGCGTTCCAGCTCGGAGGCGTTGAGCTGGCGCGGATCGACCCGGATGCCGCCCTTGGCACCGCCGAAAGGCACGTTGACCACGGCGTTCTTGATGGTCATCCAGCCGGACAGCGCCATGACCTCGGACAGCGTCACGTCCTGGTGATAGCGGATGCCGCCCTTGCCCGGTCCGCGCGAGGTGTTGTGATGCACGCGGTAGCCCTCATAGTGGGCGATTTCGCCGCTGTCGAGGCGGATCGGCACATCGACGATCAGCGAGCGCTTGGGCCGGCGCAGCGTCTCCACCCAGGGCTGCAGCGCCGGTTCGAGCAAGGGCGCCACCTGTTCGACCTGATGCAGGAATATGCGCCAGGGGCCGATGTTCTCGGCGGAAATATACGAAGGCAACTGGGTCTGGGTCATGGCTACACCTTTCATACACCAAGCGTCATCGGGGTGGCATTGCCGCCGGCCGCCATCGCAGCGGCGCTGACTACGCGCTCGACGACCATGCGATACAAAGGATAACCGCCCGCAGGCGACATGAAAACCGGCACCAGCGCGGCAGCCGCCGCCGAATGCCCAGTCGGCATGCGCCCGGCGACGAACGACTGCTTGTTTCCCGCCTCATACGGAACGCCCCTCTTTTGCCTCGGCAACTGGCGCAGCCACCTGCCCAGAGGTTATGCTTTGCCACTTCATCCCATAACCGGAGAGAGACAAACGTGAGCGCCCTGCTGCCCCACCCCGATCCCGATGGCCTGCTTGAATACTCGGTGGTCTATACCGACCGCGCCCTGAATCACATGTCGCAACGCTTCCAGGGGGTGATGAGAGACATCTCGCGCCTGCTGAAAAAGGTCTACAACGCACATGCGGCTGTCGTCGTCCCCGGTAGCGGCACGTTCGGCATGGAAGCCGTCGCCCGCCAGTTCGCCAACGACCGGAAAGTGCTGGTCATCCGCAATGGCTGGTTCAGCTTCCGCTGGACGCAGATTCTCGAGATGGGAAAGATTCCCGCCGAAAGCATCGTGATGAAGGCGCGCCAGGTCGGCAGCGGCGCCCAGGCGCCCTTCGCCCCGGCCCCCATCGAGGAGGTCGTGGCGGCCATTCGCCAGCACCGGCCGGCCGTCGTCTTCGCGCCGCATGTCGAAACGGCATCCGGCATGATCCTGCCCGACAGCTACATCAAGGCAGTCGGCGCTGCGGTACGCGAGGTCGGCGGCCTGTTCGTGCTCGACTGCATCGCCTCGGGCACGGTCTGGGTCGACATCGCGGCGAGCAACGTCGACGTCCTGATCAGCGCCCCGCAGAAGGGCTGGAGCGCCTCGCCCTGCTGCGCCCTGATCGCCCTCGGCGAACGCGCCCGTGCCCGCATCGACGAGACGACGAGCAGCAGCTTCGCCTGCGATCTGAAAAAGTGGCTGCAGATCATGGAAGCCTTCGAAAACGGCGGCCACGCCTACCATGCGACGATGCCCACCGACGCCCTGGCGGCGGTGCGCGACGTCATGCTGGAAACCGAAGCCTACGGTTTCGACAAGGTCTGCCGGGAACAACACGAACTCGGCCGTCAGGTCCGCGAGCTGCTCGAATCCCGCGGCTTCCCCAGCGTTGCGGCCGAGGGCTTCAAGGCGCCCGGCGTCGTCGTCAGCTACACCGCCGACCCGGACATCCAGTCGGGCAGGAAATTCATCGCCCAGGGTTTCCAGACGGCGGCCGGCGTTCCGCTGCAATGCGACGAACCGCCCGAGTTCCGCACCTTCCGGGTCGGCCTTTTCGGCCTGGACAAGCTGCACCATCCGGAACGCACCGTCGCCCATCTCGCCCGGGCGCTGGATTCGCTCGCGGGCTGAAAAAAAGACAGCGCGGTTCGCGCCGCGCTTCCTCCACCCCGGAGATCAGGCTTTTCCGGCGTATTTCTTCTCGCCGGCCGGCAGCTCGAACGGCAACCAGTTTTCCGGTGGCGGCAAGGGACAGGTGGCAAACGGCGTAAACGCGCAGGGCGGATTGTAGGCACGATTGAAATCCAGCCGGATGCGCCCGTCTTCCGGCAGCGGCACCTTCAGGAAGCGCCCGGCGCCGTAGCTTTCCTTGCCGCTGGTCCGGTCGCGAAAGACGAAGAAAACCTCGCGCTCGCCGACCGACATCGGCAGCAGGGCCACCGCCTGGCCGGCATGCTCGAATACGGCGCGGTGCGCAACGCTGACCGTCTTCAGGTCGCCGCTGACGTTGGGCACCTCCATGACCAGCGGCGGATCGATGTTCTCCCAGGCGGCGTCGACCACCCAGGCGGCGTCGAACGGAAAGTACGCCAGCCCGGCGAAGGGTGCGCGACGCGCCCATTCGCGATCGCGCAAGCGTACCGCCAGCTGTCCTTCGCGATCGACGACAAAAAAGGAAAGATGGCCCACATCGACCACCGTCGGCGCCCCGTCGAGGTCCGTCCGGAGGACCTGCTCCGGCCCGTCTGCCGGCTGCCAGCGCAGCTCTTCCGCCTCCCAGACGATTGCCCCCTGCTCGGGAAGCCCCGCCGGCAGGACGACTTCGGCATCCTCGGCGGAACCGACGCGATTGATGCCCGGCTGCAGCCAGAACAGGCCGATCAGCCCCAGCCAGCTCGATGGGGCGGCCAGTTCGGCCTGGCGCTCGCGCTGCCAGATTTCGAGATCATTTACCATTGATTACAATTCCCTTGTTTTCCGTATCCGCTTCGATCCGTTATTCGCTTAACCTGAGCACTTTCACGACAAGGAGCACCTTCATGAAAAAAATCATTCTGGCGGTACTGATCGGCGGCGCATCCCTGTGCGCCCAAGCCGTCGACGTCAACGTCAATCTCGGCAACGTCCGCGTGCAAGGCCCGGGCGGTGTGACCGTCACCTTCGGCAGCCGCGATACGCGCGGCTACTACTGGGACGGCTACGAATACCGCGACCCGGATTACTGGCGCCGGCACGACGGTCCGCGCGGCGAGAAATACTATACCGGCCGCGGCAACAATGGCGTACCGCACCAGGACGGCGGCCACTGCCCGCCGGGCCAGGCCAAGAAGGGCCGCTGCTGATTCGTCGCGCCGCAGGAACCAAGGGCGATGCCGCCAGGCATCGCCCTTGTCGTTTTCGAGCCCGGGAAATCAGCCCCTGGCGAAGCGCATGATGCCGTTCTCGCAGGACACGCGGATCGTATCCTTGGCGCCGAACTTCCCTTCCAGGATGGCCTTGGCCAGCGGGTTCTCGATCTGCTGCTGGATGGCGCGCTTGAGCGGACGGGCGCCGAATACCGGGTCGAAGCCGGCCATGGCCAGTTCGGACAGGGCGCCGTCATCGACGACGATGCCCATTTCCAACTGCGCCAGCCGTTTTTCAAGATAACCGAGCTGTATCTTCGCGATGCCGGCGATGTGCTTTTCATCCAGCGCGTGGAAGACCACCACCTCGTCGATGCGGTTGATGAACTCGGGCCGGAAGTAGGTTTTCACCTCGGCCATCACCGCCATCTTGATCACGCCGTAATCGTCGCCCGACATCTGCTGGATCATCTGGCTGCCGAGGTTGGAGGTCATGACGATCACCGTGTTCTTGAAATCCACGGTACGTCCCTGGCCGTCGGTCATCCGGCCGTCGTCGAGCACCTGCAGCAGCACGTTGAAGACGTCCGGGTGCGCCTTCTCGACCTCGTCGAGGAGGATCACCGAGTACGGCTTGCGGCGCACGGCCTCGGTCAGGTAGCCGCCTTCCTCGTAGCCGACATAGCCCGGCGGCGCGCCGATCAGGCGGGCGACCGAGTGCTTCTCCATGAACTCGCTCATGTCGATGCGGATCAGGTGCTCCTCGGAATCGAACATGAACTCGGCCAGCGCCTTGCACAGCTCGGTCTTGCCGACACCGGTCGGCCCGAGGAAGAGGAAGGAGCCGTAGGGGCGATTCGGATCGGACAGACCGGCGCGCGAGCGGCGGATGGCGTCGGCCACCAGGCGCACGGCTTCATCCTGGCCGACGACGCGCTTGTGCAGGCGCTCTTCCATCTTCAGCAGCTTGTCGCGCTCGCCCTGCATCATCTTGCTGACCGGAATGCCGGTGGCACGGCTGACCACCTCGGCGATTTCCTCGGCGCCGACCTGGGTACGCAGCAGCTTGTTCTTCGGTTGCGCCCCATCGCCGGCCGCTTCGGCGCTCTTCAATTGCGCCTCGAGCTGCGGCAACTTGCCGTATTGCAGCTCGGCGACCTTGTCCAGCTTGCCTTCGCGCTGGAATCTGGCGATGTCGGCCTTGAGATGGTCGATTTCCTCCTTAATCTGGGCGGAGCCGAGCACGGCCGACTTCTCGGCCTTCCAGATTTCCTCGAGGTCGGAATATTCCTTGGTCAGGCGGGCGATTTCGTCCTCGATCAGGCCGAGGCGCTTGATCGAAGCCTCGTCCTTTTCCTTCTTGACGGCTTCGCGCTCGATCTTGAGCTGGATGATGCGGCGGTCGAGCTTGTCCATCGACTCCGGCTTGGAGTCGATTTCCATCTTGATGCGGGCGGCCGCCTCGTCGATCAGGTCGATGGCCTTGTCGGGCAGGAAGCGGTCGGTGATGTAGCGGTGGCTCAACTCGGCGGCGGCGACGATGGCCGGGTCGGTGATGTCCACGCCGTGGTGCAGTTCGTACTTTTCCTGCAGGCCGCGCAGGATGGCGATGGTCGATTCGACGCTCGGCTCGTCGACCAGCACCTTCTGGAAGCGGCGCTCGAGCGCGGCGTCCTTCTCGATGTACTTGCGGTATTCGTCGAGCGTCGTGGCGCCGATGCAGTGCAGCTCGCCGCGCGCCAGGGCCGGCTTGAGCATGTTGCCGGCGTCGATGGCGCCCTCGGCCTTGCCGGCGCCGACCATGGTGTGCAGTTCGTCGATGAACAGGATGATCCTGCCCTCGTCCTGCGCCACTTCCTTGAGCACCGCCTTCAGCCGCTCCTCGAACTCGCCGCGATACTTGGCGCCGGCGAGCAGGCCGGCCATGTCGAGGACCAGCACCTTCTTGCCCTTCAGGGTCTCCGGCACTTCCTCGTTGACGATGCGCTGGGCCAGGCCTTCGACGATGGCCGTCTTGCCGACGCCCGGCTCGCCGATCAGCACCGGGTTGTTCTTGGTACGCCGCTGCAGGATCTGGATGGCGCGGCGGATTTCGTCGTCGCGGCCGATCACCGGGTCGAGCTTGCCCTGGGCGGCGCGCTCGGTGAGGTCGATGCAGTATTTCTTCAGCGATTCGCGCTGGCCTTCGGCTTCCTGCGAATCGACACCCTGCCCGCCGCGCACGGCCATGATCGCCGCTTCGACCGACTTGCGGCTCAGGCCGTGCTGCCTGGCGAGGCGCCCGGTTTCGTTCTTGTCGTCGCACAGGGCGAGCAGGAACATCTCGCTGGCGATGAACTGGTCGCCGCGCTTCTGGGCTTCCTTGTCGGTCAGGTTGAGCAGGTTGTTCAGGTCGCGGCCGACCGACACGTCGCCACCATGCCCTTCGACCTTGGGCAGGCGGGTCAGCGCCTGCTCCAGGTCGCGCTTCAGGCCCGGCACATTGACCCCGGCCCGCGACAGCAGCGACGAGGTGCCGCCGTCGTCCTGCTGCAGCAGGGCCAGCAGCAGGTGCTGCGGCTCGATGAACTGCTGGTCGCCGCCGATGGCCAGGCTCTGCGCATCGGCTAAAGCTTGCTGAAACTTGGTCGTGAATTTATCGAGTCGCATGAACAATCTCCCATAGCGGAATTTCCAATACCGGACAGATAGGGACAGCCCCCGGCAATTTCAAGCCGCCGACGACAATCCGGCGCTTATTTGATATTTCGGGATTCTTTGTGACTTGGCTTGTGCTAAATTGGCAACATAAAAGTATTATTTTTGGCACTTATGCCAACTCACTTCACCATCCAAGAGGAGAGCGACATGTCGAGCAAGGGACTGACGCTACGCACCAAACTGCTCGCCATGACGGCAGTTACCATTGCCGCCCTGGGCGTGCTGTTCTTTGTGCTGCTGGTCAACGAGAAGAGCCAGATGCTCGAAGATCGACAAGCAAAAGTACGAAATCTGGTCGAAGTGGCCCATGCAACGGCCGCACACTTCGAAAAATCGGCGCGGGACGGCCAGATATCGATGGATGAAGCCAAGCAGCGCGCGGCCGCGGCAATCCGCAACATGCGCTACGACAAGGTCGAGTATTTCTGGATCAACGACCTGCAGGACCTGATGGTCATGCATCCGATCAAGCCCGAGCTCGAGGGCAAAAAGCTGGACCAGCTGAAAGACAAGAACGGCAAGTTGCTGTTCCTCGAGTTCAACAAGGTGGTCAACGCCAAAGGCGCCGGCTTCGTCGATTACCTGTGGCCGAAGCCGGGCTCCGACGAGGGGGTTCCCAAGATATCCTATGTCATGGGCTTCGCTCCCTGGGGCTGGGTCATCGGTTCCGGCATCTATGTTGACGACGTGGACGCCAAGTTCCGCGCCGATGCTGTCAAGCTGGGCATCTGGGGCTTGCTGATCGGCGGCTTCATCGCCGTCTCGCTGCTCATCCTCTCGCGCAACATCATCCGCACGCTGGGCGGCGACCCGTCGCTTGCCTCGGCCATCACGCAGCGCATCGCCAGCGGCGACCTGGCGACCCCGGTCGACTGCGATGCCAACGACAAAACCAGCTTGCTGGCCAACATCCGGACCATGCAGGAAACCCTGCGCAACATGATCGCCAGTATCGTCAGCAATGCCGAACAGGTTGCCAGCGCCGCCGATCAGCTGCTCCACGCCTCCGAAGCCGTTGCCGACCGCGCCAGCCAGCAGAGCGATGCGGCTTCGTCGATGGCCGCCTCGGTGGAGGAAATGGCCGTGAGCATCGACCAGGTCAGGGAAAATGCCGCGGAAGCCCATGGCATCTCGCAAACGGCGGGTTCGCTGTCGCAGGAGGGCGCCTCCGTCATCCACCATGCCGCCAGCGAAATGCGCAAGATTTCCGAAGCGGTCCAGTCCTCGTCGCAGATCGTCGAGGAGCTGGGGCGGCAATCAGACCAGATCACATCCATCGTCAATACCATCAAGGAAATTGCCGACCAGACCAACCTGCTCGCCCTCAATGCCGCCATCGAAGCGGCGCGCGCCGGCGAACAGGGGCGCGGCTTCGCCGTCGTCGCCGACGAGGTGCGCAAGCTGGCCGAGCGCACCAGCCTGTCGACCACCGAGATCGCCGGCATGGTTTCCAAGATACAGACCGGCACGCGCAACGCGGTCGACAGCATGCAGGCCGGGGTGGAACAAGTGACCAACGGCGTCGCGCTGGCCAACCAGGCCGGGGAATCGATCAACCAGATCCGCGACGGTGCCTCGCGCGTCACCGACGTGGTGAACGGCATTTCCGAGTCGATTGCCGAACAGAGCATGGCCGGCAACGAAATCGCCCAGAAGCTGGAAACCATCGCCCAGATGTCCGAGGAAAGCGCCCTCGCCGTCCGCCAGACCTCCGATGCCGCGCGCCACCTGCAATCGCTGTCCGCATCGCTCCACCAGACGGTCGCCCGCTTCCGGACCTGAACGCGGGCAGGGTCCCGGCTTGTCCCGGGGCCCTACTCGATGAAGCGCTCGGCGCGCTTCATGACTTGCCGAACGCGATCGAAATCCGCATCGCTGGCAGCAACCAGCCCATCGCGACTGAGCAGCTCGAGTTCCGCCGCCGACAAACCCAGCAAGGCCCGAACCAGGATATCGGCCGCCGCCGTGGGGAAATCGGCCCTCGCCACCCAGGCATGCGCCGGGCTCTTCATGGTGTGGATCAGGCGGAACTTCTTCTCCACCCCGTATTTGTTGAAGGTCACTTCATTCGAGGCGCCGGCATCGAAACCGCCTTCACCGACTCCCTTGAAGACCTTGTCGTGGCGCTGCAGGTAGCGAAAGCCGGCCAGGTCGCTGGCATGTATCCCCACCTCGAGAAGGGCGGCCTGCGGGTAATAGCGGCCGGTGGTCGAGTTGGGCGAGCCGAAGGCGAAGGTCTTTCCCCGCAGATCCCTGAGCGTGCGAACGTCGGAGCTGGCCGGCACGAAAATATAGCCGGTCAGCAAACGCGAGCCATTCTGCGTCTCCATGGCCAGCAACCTCAAGGACGGCTTCTGCTCCTTGGCCAGGACGTAATTCACCGGCCCCATGCGCGCGAAATCGACCCTCCCGGCGACAAGCTCCTGAATCGCCTCTTCATAGCTCTGGAGAATGCGGATCTCGATATCCACCCGGTAACCGGCCGCCGAGAGGCGCTTTTCGAGGCCGGCCCGTATGGGTTTGATCTTTTCCAGCTCCTCGCTGGGCAACTCGGAAGGATAGGTGCCAAGGACCAGCCGCCGCGGCATCGTCGACGCCGAATCCGAGGCCAGCGCGAGGCTGTGCGCCACGACCAGGAAAAGCACGGCCGCACGGCCAAGCACGGAGCGCCACCACATCGCCAGGCCCATCGTGCCGCGCCTCAGGTATTCCAGCGCTCGGCGGCGCTGTCGTCCGCTTCGCGGGCGTCCACCCAGCGCCCGCCATCCGGGGTCGCTTCCTTCTTCCAGAACGGCGCGCGCGTCTTCAGGTAATCCATGACGAACTCGCAGGCGGCGAAGGCCTCGCCGCGATGCGCGCTGGTCACCGCGACCAGCACGATCTGGTCGCACGGCTTCAACGGCCCGACGCGATGGATGACCAGCACATCGTAGAGTTCCCAGCGGCCCCTGGCTTCGGCGACGATTTCCTCGAGCGCCTTCTCGGTCATGCCGGGATAATGCTCCAGCGTCATTTCCGACACCGACGCGCCGTCGTTGAGGTCGCGCACCAGGCCGAGAAAACTGGCCAGCGCCCCGACCCGGGCGTCGCCGGCCCGCAGCGCGGCCAGTTCCGCACCAACATCGAAATCCGCTTCCTGCACCCGAACCGTCATCCCGCCCTCCACCTGTTTGTCTGGTTTGCCAACAACTAGCAACTAAGACTGCTTCAAGCCACTTCGCGCGCTTCGAGGAAGCGCAGGTTGGGATACTTCTCTTTGACCATGTTCAGGTACACATTGTTCGGCGCCAGGTAGACCGGATCGTCGGCCCCGTCGAGCGCGACGTTGGCGCTGTAGCGGTCGGACAGCTGGCGCAGTTCGGCGGCATCGCCGGTGATCCAGCGCGCCGTCGAGCAGTTGTAGCTTTCGAAGATGACCTGCACGCCGTATTCGTGCTCCAGGCGGTGCGCCACGACGTCGAACTGCAGCGCGCCGACCGCGCCGAGGATCATGTCGGAGCCGGAAATCGGGCGGAACAGCTGGGTCGCCCCCTCCTCCGCCAGCTGCTGCAGGCCCTTCTGCAGCTGCTTGATCTTCAGCGGATTGCCGATGCGCGCCAGGCGGAACATTTCCGGCGCGAAGGACGGAATGCCGGTGAAACGCAGGTCCTCGCCCTCGGTGAAGGTCTCGCCGAGGCGGATGGTGCCGTGGTTGGGGATGCCGATGATGTCGCCGGACCACGCCTCGTCGGCGGTGGAGCGGTCGCGCGCCATGAAGGTGATGGCGTTGTTGATCGACAGGGTCTTGCCGGTGGCCACCTGCTTGACCTTCATGCCCCGGTCGAAGCGGCCGGAACAGACGCGCAGGAAGGCGATGCGGTCGCGGTGCTTGGGGTCCATGTTGGCCTGGATCTTGAACACGAAGCCGGAGAACTTGCCCTCGTTCGGGGGCACCTGGCGCGCCTCGCCCTTGGCCAGGGCGGGACGGGAAATGGGGGCGGGCGACAGTTCGACGACGGCATCGAGCAGGCTCTGCACGCCGAAGTTGTTGACCGCCGAGCCGAAGAACACCGGCGTCTGCTTGCCCGACAGGTAGGCCTCGGCATCGAAGGGATGCGAGGCGCCGCGCACCAGTTCGATGTCGGTGCGCAGTTCGTCGGCCTGCGAGCCGATCAGCTCGTCGAGGCGCGGGTTGTCGAGGCCCTGGATGATCTCGGCCGTGCCCTTCTCGGCCTGCGGGTCGAAGAAGGCGATGGTGTCGTCGTAGAGGTGATAGACGCCGCGGAAACGCTTGCCCATGCCGATCGGCCAGGTGATCGGGGCGCACTGCATGCCGAGCACCGACTCGATCTCGTCGAGCAGGTCGATCGGCTCCTTGCCTTCGCGGTCGAGCTTGTTGATGAAGGTCAGGATCGGCGTGTCGCGCATGCGGCAGACGTTGAGCAGCTTGATGGTCTGCGCCTCGACGCCGTTGACCGAGTCGATGACCATGGTCGCCGAGTCGACGGCGGTCAGCGTGCGGTAGGTGTCTTCCGAGAAGTCTTCGTGGCCCGGCGTGTCGAGCAGGTTGATCATGCATTCGCGGTAGGGGAACTGCATGACCGACGAGGTCACCGAGATGCCGCGCTGCTTTTCCAGCTCCATCCAGTCCGAGGTGGCGTGGCGCGAGGCCTTGCGGGCGCGCACTTCGCCGGCGACCTGGATGGCGCCGCCGAACCACAGCAGCTTTTCGGTCAGCGTGGTTTTACCCGCGTCGGGGTGGGAGATGATCGCGAAGGTGCGACGGCGGGAGATTTCTTGGTCGAGAGCGGACACGGCGGACGGTTGAATGCGGAAAACCGCGCATTATACCCCGTCCGGCAAGCACCTCAGCCCGGCAGCGCGGCCCGGTACAGCGCCCGGCTGGTGTAGGCCAGCCACGGCAGGGTCAGCAACAGTAGCGGCAGGGCCAGAATGCTGCCGATCACCGTCGCCGACAGCAGCACGGCCCACACCATGGTCGTCGGGAAATTGCCGAAGACGACGCGGACGCTGGTCACCACCGCCTCGACCAGCCCGGCCCGGCGCTCGCACAGCAGCGGCACGGCAAAGGCCGATATGGCGAAGAGCAGGAAGGCGACCACCGCTCCGGAGACCGAAGACCACAGCACGAAACGCGAGACATTGGCCGAGGCCGGCAGCAACTCGCCCAGCCAGACCGGCACGTCGCCGATCATGTAGGCGTAGAGAATCGCCGCATCGGTCACGAAGATCATGAACAGCAGGCCGCAAACCAGCGCCAGCGCCCAGATGGCGCGGCTGGCGCCGGAAAATCCGGCCGCCACCGACGACCAGGCCGCGCCCTTTCCCGCCTGGTGATCGCGGGCGATGCCGAAGAAGCCGGCGAGGATGGCCGGCCCGACCAGCATGAAGGCGCCCGCCGCCGCGATGACGAAGGGCGTCCAGCCGCGGGCCAGCAGACCGCCGATGATGCCGGCGCCGGCGAGCACGAAAATCGCGGTGTAGGCGATGCTGGTTCCCCGCGTCTCGCCGGCCAGTCGCCAACCTTCGGCCAGGGCATCGAACAGGGTGTCGAGATTGAGCGGTTGGGCGGTCATGGCGTCTCCGGTGTCGTCGCGCCCAACGGGCGCAATCCCGTACGAGACTAGCGGAGCCGGCCGCCCGGCTCTCTAATGCAGATCAAATTTGCCGGCCGCTCAGACGGCGACCAGCGTTTGCCGGCCATACCATTCGTCGCCGGCCGCCACGACCACCGGCTGCTCGGCCGCGGCTTCGACGCACAGCATATGCCGCCAGCCGTCGGCCGGCATGTCGGCCATCGCCGCGCATTTATCGACCCACGGGTTCCATACCACCACGTCCGGGAAACCCTGGCTCTGCGTCGCCAGGCTGAGGTTGCCGGCCTGCAGCAATTGCGGCCGCTTCACCCGGCGATAGACGCGATCCATCTCGGCGTCGACGGCGATGTGGGTGCCGCTGTCGCGAATCACCGCGTCGCCGTTGGCGGCATCGCGATAGTCATGGCCGTACAGGCCTTCCAGCGTCACGTCCTCGACCTGGACCACGCGCAGGTAGGTATGCAGGGCGCCGGTGAAGGCGAATTCGGCGCCGCCGGTATTGGTCACGCTCAACTCGAGGTCGAGGCGGTCGGCCTCGAGCATCACCGTCAATTCGAGGCGGAAGGCGTGCGGCCACAGGGCGCGGGTCGCCTCGTCATCGGCCAGCTCCAGCGTGGCCAGCGCATAGTCGTCGCCGCTGCGCTGCGCACCGGCCTGCCAGATGCGGGTCCGCACGAAGCCGTGCTTGGGCAGGTCGCCCAGGCCGGAAAACTGCGGCCAGCAGACCGGAATGCCGCCCCGGATGGCGACGCTGCCGTCGAAAACGGCCTTGTCGGACAGGAACAGGCGCTCGCGACCGTCCGGCGTGATCCAGGAGAGCACCTGGGCGCCCAGTTTGCTGACCACGGCGCTGGCGCCGCGCGGCCCTTGCAGACGCAGGGCCGGGATGCCGTGGAATTCGATTTCTTCAATGCAGGGTTTCATGTGTATTCGGAACGACGTAGAGGTGGGGGCGGACATGCAGCATGTCGACGTGATGGCCGGTCATGGTGACGCTGCCAAAACAGCGATTATTGCCCGTATCGCTGTATTCGAAGGCAAAAATACGCTGCAGCCGCAACACGCCCTCGTCATCCCGCTGCCATTTCACGGAACGTCCGACCACGGTTTCGTCGAGAAACTGCAAGCCCTCCTCCCGGCAGGCATTGCGTGCCGCCAGAACCCCGATCTCGCGCGCCTTCAGGCTGTCGAGCCAAAACCATATGGCGCCGGCGAGCGCACACAGAAGCAACAATTCATACCAGTTCATGGCATTAGTATACGAAAAGCGGAAATTCTCCACAGAAAATCGATCAGATTTATCTGATAATTCGCACGTCGAATTTCATCCCCAGACCATGGACTCCCCGCTGCAATTATTTCGCGAATTGCTCCCGTTCGGCCCGTCAAGCGCCGAACAGAAGAGCGTTGCGGCAGTCCGCGGCCTGCTGGATACCCTGATCGGCCTGTCGCCGCAGGAAACGGTGGCCAAACTGGCCTCCTCGGTCCTGCCGACGGTGAATCGCCAGCCCAACCTCCACATGCGCTTCAAGCTGCTCGAGGACATCCGGCACGAAACCGAGCAGGCGCTGCCGACGCTCGAGCAGGAAATCAGCCAGGCCGTCCTGCCGCTGCCGCTCGTCACGACGACCGCCGCGCTCCATGTCGACAACCTGCTCAAGGGCCTGTCGCTGGCCTACGCCAGCATCGCGCGGGGCATCAACAAGGGGCAGCTCGAAAGCGGCATGAGCCATCTCTTCCACCGCAGCGTCCAGCGCGCGATGGCCATGGTTTCCCGTCGCCAGCTGCTGGCCTACCGGGCCTACGCCGCGCCCTCCGCGTCGTCCTGGCAGACCCTGCACGATCTCTACCAGATGGTGCGCGGGCCGCTCTCCATGCCGCTGAACGGCGAAACGGCGCCCATCGAGCACGAATACCTCGGCGCGCTGCTGTTCGCCTACCTGGAGCCGAGCAAGCTGCCGCGCTCCGAACTCGAGATGATCAACATCTGCTCGCGCCAGCTGGCGGCCTATGCCGGCATCGGCGACGCGCTGGCCGACCCCGCCGGCGTCAAGCATCCCGACTCCTGCTTCATGGTGCGCCCCGACGAAGGCAATCCCGGCCACCCGCTGTCGCGCCTACCGGCATCCACCTCCACCTTCGGCAGCCTGCTGGTCGATTGCTCGCAGGTGCTGGCGGCGCTCGACCGCAACATCACCCGCCGCCCCGGCAAAACCGTCGAGCCGGACCTCAACGCGCCGCCCGCCGTGCTGCAGTCGCTGCGCGTGGCGATTGGCGGCAAGAGCTCGCGACGCTTCAGCCGGACCCACTTCCGCCCGCGCGGCGACCTGGTTTCCGGATTCAATTCCGTCGTCACCTTTCTCGACGGCAATGCCTTTTCGCGACGCTCGGTCGATGCGGCCCATCGTTACAACGGGCGCGAGTTCACCTCCAGCGAATGGGCGCTGGTCGACGAAAGCCCGGACGGATTCCGCCTCCGCTTCATCAAGGGCGAAAAGAAAACGCTCGGGGCCGGCGACATCGTCGCCCTGCAGCCCCGCGAATCGAGCAAGATCCACGTCTGCTTCGTCCGCCGCATCTCGTCGTCGCAGGTCCGCCTGGAAATCGGGCTCCAGCTCATGTCGCCGCAGGTCAGCGTGGTCGATGTCACCATCGAGGACGTGGCGGAGGATTGCCGGGCCATCTTCCTGCACAGCCTGCCGGCTTACGGCAAGTTTTCCGGCCTGATCATCCCGCCGGGTAGCTATCGTTCCGGCCAGAAGGTCCTGGTCAAGCTGCCCGGACGCTCCCTGCTCCGCCAGCTCGGCACCTGCATGGAAGCCAACGATGGCCTGGCCTTCTTCGCCCTGGAGCAGCTCCCCGACTAGGGAGCGCTCGCCGCCCGCCCCGGCGCTTGCCTGCCGCAGCGACTACGCGGCACAATCCCGGCCTTGTCCGGCACCGGACATCCCCCACCCGAAACAGGCCCCCTTCCCGATGCTCAGCTACCGCCACGCCTTTCACGCCGGCAACCACGCCGACGTACTGAAACACCTCATCCTCGTCCAGATCGCTGAATACATGGGCGAAAAGCCGGCACCGTTCTGGATCGTCGACACCCACGCGGGGGCCGGGCGCTATTCGCTGGAGTCGCCGCACGCCACCAAACTGGGCGAATACAAGGACGGCATCGGCCGCCTGTGGGACGCCAAGGGCCTGCCGCCGGCGGTCACCGACTATGTCGATCTCGTCCGCCAACTGAATCCCGACGACAAGCTGAAGCACTATCCCGGCTCGCCGTGGCTGGCCCGCCAGCTGTTGCGCGACAGCGACCGGCTGCGCGTCTTCGAAATGCACAGCACCGACATCAAGCTGCTGCAGGAATGCTTCAAGGGCAGCGGCCGCGCCGTCACGGTTTCCGAAGGCGACGGCTTCGCCGGGCTGAAGGCGCTGCTGCCGCCCCCGCCGCGGCGCGCCCTGGTGCTGATCGACCCCTCCTACGAAACCCGGAACGACTACGCCGCCGTGGTCAAGGCCTTGCAGGAAGCCCTGAAACGCTTCCCGACCGGCACCTATGCGGTGTGGTACCCGATGCTCGCCAAGCTCGAATCCCGCCAGCTGCCGGAACGCCTGAAAGGCCTGGGTGCCAAGAACTGGCTGCACGCCACGCTGGAAGTAAAGGCGCCGGCCAAGGACGGTTTCGGCATGAACGGCAGCGGCATGTTCATCATCAATCCGCCATGGACGCTGGAAAGGAAGCTGCACGAGACCCTGCCCCGGGTAAGCGAACTGCTGGCCCAGGGCGACGGTGCGAAATACGTGCTGGAGAGCGAATCAACCTAGTTGTTAGTTGCTGGTCTTTAGCAAATACGAGGACGCCGTGGCGCCCTCCCCAACTTCGCCAACATCTGGCAACTGACAGCTAAAGAAGCTCGGTGTACTTGGCCCGCGAACCGTAGGCCTTGGCGACCGGGTACTTGTCTTCGTTCTTGCGCAGCTTGGCGTAGGCCGCCGCGGCGAGGTCGATGCCGGCCTTGTCGGCGACCAGCAGCAGGAGCAGCAGGATGTCGGCGCATTCGTCGCGCAGGGCCTCGGCCGACCGGGCATCGTCCGGCATCGCGTCGATCTCGGCATCGCTCTTCCATTGCGTCAGTTCGAGCAGTTCGGCCGCCTCGAGATTGAGCGACACGATCAGGTTGCGCAGCGAATGGAACTGGCGCCAGTCGCGCGCATCGCGAAAGGCCTGTATGGCGGCGGTGAGTGCGGCAAGTTCGCTCATGTCCCGGGTCCTCGATTCGAAGCGGCGATGATGCCAGTCGCCGGCCCTGCCGACAACGTCGGTGGTCAGCTTCGCAATTTACGAAACATGAAAGCTGGTCTTTGCCCCCTGGCGTTGTTGCTCATCCTCGCGATAGCTTCGGCTATCGCTGCGGTTCGCGCCTAGCCAGGAACGCAAATCCGGCGCCTTCATTTGTTCCGCCAATTACGAAGCAGACCACTAAAATGTCGGCATTTCCGCCCCCCGCAACGCTCCATGAAACTTCCGTCGCTGAACACGCAAATCCTGATCGGCTGCCTGCTCGGCCTGGCGGGCGGCGCCTGGCTGTCGTCGCCGGGGGCCGCGCCGGTCGTGCCGGAAGTGCTGTACGGCGCCAGGATGGTCGGCAACCTCTTCCTCGACCTGCTGCGCATGGTCCTGGTGCCGCTGGTTTTCGCCTCCATCGTCACCGGCGTCGCCAACCTGCGCGCCCACGACCAGATGCACCGGGTGTGGACGACGACGCTGGCGTTCTTTTTCCTGACCATGGGCGTAGCCATCGTCATCGGTTTCGGCGCCGCCCATCTTTTCCGCCCCGGCGACGGGCTGCAGCTGGAGATGTTCGCCGAGGCGACGCGCAATTACCAGGCGCGGCAGATGCCCCTACCCGACTACATCGCGCAATTCATGCGCGGGCTGTTCCAGAACCCGTTCAAGGCGCTGGCCCAGGGCGACATCCTCGCCGTGGTGATCGTGGCGCTGTTCCTCGGCATCGCGCTGGTCGTCGGCGGCGAGCGCTACCGCAACATCGGCAGGCTGATGAGCGAACTCCAGGAGCTGTGCCTGATGGTCGTCGGCTGGATCATGCGCCTCGCCCCGCTCGGCCTGGCCGCCCTGCTGCTGCAACTGGTCGCCACGCAAAACCACGCCATGCTGCTCAGCCTCGGCCACTTCATCGCCGTCGTCATCGGGTCGACCCTGTTCCACGGCCTTGTCGTCCTGCCGCTCATCCTCTGGCTGGTCACCCGCCACTCGCCGTGGCAATTCCTCAAGGGCTCGCGCGAAGCGCTGCTCACCGCCTTCGTCACCAGCTCCAGCGCGGCGACGCTGCCCGTCACCCTGCGCTGCACCGAACAGCACCTGCACGTCAGGAAGGACATCGCCAGCTTCGTCGTGCCGCTCGGCGCCACGGTCAACATGGACGGCACCGCCCTCTACGAAGCGGCGGCGGCCCTGTTCATCGCCCGCCTGGCCGGCATCGAGCTCGATATCGCCAGCCAGCTCATCGTCTTCTTCGTCGCCATGCTCGGCGCCATCGGGGCGCCGGGGATTCCCAGCGTCGGCATGCTGTCGATGGTGCTCGTGCTCGAATCGGTCGGCCTGCCCACCGAAGCCATCGCCATCCTGCTGCCCATCGACCGCATCCTCGACACCGTCCGCACCGCCGTCAATGTCGAAGGCGACATGATCGGCAGCCTGGTCGTGCAAAAACTGGCGGGCGACGCCCGGGAAACCTGACGCTCAGCGCCCGGGCACCTCGATGCCCTGGCGCTGCAGCCATGCGCTGTCGAGCTCCCAGCGCACCTCCCTGATGCCCGGTTGGGCCAGGACGATACCCCTGGCTTCGTCCTGCACCTGCCCGAGCAGGCGCTCGACGGCGATGAAGGCCGGGTTGTTGGCGTCCTTGACGTTGATATCCGGGTAGAGCACGCCGAGCATGCGGAAGGCCGGCACATCGAAATTGCGCGGCGTGGACATCACGGCCGTTTCGCCTTCCACCCGCAGCACCCGGAACCGGTAGGGATAATCCTTCAATTTCTGGCTGGCATCGCGCTCCAGTACCCGGTTCACTTCCCGGGTCCGCGGGTCGGGCCGCTGGATGGCCCAATCGAGGGCGACCAGCAAGGCCAGCGCGATGACGATCCACTGCCACGACTTGATGGCACGAAAATTCATATCGACTCCTTGAAAATGCCCCGCCGGCAGGACTCAGCGTAACATGTGCGGGTTTGCCGCGGTCGCCCGATGCCGACCGCGACCGATAGCCAAAGGAGAAACCATGCCCCTGTTCAAACTCGGCGACAAGACGCCGCAACTCGGCGACAACGCCTGGGTCGCCCCCAATGCCACGGTGATCGGCGACGTCCGCCTGGGCAAGAACGCCTCGATCTGGTGGAACGCCACCCTGCGCGGCGACAACGACCCCATCCACATCGGCGACAACACCAATATCCAGGACGGATCGGTGCTCCACACCGACGAAGGCGTGCCCATGCACATCGGCAACGACGTCACCGTCGGCCACCTGGTCATGCTGCACGGCTGCACGGTGGGCGACGGCAGCCTGATCGGCATCGGCTCGGTCGTCCTCAACCGCGCCGTGATCGGCAAGGGCTGCATCGTCGGCGCCAATACGCTGATCCCCGAAGGCAAGGTATTCCCCGACCGCTCGCTGATCGTCGGCTCCCCCGGCAAGGTGGTGCGCGAACTGAGCGATGCGGACGTCGCCAACCTGAAAAAGTCGGCGGAGCACTACGTCGACAACGCCGCCCGCTACCGCGACAAGCTTCAGGAAATCTAAGGCGCATGCGCCTCCCGGTCGCCCTCGCGCTGCTGGCCCTGGCCCTGCCGGCCCGGGCGGCCGACCCGTGCGAGGAACTCCCGAAGCCCTCGGTGACCGTCAAGCGGCTGGAAACGCCGCTGGCGCTCAACACGACCTACAGCTACCGGTCGCTGACCAACCTCGGCGCGGCCCGGGCCCGCCCCGGCCAGCAGGTGCTCGGCCTGACCCGCGGAAACGCGACCGCGCGCTTCGCCTCGAACACGCCATCCATCGTCGACGGCGGCAAGCGCTGGGAATGCGCCAGCCCGCAGATCGTCCTGAGCTACGGCTTCAGTCCGCTGACCGTCTACGTGGCCCGCGAGTTTCCGCCGGGCAGCTGTGCCCATAAGGAAATCCACGAACACGAGATGCGCCATGTGCAGGCCTACCTCAAGCATCAGGCCGACATCGAGAAAACCGTCGCCGATACGCTCAATGCCCGCTTTGCCACCGGCGCGCCGTGGCGGGGTGCGGCCGGCGAGGTCACGGCGCGCCTGCAGGACGAGCTGAACGAACGCTGGCTACCCTACGTGCAGCGTGAGCTCCGGAAAGTCGAGGCGGCGCAGGCCGTGATCGACAGCGACGAAGAATACGAGCGGGTGGCCAACGCCTGCGCCGGCGAAATCGCCAAACGGCTGCGCGGCAGCAAGTAAGCGGGCAGTAAAAAGGCCACCGGCGTATCGACGGTGGCCTTCCGGCGCAAAGGGAAGCGCGCGGGTCAGACGGTGCTTGCCAGGTTCGACAAGGTGATGTTCTGGCTCATCTGCTCCATGACCTTCTGCAGGCCGACGCGGGCCTTGGTGTTGATCACCAGCGGCGCGCGCAGGCTCGGGATGATCGCCGCCTTGCCGCCCTCTTCCTGCTTGAACAGGACCTGCATCACGGCAACGTCTTCGGCGGCCGGCGATTGCAGGATGGCCGTCTCGGCATCGGACAGCGCCAGCTCGTAGTTGAAGCCGAGCGTCACCGGATCGACGATCTGCAGGGCCAGCGCCGGGTCGTCCAGCGACTGCAGCGTGTAGCTGCTCGGCTGGGCATTGCCTTCCTCGTGCACCAGCATGAAACGCTTGTTCTGCTCGAACCCGACCAGGCCGTTCGGGAACGCGATGACCTTTTCCGGACTCACCTCGACCGCACCGAACAAATAAGTTTCTACTTTCATACCCCCTCCTCCTCGATTTAATTGGAATATCGATCCCGACCATCCTACACCAACTGCGCGTGGTTGTATTTTCCGGCCGGATTGCGCATAGTTCACCCCCCTTTTTTGCTGCACTGCCGCACCCATGCTCGCACCCATCGAACACCGCATCGCCCTTGAACTCAGCGTTCGCCCGGCCCAGGTCATCGCCGCCATCGCCCTCCTCGACGAAGGCGCGACCGTGCCCTTCATCGCCCGCTACCGCAAGGAAGTCACCGGCGAGCTGGACGACACCCAGTTGCGCAACCTCGCCGAACGGCTGACCTACCTGCGCGACCTCGAAGACCGCCGCGCCGCCGTGCTCGCCAGCATCGAGGAACAGGGCAAGCTGACGCCCGAACTGAAGGCCGAGATCGACGATGCCGAAACCAAGCAGCGCCTGGAAGACCTCTACCTGCCGTACAAGCAGAAACGCCGCACCAAGGCGCAGATCGCCCGCGAAGCCGGCATCGAGCCGCTCGCCCTCGGCCTGCTGGCAGACCCCGAGCTGACGCCGGACGACGAAGCCGAAAAATTCATCAACGCCGACGCCGGTTTCGCCGACACCAAGGCGGTGCTCGACGGCGCCCGCCAGATCCTGATGGAGAAGTTCGCCGAAGACGCCGACCTGCTGGCCCAGCTGCGCGAATACCTCAACGAGCACGGCCAGGTCCGCTCCCAGGTTGTCGAAGGCAAGGAAGCGGAAGGCGCCAAGTTCCGCGACTGGTTCGACTTCGCCGAGCCGATCGAAGCGATGCCCTCGCACCGCGCCCTGGCCCTGCTCCGCGGCCGCAACGAAGGTGTGCTCGGCGTCACCCTGGTGCTCGACTCGGAACTCGACGAAGAAGCCGTCAAGCCCGGCCCCAATCCCTGCGAGCTGCGCATCGCCGCCCGCTTCGGCATCAAGCACCAGAACCGCCCGGCCGACAAGTGGCTGCAGGACACCGTGCGCTGGACCTGGAAGGTCAAGGTCTATACCCACCTCGAACTGGAGCTGATGAACGAGCTGCGCGAGCGCGCCGAGGAAGAGGCCATCCGCATCTTCGGCAAGAACCTCAAGGACCTGCTGCTCGCCGCCCCGGCCGGCCAGCACGTGACCATGGGCGTCGACCCGGGCATCCGTACCGGCTGCAAGATCGCCGTCGTCGACGCCACCGGCAAGCTGCTCGACACCGCCACCATCTACCCGCACGAGCCGCGCAACGACTGGGGCGGCTCGATCTCGACCATCGCCCGCCTGGCCTCGGCGCACGGCGTGTCGCTGGTCGCCATCGGCAACGGCACGGCCAGCCGCGAGACCGACAAGCTGGTTCAGGACGTCATGAAGAAGTACCCGGAAGCGCGGCTGACCAAGATCGTCGTCTCGGAAGCCGGCGCCTCGGTCTATTCGGCCTCCGAACTGGCTGCCAAGGAATTCCCCGACCTCGACGTCTCGATCCGCGGCGCCGTGTCCATCGCCCGCCGCCTGCAGGACCCGCTGGCCGAACTGGTCAAGATCGACCCGAAATCCATCGGCGTCGGCCAGTACCAGCACGACGTGTCGCAGACCAAGCTGGCGCGCAACCTCGACGCCGTCGTCGAGGACTGCGTGAACGCCGTCGGCGTCGACGTGAATACCGCCTCGGTGCCGCTGCTCACCCGCATTTCCGGCCTCAACGCCGGGCTGGCCGCCAACATCGTCGGCTACCGCGACGCCAACGGCGCCTTCAAGAGCCGCGACGACCTCAAGAAGGTGCCGCGCCTCGGCGACAAGACCTTCGAACAGGCCGCCGGCTTCCTGCGCGTGCCGAACGGCGACAACCCGCTCGACGCCTCGTCGGTGCACCCGGAAGCCTATCCGCTGGTCGAGAAGATCATTGTCGACCTGAAGAAGCCGATCAAGGAAATCATGGGCGACGGCCGCCTGCTCAAGAGCCTCAGCGCCAGCAAGTTCACCGACGAGCGCTTCGGCCTGCCGACCGTGCAGGACATCCTGAAGGAACTGGAGAAACCCGGCCGCGACCCGCGCCCCGAGTTCAAGACGGCGACCTTCACCGACGGCGTCGAAAAGGTCGGCGACCTGCGCCCAGGCATGATCCTCGAAGGCGTCGTCACCAACGTCGCCGCCTTCGGCGCCTTCGTCGACATCGGCGTACACCAGGACGGCCTGGTGCATGTCTCGGCGCTGTCCACCACCTTCGTCAAGGACCCGCACGACGTGGTCAAGGCCGGCCAGGTGGTGAAAGTGAAGGTGCTGGAAGTCGACCTGCCGCGCCAGCGCATCGCGCTGACCATGCGCATGGGCGACGAGCCGACCCAAGGCAAGCGCCCCGACGGCGCCCCGGCCAATCGCGGCAATCCGCCCCCTCGCCAGCGCCCCACGGGGAGTTCCCCTGGAGGACGCAGCAGCAGCCCGGCTCCCTCCGGCAATGCAATGGCAGCTGCCTTCGCCAAGCTGCGCAAGTGAATGCGATGAGCGACCGAAAGCATCGGTAAAAATCGAAAAAGCGGCTGCAAAGCCGCTTTTTTTTCGCCGGAACCCGGGAGCACTCCGCGACGCGCGAACGAGCGATGCGCACCGGTCGCGCCCGGTTGAACAAATGCCGACCGGGCATGTCGACTGCTTACCGCTGGCACGATCTTCTGTCGCTTTTTCGCTGCGCCAACTCGCGAGGAGAACCCCATGAACAAGACTCCCTTCTACCTGGTTCTGGCGCTGCTCGCCTTGCCCCTTGGCGCGCAGGCCGATGCCGGCGCGGTTACGATCGTTTCGCCGGCCAATGGCGCCACGCTCGATGCGATGGCCGAGAACAGGATCACCTACGACGTCGCCCCGGGTCCGCAAGGCGACCATACCCACCTTTATGTCGACGGCAAGGAGATCGCTGTACTGCGTCAATTGAAGGGGAGTTACACATTGGCCTCCCTGGCGCCGGGCGCTCATGAACTGTGCATCAAGGTGGTCAACAAGAACCACACGCCGATCGGCATCGAAAAATGCGTCAAGGTGAAGGTTCAGTGATCGATTGCCGTGGATCTGCAGAACCTGGCCTATGCGCTGATTCAAGTTGCGCATAATTTCGGCGCCGCGGCGGTGATCGGTGGGGCCGTTGCTGGCTGGCTGACCCAGCGCCGCGACGTGGCACCAGCGCCCACACTGGTTTGGCTGATCCTCGCCGGCTGGGCATTGCAGGCGGCCAGCGGTGCGGGATTCGGGCTGGTCAGCCTGGCCTACTACGGGAAGTTCCCCGATCTTCATGGGGTGGCCGTCGCTGCCCTGGCGATCAAATTGAGTTGTGCGACGGGCGGGTTGATATTGGGCACGCTCCTTCTCAAACGCTCCGGCACATGGTCGGCGGCGCGCCGCCGTCAGGCCTGGAGCGGACTCGTCGGCCTGGCCGCGACAGCCCTTTCGGCAGCCGCCTTCCTGCGCTGGTTTGCCTGAGACGGGTGAGCAAATTGCCGGAACTCCTCCCGCCTCCCATAGCCTAATGATTACCAGCAAGCTGAATCGTAATAATCCATGTGCTTGGCTGAAACACTTTGCGAAGTGGGCGCGTGGACGGTAGTTGGAATTAGCTTCTGGCAAGGCCCCTGGTTTGGCGTACAACCCCAGGGGCCTTCTATTGCCGCCAATGTTCGGCCGGCACCTGCCTCGGTCGCCGAAATACGCATTCCTATAATTCACCGCCGGGCGCCCATCTGCGTCGGCCTGGCTGAGGCATCGGCGCAAAAACTGAGATAATTCCGACGTTTTGGCACCCACAGCATCAACGGAGAACGACCATGCCCGCCATTCGCGTCTATGGCATCAAAAATTGCGACACGATGAAAAAAGCCATGAACTGGCTTTCCGAAAACGGTATTGCCTATGAATTCGTCGATTACAAGAAGGCCGGTGTCGCCGAGGCCGGGCTAGCGGACTGGAACGCCCGTGCCGGCTGGGAAAAACTGCTCAACACCCGCGGCTTGATGTGGAAGAAACTGAGCGACGACGAACGCGCCAACGTCGACGAGGCCAAGGCCCTGCATCTGATGACACAGTATCCCTCGCTGATCAAGCGTCCTGTCCTCGATACCGGCCAGCAGTTGCTGGTCGGTTTTTCCCCGGAGAACTACGCGGAGCAACTCAAATGAGCGACAGTTTCGTCCGCCGTTTCCTGTTCGAAGGACTGGATATCCGCGGTGCCATCGTGCACCTCGGCGACGCCTGGACAGCCATGCAGCACGACCGCGACTACCAGCCCACCGTCGCCCAGCTGCTCGGCGAAACGGCGGCCGTCACCGCGCTGATCGCCGCCCAGTTGAAGCAGCCCGGACGCCTGACCCTGCAATTGCGCGGCGGCGGCCCGATCCAGCTGCTGGTCATGGACTGCAACGAAAAGCTGCAGATGCGCGGCATGGCGCGCAGCAACCCGGTGGTGCTGCCGGCGCCGGTGCCCGAGCTGCTCGGCGCGCACCAGGGCGGCCAGTTGCTGATGAGCCTCGACCTGCCGACCGCGCGCCAGCCCTACCAGAGCTACGTGCCCATGGTCGGCGACAGCATCGCCGGCATCTTCGAACACTACCTGGAGCAATCCGAGCAGCAGCCCTCCCGCCTGTTCGCCACGGCCAGCCCACGCGCCGCCGTCTGCCTGTTCCTGCAGAAAATGCCGGATGCCGATGCCCGCGACCCTGACGGCTGGCATCGCGTCACGCAGCTCGCCGCCACGGTGAAGACCGCCGAATTGCTCGAACTCGACGCCGAAAGCCTGCTTAGCCGCCTTTTCCACGAAGACATCGAGGCGCACGGCATCCGTCTCTACGACCCGCTGCCGGTTGCCTATCACTGCCCGGAGGACTGGGAAAAGGTGCGCGACATGATCCGCGGCATCGGTCGTGCGGACGCCGAGGCCATCCTCGCCGAGCATGGCGAAATCCTGATCCGGGACGACATCTGCAACCGCAGCTATCGCTTTACGCCGGATGACGTGGCGGCGCTGTTTGCGGCCAGCGAAGGACGGGCACTGAATTGACCTCCGGAAACGATCCCGACGTCCTCGGCCCGCAGGTTGCGCTGCTGTATCGCAACCTGCGCCTGGGACAGATCGTTTCCATTCTCAACACCGGCCTGCTGCTCTGGGTCGGCTCGGCGCACCTGGCCAAGGAATACCTGATCGCCTGGGGCGGCACCGCCCTGGCCGTCGCCCTGCTGCGCCTGTTCGCCGATCACGGCTACCGACGGCTGGAGGTCGCCGAACGCAACGCGCAGGCCGCAGGCTGGCGCAAGCGCGCCATTGTCGGCGCCTGCCTCGGCGGCCTGGTCTGGGCCAGCGGCGCCGTCCTCTTCATGACGGCAGGCGACCCGGTCCTCAAGCTGTTCACCGCCTTCGTCATGGCCGGCATGGTGGCGGGCGCGGTCCAGGTCGTCGCGGCGGACCTCACCACCTTTCGCTGCTACGCCTGGCCGATCGTCCTGGCGGTTGCGCTGTGCGGCTTCAGTTTCGACGGCATGGGGATCGCCTTCTCCCTGATGAGCCTGCTTTTCCTTGTCACCGTCACCCGCAGCGCCCGGTTTTTCAACGAAGCCCTGCACGATGCGATCCGGCTCGAGCGCGAGCAGGCAAAACTGGCCGCCCACCTGGCCCAGGCCCGGGAGGTCGCCGAACGATCGCTTCGCGCGAAGACCGAGTTCCTGTCGAACATCAGCCACGAACTCCGCACCCCGATGAACGGCATCATCGGCATCACCGACCTGCTGATACTCGATGCCCAGCCGGAACAGAAGGAACTGCTCAACCACCTTCGCCTGTCGTCCGACCTCCTGATGACGCAGATCAACAATCTGATCAAGCTGTCCGAACTCGAAGCCGAACAGGTCCATCTGAGCCCCGCCCCCTTCCTGTGCGCCGACCTGCTCACCCGGGCCACCCATCGCCGCCACAAGGATGCGGCCGCCAAGGGAATCGCCATCCGCCACGCGTCCGCGCCGGACATCCCGAGGAGCCTCGTTGGCGACAGCGACTGCCTCCTCGGCGCACTCGAGCACCTGATCGACAACGCGATCAAATTCACCGAAACGGGTGCCGTCAGCGTTTCCGCCCATCTCGCTCAAGGCGGCGCCGACGCGGTCTGGATAGAATTTGCCGTCAGCGACACCGGTCACGGCATGTCGCCGGATTCGCTCGAGGCCATCGAGGGCTTGCTGATCCAGGCCGACGGCTCGAGCATCCGGCGCCACGGTGGCCTGGGCGTTGGCCTGGCGATCGTTCGCCGCCTGACCAAACTGATGGGTGGCGAACTGCGCATCGCCAGCACCCCCGGCCAAGGCAGCACCTTCAGCCTTGTCGTCCCGCTGCAGCTGCCGGCGCCGGAAACGCCCGCCGACAGCGCCTCGGCCTGAAGCGCCACCGGGCGCTCAGAGCACCTTGCCCGGATTCATCAGGCCGCGCGGGTCCAGCGCCTGCTTGACCGAGCGCATCATCGCCATTTCCACCGCGCTCTTGTAGCGCAGGATCTCGTCGCGCTTGAGCTGCCCCAGGCCGTGCTCGGCGGAAATCGAGCCGTTGCAGGCATGGACCAGGTCATGCACGATGCGATTGACCTGCGGCTGGCCGGCGAGAAAGGCCGCGTTGTCCTGGGCGTCGGGTTTGGACAGGTTGTAGTGCAGGTTGCCGTCCCCGACATGCCCGAAGGCGACGACGCGTATCCCCGGGTAGGCCTTGGCCAGCGCCGCGTCGGCCGCGGCCAGGAAATCGGCGATGCGCGACACCGGCACCGCCACGTCGTGCTTGATGCTGATGCCCTCGATCTTCTGGGCTTCGGAAATATGCTCGCGCAAGGCCCAGAGCTTTCCGGCCTGGGCTTCCGAGGCGGCCACCACGCCGTCGCTCACCGCGCCGGATTCCAGGCGCGCCGCCAGCCAACGCTCGACGGCAGCCGCTTCGGCATCCGAAAACTCGGCCAGCACATACCACGGGCTGGCGACGCCCGGGCGCACGGCCCCCGGGATGTTCTTCAGAACCAGTTGCAGGGCGGTTTCCGAGACCAGCTCGAAAGCCGTGAGCTGGGCATCGAAAGCCGACTTGGCGGCGTTGAGCAGATCGACCGCCGCCGCCGGCGAGGCGACGTGGAGCCAGCAGGTGATTTGCCGCTTCGGCAGCGGAAAGAGCTTGAGCACGGCGGCCGTGATAACACCGAGCGTTCCCTCGGCGCCGATGAACAGGTGTTTCAGGTCGTAGCCGGTATTGTCCTTGCGCAGTCCGCGCAGGCCGTCCCAGACTTCACCGTCGGGCAGCACGACCTCCAGGCCGAGCGTCAGTTCGCGGGTATTGCCGTAGCGCAGCACCTGGACGCCGCCGGCGTTGGTCGACAGGTTGCCGCCGATCTGGCACGTTCCCTCGGAAGCGAGCGCCAGCGGAAACAGGCGGTCGGCGGCGCGTGCCGCTTCCTGCACGGCGGCCAGGGTACACCCGGCTTCGACGGTGATGGTGTTGTTGCCGGTGTCCACCGCCCGCACGCGGTTCAGCCGCCCCAGGCTGAGGACGACCGCCTGGCCTGCCGCATCCGGCGTCGCCGCGCCGCACAGGCTGGTATTGCCGCCCTGCGGCACGATGGCCGCGCCGGCCGCGGCGCAGGCGCGAACCACGGCCGCCACTTCGGCGGCGCTGCCCGGGCGGACCACGCATTGCGCCGCGCCGCAGTAACGGCCGCGCCAGTCGGTGACGAAGGGCGCGACATCGGCCGGCCCGGTCAGCACCTGGGCGGTGCCGACGATGCCGGCCAGGGTGGCGATCAGGTCAGGCGAGCTGGGCGTAGAGGTCGTGGTGGTCGGCATCGATGACCCTGACCTTCAGGAAATCGCCCGGCTGGGCGTCGAAATGCCCGTCGAGATAGACCAGGCCGTCGATTTCCGGCGCATCGGCCTTGGAACGGGCGATCGTGCCCTCCTCGTCCACCTCGTCGACCAGCACGTCGATGACGGTGTCGATCTTGGCGGCCAGCTTCTCGGCGGAAATGTCTTCCTGCACCTGCATCAGCCAGCGCCGGCGATCCTCGCGCACGTCTTCCGGCAGCAGCAGGCCGAGGTCGTTGGCGACCGCGCCTTCGACCGGCGAGTAGGCGAAGGCGCCGACGCGGTCGAGGCGGGCATCCTCGAGGAACTGGATGAGCTGGTCGAAATCCTCCTCGGTTTCGCCGGGGAAGCCGGTGATGAAGGTCGAGCGGATGACGATTTCCGGGCAGATCTCGCGCCACTTGCGGATGCGCTCCAGCGTGTTCTCGGCCGAGGCCGGGCGCTTCATGGCCTTGAGGATCTTCGGGCTGGCGTGCTGGAAGGGCACGTCGAGGTAAGGCAGGATCTTGCCCTCGGCCATCAGCGGAATGACGTCGTCGACCGAGGGGTAGGGATAGACGTAGTGCAGGCGGACCCAGATGCCGAACTGCGCCATCGCCTCGCACAATTCCTTGAGGCGGGTCTTGACCGGCTTGCCGCCCCAGAAGGCGGTGCGGTATTTGACGTCGACGCCGTAGGCCGAGGTGTCCTGCGAGATGACCAGCAGTTCCTTGACGCCGGCGCGGGCGAGGTTCTCGGCTTCGGCCAGCACGTCGCCGACCGGGCGCGAGACCAGCGAGCCGCGCAGCGACGGGATGATGCAGAAGGTGCAGCTGTGGTTGCAGCCTTCGGAAATCTTCAGGTAGGCGTAGTGGTCCGGCGTCAGGCGCACGCCCTGCGGCGGCACGAGGTCGGTATAGGGATCGTGCGGCTTGGGCAGGTGCTGGTGCACGTAGCCCATCACCTCGTCGGCGGCATGCGGGCCGGTGACGGCGAGCACGGACGGGTGCGTGCTCTGCACGATGTCGCCCTTGGCGCCCAGGCAGCCGGTGACGATGACCTTGCCGTTTTCGTTGAGCGCCTCGCCGATGGCGTCGAGCGACTCTTCCACCGCGGCGTCGATGAAGCCGCAGGTGTTGACGATGACCAGGTCGGCGTCGTCGTAGTTGGGCGACAGGTTGTAGCCTTCGGCGCGCAACTTGGTGAGGATGCGTTCGGTGTCGGAACCGGCCTTCGGGCAGCCGAGCGATACGATGCCGACGGTCGGCACTTTGAGTTCAGTAGTCATGCGATAAAACCTTGTCCGGCGTCGCCGGCGAGCAAAGCGCGTATTTTACCGGGAGAAGTCGCCGGGCAGGCGTTCGATGGCTTGCTTGAGCGCCTCGAAACACTGCGGGTCGATGGCCGTGCCCACGTTTTCGGCCATGATCTCCAGGGTCTTGGGGATCGGAACCGCCCCGCGATAGGGGCGTTCGGCGGTAATCGCATCGAAGATGTCGGCCGTCGTGATGATCCGGGTTTCCAGGCAAATTTCGTCGGCCGTCAGGCCGCGCGGGTAGCCCTTGCCGTCCAGCCGCTCATGGTGCGCGGCGGAGACGCGCGCCAGCTCGGCAAAGGCGTCGATCCGCGACAGGATGGCCTCGGTGTAGGCGGCATGCGCCTGGACGGCCGCCCATTCGTCGGCATCGAGCTTGCCCGGCTTGTCGAGGATGCTGTTGCTCACCCCCAGCTTGCCGACATCGTGCAGCAAGGCGCCGCGTTTCAGCCAGCGGCGCCGCGCCGGCGACAGGCCGAGCGTCTCGGCGATAAGGTCGGCATACAGCGCGACCCGCAGGCTGTGGCCGCTGGTGTAGGGGCTTTTCGAGTCGACCACCTGGCCGAAGGCGGTCGCGATGTCGTCGAGGTAGTCGTCGTCGAGCGCGACGATGTGGGAGGCCGGCTCCAGCGCGAGGACCGCGGCCATCACGTCGGGGTGGGCCAGGGTTTCCCAGAAGGCGTCGTCGGCAACCATCTCGAAGGTCTCGACCAGCGCCGGATCGAACCAGCGCCCGGCACGCAGGCGAATCTCGTCCAGCGCGGCCTGCCTGCCGCCCTCGGTGTGAAACACGTCGATCACCTGGGCCAGCAGGGCGATGCGCGAGTAAAGCGGGATCGCCTCGCCGGCCAGGCGCTCGGGCTTGCCCTGCCCGTTGAAATGCTCGTCCAGGCTGTAGATGCCGGCCGACACGCGCTCCGGAAAGCGCAGCAGGCGGGCGATTTCGGCGCCGCGCTGGCAGCGCGTGGCAATCAGTTCCTGGGCGATTTCGCTGCCGTCGCGCACGATGTTCATGACGCTGCGGAAACGCTCGGCCAGCGGCGCCTTCAAGCCGGTATGCCCCAACACGAAGCTGAGCACTTGCGGCAGGCTGTCGCCCACCGTCTTGAAATCGCGCTTGAAACTCAGGTCGTCGGTCAGGTACAGCTCGCAGATGCGCGCCGCGTTGCTGCTGCAGCCGAGATCCTTGAGCAGCAAGGTGTAGTAGAGGTCCCACAGATCGCCCTCGCCCAGCCCCAGGCGGCGCCCGATGTGCATGCCGATCCAGCAGCAGCGGACGCAATGCCCTTCCGGCTGGCCTTCGGTGATGTCGAGGGCGTGACTGAGCGCCGAAATCAGCTCGGACAGCTTGAGGTCGGAAACCTGCGCGGGGAGTGAAGCGAACGTCGAGGCGATATTCATGGACAAGCCCGGTGAGCCGAAAACCCAAGGCTCAAACCATACGCCAAATTTGCCGCGCCTTGATTCCGAAATGACCGGCGGAAACAAAAAAGGCGGCCAGCAGACCGGCCGCCCTCCTCGCCCACGGGCAGGTCAAATCACCAGCTGAGTTCCCAGCTCGACCACGCGGTTGGTCGGAATCTGGAAGAAATCGCTGGCGCTGGTGGCGTTCTTCGACATCGTCGCGAACAGGCGGGCGCGGAGCAGCGTCATCCGCCGGGTCATGGAGGGAACGATGGTTTCGCGCGACAGGTAGAAGGTCGTTTCCATCATGTCGAAACGTTCGCCCTGGTGCTTGCACATCTCCAGGACCGCGGGAATATCCGGGCTTTCCATGAATCCGTAACGCACGATGAGGCGCATGAAGCCCTTGCCCATGCGGTGCAGGTAGATGCGATCCATGTCGTTGACGTGCGGCGTGTCGGCCGTCTGCACCGTCACCAGCACCACGCGGTCATGCAGGACCTGGTTGTGCTTGAGGTTGTGCAGCAGCGCCGGCGGCACGCCCTCCTTCGAGCTGGTCATGAACACCGCCGTGCCGTTGATGCGATGCACGTCGTCGATGGCGGTGATGAAGTCCTCCATCGGAATGCTCTGCTTGGCCATTTCCTGCGACACCAGGCGGCGGCCGCGGCGCCAGGTGGTCAGCACGGAGAAGGAAATCAGGCCCATGGCGATGGGGAACCAGCCGCCCTCGGGAATCTTGATGGCGTTGGCGGCGAAGAAGGCGATATCGACCGTCAGGAAGAAGCCAGCTACCGCGATCACCGCCGTCCAGTGCCATTTCCACATCAGCGCCATGACGAAGGCGACCAGGATGGTATCGATCAGCATCGTCCCGGTCACCGCGATCCCGTAGGCCGCGGCCAGGTTGGACGAGGACTTGAAGCCGATGACCAGCGCGACGACCGCGAAATACAGGCTCCAGTTGGTGAAGGGCACGTAGATCTGCCCCTCCTCGTGGCCGGAGGTATGGATGATCTGCATGCGCGGCAGCAGGCCCATCTGCACCGACTGGCGCGCCACCGAAAAGGCGCCCGAAATAACGGCCTGCGAGGCGATCACCGTCGCCAGCGTGGCCAGCCCCAACATCGGGATCAATGCCCAGTCCGGCGCCAGATGGAAGAAGGGATTTTCGATCGCCTCCGGTTCGGCCAGCAGCAAAGCGCCCTGGCCGAAATAGTTGAGGACCAGCGCCGGCATGACGAAGGCGAACCAGGCCAGGCGGATGGGGAAGCGCCCGAAATGCCCCATGTCGGTATAGAGCGCCTCGCCGCCGGTGACGGCGAGCACCACCGAACCCAGGGCCAGGAAGGCGAGGCCGGGATGGGCACCGATGAAGCCGAGGGCATGCAGCGGATTCAAGGCGGCCAGCACGCTGGGGTTATGCGCGATCTGGAGCACGCCGAGCAGACCCAGGATGGCGAACCAGCCGGTCATGACCGGTCCGAAGAACATGCCGACCGAGCCGGTGCCGCGCTTCTGGATGAAAAACAGGCCGGTCAGGATGATCAGGGTGATCGGGATCACATACGGCTTCAGCGTCGGCGTCACCAGTTCCATGCCTTCGACGGCGGAGAGCACCGAAATCGCCGGCGTGATCATGCTGTCGCCGTAGAACAGCGCCGCCGCGAAAATGCCGAGCAGCGTGACCACCCAGGCCAGGCGCGGGTTCTTGGCGCGCTCGGTGACCAGCGCCAGCAGGGCCAGCGAACCGCCCTCGCCGCGGTTGTCGGCGCGCATGATGACCAGCACGTATTTGAGCGAAACCAGCAGCATGATCGACCAGAACACCATCGACAGGATGCCGAGGATGTTGTCCGGCGTCACCGGAATAGGATGGTGGCCATTGAAGATTTCCTTCAATGCGTAGAGCGGACTGGTGCCGATATCGCCGAAGACGACGCCGATGGCGCCCAGTGTCAGCGTGGACAAGGCCTGACGTGACTGCATGATTCCCCCTGTCGGTGGGTTTACACCGGATTTCTTCGAATACCGCCTTCGGTCAAGCCAAAGGCAATCGAAAGAATCTAGCACCGCAAGCTGACTCGAGCATGACGACACGCCACGAACGACAAGGGCGGCCGCAGCCGCCCTTCGAAACTGCCGGCCGATTCCCGGCCGACTTCCGGCTACTGCGCCGGTGCCGCCACCGGCGTTTCCACCGTCACCGCCTCGCCGACCTTCTTGTGCCCGGTATCCGGATGCCAGCCGAGCACGGCCAGCATGACCATGAAGCCGACCACGTAGGCGACCACCACGTGCCAGCCATGGCGCAGCCACTGCGCCGCCGACTTGGCTTCCGGGAACATGTTGGACAGCGCGACGCCGGCCGAGGAGCCGAACCACAGCATCGAACCGCCGAAGCCGACGGCGTAGGCCAGAAAGCCCCAGTCGAAGCCGCCCTGGCGCAGGGCCAGCGCGGTGAGCGGGATGTTGTCGAAGACGGCGGAGACGAAGCCGAGGACGAAGGCGGATTGCCAGGAGGCCGGCGGCAGTTCCTCGACCGGCATCATCGAGGCGCAGAGCACCAGCGAGAGCAGGAAGATGGAGCCCTTGATGGTTTCCGGCAGCAGTTCCCAGTCGTGACGACGCACCGGGATGGTGAGGATGATGGCGAGCCAGACGGCGACGCCGATGAAGGGGAAGTGTTCGGCCAGTTCGGGGAACTTGAGGTTGATGGTGATGTTGGTGGCGACGGCGAAGACGAGCATGGTGGCGACGATGAAGATGCGGCCCCAGTCGACCTTGGTATGGCCGTGCGCGTGCTTGATGATCGGGCAGTAGGCGTGCTGCTGCCTGGCGCCGAAGTAGCCGATGATGAGCAGCGCGACGCCGGCGGCGACGTAGGCGTCGACGACGATGAGGGGGCTGATGCCGTCGATCCACATCATGGTGGTGGTGGTGTCGCCGACGACCGAGCCGGAGCCGCCGGCGTTGGAGGCGGCGACGATGGCGGCGAGGAAGCCGATGTGGACTTTGCCCTTGAACAGCTGGTGGGCCATGGCGCCGCCGATCAGGGCGGCGGCGATGTTGTCGAGGAAGCTGGAGATGACGAAGACCATGACCAGCAATACGAAGCCGCCTTTCCAGTCGTCGGGCAGGAACTTGGGCAGGATGACCGGGACGTGGCTTTTTTCGAAATGGCGGGCAAGCAGCGCGAAGCCGGTGAGCAGGCAGAACAGGTTGGCGATGGTGACCCATTCGTGGCCGAGGTGGCCGAACCAGCCGGCGACGCCCAGCCCGGTCTTGAAGCCGGTGAACAGGATCTTGTACAGGCTGATGGTGACCAGGCCGGTGAGCGCGACATACAAGGTGGCATGGTGGAACAGCGCGACGCCGAGGAGCGTCAGGGCAAAGAGGATGAAGTCGATGGGGATGCCGCCGACCGTGGGCAGGGAACCGGCCGCGAAGGCGCTGGCGGGCAGCAGAAGGAATGCAGGCAATAGACGGTGCATGGCTGTTCGCAAAAAAGGGATTCTGGATTCGACGCCATCAAAGGAACGACAGCGGCCCGGAAAAGTAGCGCATTGTCGGGGGTTCGGCCCCGTGCATCAAGTTCGGACTTTCCCGTAGTGTTCGAAAGCGCCCCGAAAAAAACCGGTGCTTTCTCGCGTTTCATGCGACAAAAGCTCGACATCCGGCAGATATCGGTTACAATGCGCCCCCTTTCGCGTCCTTAGCTCAGTTGGTAGAGCGTCGCCCTTACAAGGCGAATGTCGGCGGTTCGACCCCGTCAGGACGCACCAAATACTTATCTAACGTGATCCACGGTAGTTCAAAAAACCCCGCCAGTGCGGGGTTTTTTATTGCCCACTTGTCCAATACGGTCTAAAGTTGTTTTACCAAATACCGACACTTTTGACGGTATGAATGACGGTATCTCAGAGGACTGACGGTATACGCCCTCAAATACCGCCAAATTCTCGAAACGAGGCACACCATGGCGCTCACCGATCTATCAGTCAGAACGGCAAAACCAAGCGAGAAAGCCCGCAAGCTGGCCGATGAAAAAGGGATGTATCTCTTGATCCAGTCGAGCGGCGCAAAGCTCTGGCGCATGGACTATCGTTTCGACAGCAAGCGCAAGACCCTCGCGCTCGGCACTTATCCAGAAACCAGCCTCGCCCAAGCCAGAGAAAAGCGCGACGAAGCGCGCAAGCTATTGGCCCAGGACATTGACCCATCGGCCCAGCGCAAGCAGGACAAGGCTGAGCGCCGTGACGCACAGGCCAATACCTTCGAGGCCATCGCGCGAGACTGGATGAAGGTGCGGGGCAAAGAATGGAGCGAGACCTATGCGGGTAAAACCAAGGCTTGCCTGGAGCGCCACGCTTTTCCAGTAATCGGGAGCAAGCCTATCAAGAGCATCAATGCCCCCGAACTACTGGCCATGCTACGGGCCATTGAGAAACGCGGCACGGTTGACATGGCACACCGCATCCAGCAGCACTGCGGTGCCGTGTTCCGCTACGCCATCAGCACCGGCCTTGCTGAGGTCGATCCGACACCTAGTCTTCACGGTGCATTGTCGACGGTAAAGGCCAAGCACTACCCTGCCCTCACCGATCCAAAGGATTTTGCTGAATTGCTTCGCTCCATCGACGAATATCGCGGCGAAGTGACCACCAAGATTGCGATGCTGATGCTTGCCTACACCTTCCAGCGCACGAAGGAAATCCGCTTTGCCGAGTGGTCGCAGTTCGACTTCGACGCTGCCCTTTGGCGCATTCCGAAGGAAGTCATGAAGATGCGTGAGGCTCACATCGTGCCACTCAGCAAGCAAGTCATTGAGCATCTCAAAGAACTACATTGCCTCACAGGTACCGGTCGCCTGCTCTTCCCTTCAATGGCCAATAGGGATCGCCCCATCTCCGAAAATACCGTGACCTATGCCCTCGCCCGAATGGGATTCAAAGGACAGATGACTGGCCACGGTTTTCGTTCAGTTGCGTCAACCATCCTGAACGAACAAGGCTACCGGCATGACGTTATCGAACGGCAACTTGCTCACTCGGAGCAAAACCAAGTACGAGCCGCCTACAACCGAGCCGAGTACCTTCCTGAACGGAAGAAAATGATGAAGGAATGGGCAGACTATCTGGATAAGCTAAAAGCAGGCGCGCAGATTGTCAAATTTGCAGGCAACGCAGCCTAGCCAAGCTACTTGCATAACCCCAGCTGCGCCTTTCAAAACCAAATTGGACGATATCGGAACAGACCTTACCCAACTTGGGTATGCGCCTGCATCAGTCGCAAATTGTGCAGGCGGTCGGTGACAGGGTGACGAAGTGAGGAAAAATTCTTTCAGGTTAGGAGCAGTACGGCACATGGACTGCTGAAACCACTGATCACTGGAAAGAAAACAACAGCCTAGTGCTACAAGTGGGATACACCTCCCTGCCACTGCTCTCTCAAGAAACCCTCTCGCAAGCGAAGTCGGGCATCTTGCCGCTCATTTTGGGCGAAAAAAAGCACTCCAAAAGCCCATGCAAATATCGCAACAGTTATTCTGAGCCGTGAGGGCTCATGTGCGAATTTACATCCTGCCCTTGGCGCTTCACCACTAACTGATAGCGACCTTATCCGCTCGTTGAACCAAGGAGTTTTCGATGGCCAAGTACCCCAAGCAAAGCAGCGTCCTCAAAGGCAAGAAGGCATTGATTGTTGGAGTCGCAAACGAGAATTCGATTGCTTATGGCTGCGCGCGCGCTTTTCATGAAGCGGGATGCGACTTGGCTATCACCTACCTGAACGAGAAAGCCAAGCCTCATGTCGAGCCGCTCGCCAAGCAGGTCGAGGCCAGTATTTTCGCCCCGCTGGATGTCTCCAAGCCGGATGAGATGGAGGCACTGTTCAAGCAGATAGAAAAGAAATGGGGGCAACTGGATATCGTCGTCCACTCCATTGCTTCGGCCAAAAAGGAAGACATCAAGGGCGGGTTGCTTGATTGCTCGGCCGACGGATTTGCGCTTGCCATGGATGTCTCGGTTCACTCGTTCATTCGCATGGCCAAACTGGCCGCACCGCTGATGAAGGACGGCGGAAGTATCTTTGCGATGAGCTATCTCGGCGCCACCAAGGTTATCCCCAACTACAACGTCATGGGACCGGTCAAAGCCGCTCTCGAAGCATCCTGCCGCTACCTGGCTTATGAACTTGGCCCGAAGAAAATTCGGGTTCATGCCATTTCTCCCGGCCCACTCAAAACCCGTGCAGCTTCGGGTCTGAAGGATTTCGACTTGTTGCTCAACCAATCGATCAAGCGCGCACCGGTCGGCGAATTGGTCGACATCATGGATGTCGGTTTTGCCGTGGCCTACCTCGCCACACCTTATGCCAGGCGACTGACCGGCGATACGCTGTATGTTGATGGCGGTGTCAATATCATGGGGTAATGCCCACTTGCCGAGGAATGTCATGCAGAAAACGTTTGAACGCAAAATCAGCCTTACGTTGAACGATGCGGGTTATGGCATGCAAATCCGCAAGGGACAATTTATCGATAAGGCGCATCTGGCGCGCCATGAATTTTTTGCTGAAATAGGCTGGGCGAATGTCAGCCATGAAGGCGTTGCCTGTACAACAGAGGTCATTCAGGACACCATCAACTATGGTGGCCAGGCGCAAATCCTCGAAACGCTATTGCTGAACCTATCGCTCGAACACATGGCTGATGATCGGACATCCTGCGTCTTGCGTTGGGATTTTCGGCGTGAAGATGGCCAACCGGTGATCATTGTTTGCAGCGAACTGGTCTGGCTGCGTAGCGATAACGGAGAAAGTGTTCCGGCCCCGGCCGGCCTTGTGGATTGCCTGAACAGCCTGCCCGCTGCACCTGGCCACTTCGCAAGCTGAAGTCTGTCCGGATCAAGCATCGCGGAGATTCCATGCCTCGTATTCAGACCGGCGACATCGCCCTCAACTATGTCGAACATGGGCAAGGCGAGACCATTGTCCTCGCCATCCACGGCAATCTGGGTTGCGCGGACTGGCTGAATCTTGCCCTGCCACTGCTACCTGACAATATTCGCGTCATCGCAGCAGAATGGCGTGGCTGTGGAGATTCGGACAAACCGGAACCGGCGCCGGATTATTCAAATTACACGATGGCCTGCCACGCCCGCGACCATCTTGCATTGCTCGATGCCCTGAAGATAAAGCGTTGTCACCTATACGGTCATTCGACCGGCGGCATCATCATCTCGCACATGCTAACCATGGCCCCCGAGCGCATCGACAAGGTGCTCATGCTCGACCCGGTCAGCCCGCTCGGTCTGCAACTGAATCCAGGGCAAATCAATGTACTGACAGCGATGAAGACCGACCCCGACGTCTGCTTCGCCGGCCTGGCCAGTGCGGTCCCCACACTGTTCCGGCCTGAAACCATGGTAGCCGGCCTAACCCCACAGTTTGCCGATGCTACCAGCTCGGCACAAAAAGCGCTTTTCAAGCACATTATCGAATGCACCCGCCAGCTGTCGGATGGCATCTGGTTCGGAACGCCGCACAATCTCGGCCAGGAATGGGAGTCCGGCGACCTCGCCAAGCTCATGCCGGAAATGCCCCAGGAACACCTGATCCTGTTCGGCAAGATGGATTACTGGATTCCCCGCGAGCATCTCGACATCATGGTCAGTCGACTGCCCAATGCCCGGCTCGAGGTATTTCCGTATGTCGGCCACTCGATGAATATCGAACAACCGCTGTTGTTCGCACGAATCTTCGGCGATTACTTCCGTAGCTGAGTAAAAAAGAGGGAAGACCGCCCGCGGGCGGCCCTCCCAAGTCACACCAATCAATTACTTGGCCAAGCCGGAAGGCTTGGCAGCTGCTGTCGACACACCACCGCCACTGCTGCCAGTTCCTGGCAACGTCGTCGTAAAAACATCTTCGACAAAAGCCTGCACGGTCTGCCGCAATACGTTCGGCGCCTTGAACACGCCATAGTGGGCCGTCGGATCTGGGAAGGAGGCAAAGAATGCGCCATTGACCTGCCCGGCAGCCTTTCGAGCGTTGTCCACCATCAACCACTGATCGGTGTCGACATGCACAACCAGCGTGCGCGCCTTGATTCGCTTCAAGTCATTGTTGATGTTGTAGCCGAAGCCGCCTTCATTGCGATACCAGTAGTCGACCGGGTCCTCGTTCCGGGTGCGCGCAATGAAAGTTGCAGTCTGCTCGCCTTGCGGCTCCCAATAGAACACCTCCTTCTGCACGTTGGCCCAGGGCGAGGCCGAGCGTATCGGAAAGGTCAGTCCGGTCAACTGCAAGGTGGACCACATGAACTGAAGACCACGCTTGGGATGCTGATCGACTGGCAAATGGTAGTAGTTGCCGTTGGTTTGCCGCCACACCGGATCGCTCTCGATCGCCGCCTGTGCGAGACGGAAAGTCCACTGCCCGACCGGATCATCGCCGTCGGAAGTCGTGGTGCCGCCGATGGGCATGATCGCCTTGACGAAGCCGCTCGGTGAGTACATCACGCCCCAGACCCAGGTCTGGGTGCCTCCCATCGATACCCCGGTCGCCAACTCGACCTGCGCCACCTTCAAATGCTCGCGGAGCAGTCGGTAATTGGCCTGGACCATGTCGAAATAGCTGTACTGCGGGAATTTTCGCCCCAGCCCCTCCGAAGGCTTGGAAGCCCCCCACAAACCCAGCGCATCGAGGAAAACCACATAGTATTTGTTGGTGTCGATGACCCTTCCTGGCCCAACGACGGCACCTCCCGAAAAGGCATTAGCCGGCTGCCCCTCGAACCATGTGTTGTACATGAAGGTCGAATCACCGGAGTAGAAGGTATTGACCACCACGGCATTGACGATTTCGCCCCGTTCGTTACGCCTGGGCGTACCCACGGCAATGTAGGCGACCTTGAGCGGGCTGGCGCCCAGCGATTCAAGGGTCTTGCCCCCCTCGCCACCATCCCGCCAACTTGCGGGGTCAGCATCCAGGTTGTATCTGCCGCCGATGCGGAAATTTGGAATCTCGTAATAGTGCTTGAGCTTGTCCTGGGCCTGCACCGACGAAGCAGGCGTCAGAGACACCCTCTCCCCGGCAGCCCAGGCCAGCCCGCCGAAGCCCAGCGTGGTGGCAACGGCGATTGCGACGGCATGCGTTCTCACGGCTGATGTCCTCTTGTTTGTGTTCATGGCACACCTCACTTGGCAAGTCCGGACGGCTTGGCAGAACCCGCCGCCGCGTTTGCAGCGGCCGGCGCATTACCGTTTATGAGCGCATCGACGATGTCAGCCGAAGCCGTATCGACATGACCTGTCTTCATGAAGTCCACCGTATCCTTGGCAAACTCGTAAGGCACATCCGTATGGATGAAGTGCCCAACCTTCGGATAGATCTTGACCTGTGGCGTATTGCCGACGGCTGCCATGCGTTGCTTGAACGGTGTAACGATGCTCTTCGCCATATCTGTCCAGCCATTGAGCGCAGTTCCCGGAATGAACGGTTCCTTGGCGCCGAAGGCGAGGAAGATCGGCGCCTTGATCGTCGGCAAACGCTTGTAGATCGAGTTCGGATCTTCCTTGACGTTCTCCGAGCAAATCGAATACAGATCGTAGGTGAACATGAACGCCCACTGCTCGAATTCACGCTTGTTTCCGCTAATCATGGCAATGCGCTGGTCGGTATGCAGGCGGGCGTATTCGGTGTCGTTGAAGAAATAGCCCGCCGCACTTGGCAACTCATTCCCCGCCGCATCGCGCTTCTTGAAATAGAAGAAATCGCGCACGGCTTGCGGCGATCGCTTCAGTTCCCCCTGCACCAGCCCCATCGGATCGTAAGCCGCATTCCAGGCGCGCAGGTCATAGGCAATCGACGGATCGCAGATCGGGTAGGACTTGTCGCCGAGTTCGATGAATTTCGGGTATTCCTCAAGCCCGGCCGGCCCTTCGAGAATCAGGCCGGCAACGTTGTCAGGATAACGCATGGCGTAACCGAGGACCGTTTGCCCGCCCAGCGAATGCCCATGGTAGAAGGCTTTCTTGATGCCCAGCTTGCCCACCACCAAGGCCTGGAAGGCGTCGCGCACATCGTTCAGCGTCCGCGTCATCGGCTTGTCGAGATTGCCTGGGCCGGACATACCCCACTGCGGCATGTCCGGTGCTATGACGCGGAAACCGCGCTCGACGGCATATTTGATCAGGTAGCCGTAATGCGCACCGAATGCCCCCTTGCCATGAACCACCACGAGTACCGGCGGATTCCGCGACTTGCCGCAGTATTCGTCCATGTAGCCCAGTTCCCATTCGACACCGCGCTTGTCCTTCACCTTGGCGTACTTGACTGGGAACGGCGACACCATCTCGTCTTTCCAGAACGACTTGTTGGGGTTGGGCTTCATATTGATCTTCGGCGAGCGGTAGTTCTTCGCCTCGCAAACGATACTCTTGTCCTCGATGATGCCGATGTCGCGCAGATAGCTATCGACGATCGGATTCGTCTTAAGCGTATTAAGTGCCTTGAACACCGCGTAGTGCGCCGTCGGATCGGAGAAGCCGGCATACTGGCCGCCGGGAATAGCCTGAGCTGCTGCCCTAGCCTTGTCGGAAATCAGCCATTGGTCGTTGTCGATGTGTACGACCAGTGTGCGTGCTTTCATCTGGGGAAGCAGGGCGTTGATGTTGTGGATCTCGCCCACCGTATCGCGATACCACAGGTCGACAGCATCAAACAGGCTGGCCAGTTTTTTCAGGTTTGTACCGGCATTGTTTCCCATGCGCGAATCCGACTGCCAGGAAAACACCTCCTGGCTCACCGCCTCCCAACCCAGCGACTGGCGATAAGCCAACTCGTAGCCGGTCAGGGAAAGCATCGACCAGTGAAACTCGACGCCCTTGTTCGGATGTTTGTCCTTGGGCAGGTCGTAGTAGGCGCCCTTCGTCTCGATCCAGGCCGGGTCGGACTCCAGGGCAGCCTTGGCCAACTGGAACGTCCAGGCCGCGACCGGCCCGTCGCCATCGGTTGCCGTCGCCCCGCCAATCGGCACCACGGTCTTGACGAAGCCGGGATACATCAAGCCCCAGTAATAGGCCTGTGTGCCCCCCATGGATGCCCCCGTCGCCATCACCACCTGGCCGATTTTGAGGTGATCGCGCAATAGGCGGTAGTTGAGCTGGACGACGTCGTAGTAGCTGTAGACCGGAAATTTGCGACCCAAGCCATCGGAAGGTTTCGATGCCCCCCATAGTCCCAAGGCATCGACAAACACGACATAGAAACGATTGGTATCAAAGAGCAGTCCAGGACCAACCAGCGCGCCACCCGAGAAGCCGTTCCCCGGCTGGCCGGCATACCAGTTGTTGTACATCGCCGTCGCATCGCCCGAGTAATACGAATTGATGACGATGGCGTTGATGATTTCACCCTTGTCGTTGCGCTTTGCTGTTCCAACGGCGATGTAGGCTGTCTTCGCAGGGCTGGCACCGAGCGATTCCAATGTCGTACCGCCATCGCCCCCCAAGTCGAAGGACTTCGGATTGGCCAGATCGTATTTGCCACCGATCCTGAACTGCTTGACTTCATAGGTCTGCTTGAGTGCATCGTGCGCCGGTACTACCGAACGCGGCGTCAGGGCTTGCTGGGCGTCAGCAGCGCTGGCCAATAACAGCGCCAAAACGGCCGAGGCCAACCCAAGCTTGAAACGCAGGCAGAACAGCGATCTGGTCATCATGACAGACTCCTCCTGGTTGGGTATCGGATATACGGCTGATCGAATGCAGCGCGAATCAGTTGAACGGGATATTCAGTCCGAGATCGAAACGGATATCGTCTGTTCGCTTTTCGCCGACCAGTGGCCCTCCCGTCTCCCAAACCTTGGCGTAGCGTGCCCGGGCACGCAGGTTCTTGAAAAAGCCATCTTGCGGGAAGATATAGACGAGATCAGTCGCCAGTTCATCCCAGTCGCTCGCCTTGCTTGCACCCGCAGCGGTCACGGTATGGCGATTGCGCCTCTGGCCGTAGTTCATGTCGAACTGCAGGCCCTTGGCCCCCATGCTTCCGAAATCAAAGATGGCGCCGACAATCCAGGTCCGTTCGCCAGCCTTGGAGTTTTCGCCGATCCGCTGCACTAGGTAGGATGGACCTATCGAATAGGGCGAGCGAATATCCTCGTCCTTGGAGGTCATGCCAGCCATCGCGTAAGGGATCAGCCATGGCAGCAGGCGAACTTCACCGTACACGCCCCAATAATCGGTGCTGAAATCACGCCCACCGGTTATCCGGTTGGCACCGTTGCCGCTCTGGTACATGTACTGCGTGCCAAGACGAACATAGTTTTTGTCGGCCAGGCGGAAGACGTAGTCAAAGTCGACATAGACCATGTTCAGCATGTCCTGGAAGGCATAGTAGGAGCCTTCCAGCATCATGTTCTTGTTCGGCTTCCATTGCAGCCCGGCATAGGCGGCCCCATCCGAATCGCCCTGCTTGCTGCACGGCGTCGGGTTGCTCTCCCAGCATGTCGTTTCGTAGGCCGCCGAATAAAGATTGCGGAACTGGTTGTCGTTGATTTGACGCGCCTTCCACACGTAGCCGCCGTAATAACGAACGGTATCCTCCGCCAGGCGCCCCTGTACGGTTGCCGCCTCGTACTGGATCGGGTGCATGGCTCGCACATCGCGCCGGCCGATCATGCTTTGATCGAGCTTGTTGTAGAAGCGCACGACATCTTCCATGTACCAGGCTTGGTTGATCGATTGCCGACCAACGACCAGCGCATGATTTCCGAGGCGCAACTTGGCATTGATTTCACCCAGCGCACTGACCGCATCCTGACCCGGATCACGCAGGATGTAGTTGTAAGACGTATCGGAGGGGGCATGGAGCGGAACGACAAAATCGTACGCAGCGCCGAAGGACAAAACCTGCCCGATTTCACCGGTGTTTCCGTAAAGCCAGCCACCGAGGCCCCAGCCTTGTTGCCGGAAATTGCCCGCCCCGCTGCCATCGCCAGCTGACCGCCGGTCGAAATACGACGAGCGGGCAACCAACCCTGCCTTAGCGTCATCGATGAAGGCATTGCCCGTTTGGGCATGCACTGAAACCGCCGGCAGAGTGCAGATCAGACCGGCCAGCAAGCTAGCGGTCGAGCGGTGAGACAAATGAAACGCAGTGTCCATGACTCCTCCTTTTATTGATATCGTTTTTCTCGACCTCGGATGCCCCCATACGCACCTGGCAACCCAACGACTCATCCGATCACTGCGGAGCTAAGGTCGACCATTTCAGATTAAGAACAAAGAACCTAGCGGGCAATCGGTACAGCAGGGGATTTCGCCCATTCTGGGCGCTTTCACCTTGGCCAGGACCAAGCCAATTGGGCAATCGGCATAGAATTTGTGCGTAATTTCCAGTGACTGCAGCTTCGACGGAACTGACATGCCCCTTCTTCGCACCAGCCACCAGCAAATTCATTACGAACTGATCGGCGATCCCGACCTGCCGGTCATCACCTTCCTCAATGGTCTGACCCAGAATGCACGCCTGTGGACGGCCTACGCCGATCATTTTGTGCCACGTGGCTACCGCGTACTGGCTTACGACATGCTGGGCCAAGGCCGATCCTCGAAGCCAGTCATCGACATTCCACTGGCCAGTCACGCCGAGCTGCTCGACCAGCTGCTGACGCATTTGCAAATCGAGAAAACCCACCTGGCTAGCATTTCCTTCGGCGGCACCATTGCGCTGGATTTCGCCATCCGCTTCGGCCATCGCCTGCATAGCCTGGTGGTCATGAGTAGCTTTGCCGAACTGACTCCCCAGCTTGAATTGCTTGGTGCCGTCATGTTGGAAGGCCTGACCGATGTCGGTCTGCCCTACCTGCAGAGCATGCTTTACCCGATGAACATGAGCTCAGACTGGATTGCCGCCAACCGCGAACGCATCCCGGCCATGAAACGGGCTGGCTACATCAGCAACGACGGCTATGCCATGCAGAACCTGATGGAGTCCTTCGCCGCATTCAAGCCGTTGACAGCAGACCTGGACAGAATCAAAGTGCCAACGCTGATCCTGAACGGCGAGTTCGATTTCTTCACGCCACGTGCATGCCACGAGGTCATTCGGCGGAACATTGCCAACTCGCGCCTGGTCATCATGCCGCGGGCCTACCACGCCTTCACGCTGGAAATGCCGGCGCTCACGCTCCGCCAACTGGAAGTTTTCCTGAATCAGATCGACGAAGGAATCTGGCAAGGCGACCAAAGTGTCTGGCTGGCCAATGATGACCCGAAGATAGCAGAAGCCTGGCTACCGATCCACGGCGATTGGATGCGGGCTGCCCAGCCGGCCACACCAATGACCGACAGCACCAAGCCCGCCTCACGCCGCAAACCTACCCCCCGGAAGAAAATCCCATGATCGATCCCGACCTGTACGACAAGGCACGCGACCACATTGCACATGCCGGATTCTCGCCGGAAGTTCAAACCAAGATTGCACTGACGCTCTGCGCTGCCAAGGCTGGTAACCAGGCATTTCACAACGCCGTGCAGTGGCTCCCCAATCTGGGTGTGGTTCAGCAGTTCATGATCTCGCAAGCCGCCCGCGAACTCGAGGCAATCAACTTGCTGACGCGCACGACGCAGTGGTCGGCCCGGCCCAATCTCGCCATGACGGCGCTACGCACCACCGCACCGCTTACTTTGGCCTGGACGCAAATCATGATGCCGCCCGGACCGCTGTTCAATCCGCCGGCAATCTATCAAGGTCTATCGCTCGGCCACGCCCAACTGGCCCGCCTGCGCCTGCTGCCGCTAATTCCGGAGGATGCCAACCCGTTCAATCCGTTTGTCGTTGCCCTGCAACGGATCGAGCAGGATAACGGGCGCATGCTGCAAACCCAGATTCGACTGCTGAAAAGAATGGGGGAAAATATTCCACTGGATGCCCGTGAGCAGATGCTCGAACGCGACCAGCAAGTCGTTGATCAGGTCTTCAGCGAATTCATGTCCTGGCTGGTCGAACCATAAGGCCGGCTGGCCGTTAGAGAGGCCAAACAACCTGTAAAAGCGGAACACTGACGACCACAATCAGGATTTCCAGTGGCAGCCCCAGTCGCCAATAGTCGCCAAAACGAAATCCCCCCGGCCCCAGGATCAGGGTGTTGTTTTGATGACCGATCGGCGTCAGGAAAGCGCAGGATGCGCCAATGGCCACCGCCATCAGGAATGAGTCGGGATTGACGCCCAACTGCGCGGCTGTTCCCAGCGCAATTGGACACATCACGGCGGCGGTTGCCGCATTGTTAATGAAGTCCGACAAAGTCATAGTAACCACGAGAATCAGCGCCAAAACTATGACCGGTTCACCGCTGCCGACTGTTTTCAGCATCAGCGCGGTAAGCATGTCGGCGGTGCCGGTCGTCGTCATCGCACCGGCCACTGTCACCATCGCCGGATGTCCAAAACTGAAGAAGGGCTCGCTACGCGACAAGAGGCCAGCCATAACTAGGCTAGCAAGGCTGCGATGGCGATAAGATCATGACGCCAGCCTCCATGGAGAAAGAGCCCAACCACCCCGGCAAGAATTGCCGATAGCAATAACTGATCGTTGGTCATCAAGGCATTTCAGTCCAAGGCAGATCCTGCAATACGCTTACGGCCAGAGATGGCTTATACGTAACGGACAACACCGGGCTCAACCCTTTGGTTGTTCGTTGGTTTTGGCCTCCACCTCGCGCCGAACGAACCTAACATGTTCACGCAAGGCATAGGCTTCGTTGGCAAAACTAGACGGAATTTTCATGCTGCCCGCACTGCGTTCGATTCGCTCCAGCGTGGCCAGCCAGCGGGTAGTCGACGTCTTGTCTGTGGCCGCATCGACTTCACGTTCAAGCAACGCAAGTTCACCATAGAGCAGGTGAATACGCCGCATGATGATCGTCTTGAATACCTGCCAGCAAAATTCGATCAGCGGAATCAGGACAACCACCAGCGGCACCAGCAACACAAACACGCGCTCGACATAGCTGGCGGCCACCAAGGGCATGTAGCGTTGCAACATCTTCGGACCAAAGCGCAAATGCCGCATCGCATCAACCGATACCGGAATATCGACCGGCATAGTGTTGGGGAATTCTGCCGGTTCCTCAAAAAACCCCTGCGTGGCGTGGACTTCGCGTGCGGCATCAAGCAGCAACTGAACCAGCGGGAATGCTAATCCCTCGCGAGCAACCAGCATGGCCTTGGTACCAATCAATTGAATTTCCTTGTCAGGAACTTGCTTGGCAAAGTCTACCGACCCTGGGGGCAGGGATAGCTTCGTGATATAGGGGAAACGTCTTTGATAAGCTTCGGCCCCACTCAGACTCATTAGTTTGAACCCAGGTTCGTTGAGGGCCGCCCAAACCGGTCCGGCGTGAATGGGGCCGAGCAATAAAATGACATCGACCTCACCATTCCGCAACGCTGCCACCGCATCGAGATGACCTCGCAAATCGAAAGTCGTATTGGCGACAGAAACATCGTTGGCTACTAACAACGGTTCGGCAAAAGCACGAACACTACTCTCTGGCGTACCCACAGCAACCCGCTTTTGGCGCAAGTCGCTCAACTGCGTCAAATTTGCATCACCGCGATAAAAAACCCACAGCGGCTCGTAATACAACGTCGCCAGCATCAGGATCCGGCGATCCTCTTTGGCCCTGACAATTCCCCCCGGAATAATGGCCATGTCCACCCCGGAATCGGCTTCAAGCAGCAGGCGAAGGTTTTCTGCTCCGCCAGCCGTCAGTCTCTCTTCCAGCGAGACGCCATCGCGGGCAAGAATCCGTCCGTAACGCTGCGCATGAAGATGATTGACGCCGAACTCGGTACCGGAGGCCACTACGGCATGGCGAGGAACCGTACCCTCCAGATACCAGGCCCCCAATAGCGCAATAGACAATGCGACCACCAGCATCAACGCAGCACGACGCACTCTCGGGTGACTGTCGCCCAAGGATTCTTCCTGATGTGCCAACGCTTCGTTATGAATAGTCATTGGTAACCGATTTTGACTGATGGAACTGGCTGCTAGCCGGGCTGGCTAGCTCCTGGCACGCTTCAATATCCGCCAGCCAAACAGGACGGCGAGGACGGTCGCATAGCCAATTGGCCAAAGTAGCGCCGTTCCCTTAGAAAGCCAGAAATAGTGAACCGCCCCCAGCACAGCCACCACGTAGGCCAGACGCTGTAAAACTTGCCAGCGTCGCCCGCCAAGCAACTTGATAGCCCAGTTGGACGACGTTGCAGCCAGCGGCAGCAACAACAACCATGCCAGGAAACCAACTGCAATGAAACGTCGGTCACGAATATCCTGGAGAATTCCGGCCAACTCAAGCGAATGATCGAAGAAGACAAACGAGAACAGATGAAGCAAGCCGTAGAAAAAGGCAAAAAGGCCAATCATGCGGCGGAAGCGAACCAGCCATGAAAGTCCGGAGATGTCGCGCAGTGGGCTGATGCTAAGCGCGAGCATCAGGAAATTGAACGTCCAGATACCCGTCCTGCGCTGCAATGTTTCCACCGGATTGGGGCCGAGCTGGTCATTGAATGTTTCCCAGCCGAGAAGTACAAAAGGGACGAGAGCCAAGACAAATAGGACAAACTTGCCAAGGAAAATATTTCGATCAGCTGAAGAAGCCATCGATCAGAACCACTTACGCAAATCCATCCCGGCATACAGGCTGGCGACCTGCTCGGCATAGCCGTTGAACGGCAAGGTTTTGCGTTTGCGAAACTCTCCCAGCCTGCGTTCGCTCGACTGACTCCAGCGACGGTGCGGGACATCCGGATTGACGTTGGCGTAGAAACCGTATTCGGCGGCAGCCGCCTTGATCCAGGTGGTCTGCGGCATTTCGCTGACAAAGCGAATCTTGACAATCGATTTCGCACTCTTGAAGCCATATTTCCAAGGCACCACCAAACGAACCGGAGCGCCATTCTGGTTGGGCAGTACTTCTCCGTAGAGTCCGACCGCAAGAATGGTCAGCGGGTGCATGGCCTCATCCATCCGTAGCGCCTCCATGTAAGGCCAATCCAGCAGAGGGAAGCGGATGTAGGGCATCTGCTCTTGATCGGCCAGCGTGTAGAACTCGATGAATTTTGCGTTGCCCGTCATGCCAACCCGCTTGATGATTTCGATCATGGGTATCCCGACCCAGGGAACGACCATGCTCCATCCTTCGACACAACGCATTCGATAAATACGCTCCTCCAACGGAGCAAGTTTGAGCAGATCATCGATATCAATCACCTGTGGCCGCATCACCTCGCCTTCGATGCTGATGCTCCACGGTCGGGTTTGCAGGCGATGGGCATTGCGCTGCGGACTATCCTTGTCGGGCCCGAACTCGTAGTAATTGCAATAGCTGGAGATGGTGTTGAGCGGAGTGGGCTTGTCCGGAAGCGTCCATACGCTTCTCTGGACATCCGACAATTTCTCCCCCGCCTCTGCTCTGGCTCCCGTCAGGCCAAGAGCGCCCGCAACCATGCCTGCACCAGCCGCCTGAACGAATCGACGCCGCTGTTTATAGATGTCAGGAGAAGTGATCTCCGATGGAAGGATGTCGCTGGGCTTGGGGAACGGCATAGCGTGACTCCGTTTACAGAAGCGACCGGTTCTGGACATGCCGACCGACGAAGCCTCTATGTTCTTGTTGGAAACCTGCTTGGCGGGAACTCACTTAACGCTATCAATCATGCCAAGAAAATTGCAGACACAAGCACACGCATCGCCCATTTTGGGCAGAACTACTCACCCCCCCGGCAGGTACGCTCCTTCTTGCAATTCAAGTGATTCCTCAAGCCTCCCCCAAGTGGAAAAACACTTGGTGCTCCTTTTTGACTTGCCGCCCACAGTGAAGAGGAACGTGGCGTTCATAGCACTTGCACGAACCTACCCGAATTGGATGCCCAAAATAGGCAAAACAGGAAGCTTCACAAGTTCATAGTCTGGTCGCTACGCCTAAGATGCGTACTTGGGCATTGTCCAGCATTGGCAAAACACGACCAGGCATCAGGATGCCCCGTGCCCAACAAAGCTTCACGCTTGCTTTCCACAATCGCTGCACGTATCCCCTACAGCCTTTCACCCCCAATCGGAGAACCCATGAAAAACAAATTCCTTGTTGCAATCCTTGCTTCGACTAGCCTTGTCATCGGTAGCGCGATAGCTGCCAATGCCCCCTCCGCCACCACACAAACCGTTCCAGCAGTCATTTTGGGTGGCGCCATCAAGGCAGCAGTTGAAGTTGTCTCGGTAGACCAAAAAGCTCGCAAGCTTAGCTTTAGGACAGAAGATGGAAACGTCCGAGAGGTGGTCGTTGGCAAGGAAATGCGCAATCTGGCACAAGTCAAGGCTGGGGATCACGCTGTTGTCCAGTTCAGCCAATTCCTGGCCATGCGTCTGAAGAAAAGCCCCGGTGTGCGTGTCACCGAAGAACGCGAAGGGAGCGTCCGCGCTCCTATTGGCGAGAAGCCTGGCGCCGCTGCATTAGCCGAAATCAGCTTCATCGCCGATGTAATCGCAGTCGACACAAAGAAAGGGGTTATCACGATCAAGGGCGCCAAGGGGAACATTACCGACCTGAAGCTCAGAGACAAGGCTGTCATCGCCGAAATCAAGATTGGTGACCAGGTTGAAGGCACCTATCGCGAAGTCCTGTCCATGCAAATTCTGTCGCCCGCTGCTCGTTGAGCACGCAGGAGACTCGAACCCGAGAACCCAGGCGGCTAATCGCCGCCTCTTTCGTTCCAAAAACCGCTTCCCCACTGGCGAAAATCACGGTTTCGAAAAATCCTACAAGAAGTAGGTGCAAACCTCGAGGGAGCGTTCCTCATTCATGAGTACCGAATCGACCAACCGACCGGCCCGCAAGCAGCAACCAGAGATACCCTAGCCCACCGGAGCACAACGAAGCTACCAGAATGGCCAACTTGGACGAATTGACCGCCCCGGCTTGATCGGCGAAGGCAAGGTTGGTGATGAAGATCGACATCGTAAAGCCAATACCAGCCAGCAACCCGGAGCCGAAGATATGCTTCCAGCGAAGATCCGGCGGCAGTTTGGTAACTCCGATCAATACGGCGAACAGACAAAGCAGCGTGACCCCGAGCGGCTTTCCGAGAACAAGCCCACCAATAATTCCGAGGCTGTTGTTCGACAAAAGCTCCTGCGTTGCCCCGGCGCCGATGACAACCCCGGTATTGGCCAGTGCAAAAATTGGCAAAATGCAAAAGGCTACAGGCTTGTGGAGGAAGTGCTCCAGGCGATGCGATGGGGATGAAATATCTTCCGAGCGACTGGAGAAAGGAATGACGAAGGCGAGAAGAACGCCCGCAACCGTCGCATGAACCCCGGATTTGAGCATCAGGAACCACATCACCGCACCACCCAGCAAATAGGGCGTCAAACTCATGATGCGCCAGATGCGATTCAGGCAGATTAGAAATGCCAGGATGGCCAGGCTGCCACTTAAATAGATTAGCGACAGATTGGCTGTATAAAAAACGGCAATCACGACGATTGCAACCAGATCGTCGATAACAGCCAGAGCCGTCAGGAATACCTTGAGTGAAGCCGGAACACGGCTACCGAGTATGGCCAGAACCCCGAGCGCGAAAGCGATATCCGTCGCCATGGGGATACCGATACCGGCCTGTGTCGGCGTTCCACGATTCAGCGCAAAATGAATGAGTGCGGGAACGGCTACCCCACCCAATGCCGCAATAACCGGTAGCAAGGCATCTCGAAAATTCGATAATTCACCGCTGTAGACTTCGCGTTCAAGTTCAAGTCCGATCAACAAAAAAAATATCGCCATCAGGCCGTCATTCACCCAATGCTCGATGCTCAATCCCAAGATATTGGCATGCCAGAACTCGAGATACGGGGTCGATATGGCGCTATTCGCGATAGACAGCGATATCGCCGTGCAGAAAATCAGAAAAATCCCCGCACTTTTCTCGGATTCGAAAAAGCTCTTGAATGTGGCGGATAGGGTCATGGGAGGCATTGTTCCGCACTTTCCTCGTTGAAATGGTTGATATCGCGTCGGAACATTCGGACTTTTACCCGAAGCACCAATCCCACGAAACACTGCCCTGAAATTATCTTCATAAGCCCATGCACCGTTGTCTGTCGCTAGAGGACCTGCTGAACAATATGGTCCCGGCCATCGCGTTTGACCTGATACATCAGCTTATCCGCGCATTTGAGCAACGCGTCAAAATCCTGAGGAGCTGCACCATAGCTGGCGACCCCCACACTGAAAGTCACCGGCCAGTGCTGTTGCTGCATGGCCAACAGCAAACTTTCACGCAATCTATCCACGTAAGTTGACGCCGATGTGGCACTCATGTTCGGTAACAGCAGGGCAAATTCGTCCCCTCCCAGGCGGGCGGGAATATCGCTCGTCCGAATATGCTGGCGAATGACATCAGCCACCGAAACCAGCAACCGATCACCGCAATCATGGCCTAGCGTGTCATTGACCTCCTTGAAACGGTCGAGATCAATGAATACCGCCGTAACTGGCGCATGCTGTCGTTGTGCCTGCGCCAGGGCCTGACGCCCACGCTCCTGAAACTCACGACGATTGGGCAATCGAGTCAGGACATCCTCCCGCGCCATGCAGTATTCACGTAACAGAATCCGATGAATTTCTCCAATTAGTCGTGCAATAACAATAAAAATTGCCAACCGCATCACCGTATTGAAGAAAAGTGGCAGGGAACTTGCTTGCTCGCCAGCCAGCGCAAGATCTGCCGCAAACCATGCACCGCTTGAAAGCAGAGCCAGGAAGTAGGCCACACGGACACCAATAAACCAACTGGTTATCAATACTGGCAGAATGAAAAAAACGTGGAACTCATAGGCCATACCAGTCAATGTATGGACATAACCCACCAACATGGCTATCAGGACACAGAGCATCAAAATTCCGATTCGGATGAAAATGCTCGGTTGCCAAAGCAAACGCTCTTTCAGTGTCACTGGGGGCTCCCTATTCATTACGATTGCCATCGTTACCCATGCTAACCCGCATAAGTAGGCATGCTCAAATTGAGCATTCCCAAAATGGGCAATGCAGTGTTGTAACGCACCTCCGTTCTTCCTAAAGTGGAAGGCAATTTTTCCTAAAATGTGACGTTGCCATGGAAAGCATGCAAAAAAAATCAACCTCGCGCCGCACCATAATTCGATTTCTTGGCCTGCTACCTTTAGCGACGTGGTCTTTACTCGCCCAGGGCAAAGAAGGCAGCAAAAAAGAAAAGCGATGGGAAGTCCGCAAGATGGCCAGTTCTGTTCTGCGCCGCCTGTACCGGATGCAACCTGGTTCGCGCCAGGCCATCGCCGGCTCGGTGGGCTACGCGGTTTTCAGTAACTTCGGACTCAAGATATTTTTTGCAGGTGGAGGCTCCGGTCAAGGTCTTGTCGTGGACAACACGAACAAGCGGGAGACCTTCATGAAAATGTTCGAACTCCAGGCAGGAATCGGAATAGGCATCAAGAAATTTAGTGTTGTTTTCGTTTTTGAAACGCATGATGCGCTACAAAACTTCATCGACTCGGGATGGGAGTTTGGTGCCCAAGGTACGGCGGCTGCGACACTGGATAACAAAGGTAAAAGTTACCAAGGCGCCATCTCGGTTGCGCCGGATGTCTGGCTGTATCAGCTGACAGATAAAGGCCTGGCCCTTGAGCTAAGCGCCAAAGGAAGCAAGTATTACCGGGATGACGATCTCAACTGAAGATCGACCGCCTCATCAGCCCCAAAAACAATATCCGCCCAAAATGGGCGGATATTGTTTTTGGGATATCGCTTTAGTCAGGAGAATTCAAACTTCCCTTCCATCGCTCCACTTGCCAGACAAGGATCTCGCATGAACGCCCTAGCCCTGCCAACACCATCCAAGCTGAAATGCAGAACAGGGGGCTACGTGATTCGTACGTTCATGCTGACTGGACTATTTGCTAGCCAGCTTGCGGTAGGCGCAAACAACGCCGATCTGAGCGCTTGCGGCAAGATCAAGGACGATCAACAGCGACTAGGCTGCTATGACTTGGCGGTTCGACAAGTCGACACAGCGAAGGATTCGCTGACTGTCGCAATTTCAGACAACGCGGGTAGCTCGGTTCCCCTGCGCGTGGCTAGGACACTGGATGTCACACCGCTATCGAAGCATTGGGAAATTGATCCGGAAAGTAAGAACGGGCTCTGGTCGTTCCGGGCCCACAAGCCTAATTATTTTCTACTTGGCCGCTACACCGACAAGATAAATTACCAACCCTACGAGACATATTTCAGGGCGGTCAACGACCCGAATATCGGCCTGAACCATACGGAATCCAAGTTTCAACTCAGCTTCAAGCTCAAGGCCGCCGAAGACCTGTTCGGACGTGGCATCGATCTCTGGCTAGGCTACACCCAACAAAACTACTGGCAGGTTTACAACAAAAATATCTCGGCGCCCTTCCGCGAAACCAATTACGAGCCAGAGGCTTTTGTAACGATCCCAACCGATTACAACCTCCTCGGCTTGAATGGGCGCTTCGTCAATATCGGTTTTGTTCACCAGTCGAATGGCCAAAGTTACCTGTTGTCTCGCAGTTGGAATCGAATCTATGCTCAAGCTGGATTCGAATACGGCGACAACTTCAGTCTGCTTTTCAAGCCTTGGTACCGCATCCCTGAAAAAGCCACGAATGACGACAATCCACACATTACGGACTATATGGGCAACTTCGAGTTGGTTGCCAACTACAAACTCGGAAAGCACAGCTTCTCGGCACTCGGGCGCAGCACCTTCGACTTCAATCGCGGTCACCTGCAACTGGACTGGAGCTATCCGCTTTATCAGAAGCTCCGGGGTTATGTGCAATTCACGACCGGCTATGGCGAGAGCCTGATCGATTACAACCACCATCAGAACACATTCGGGATCGGTGTCATGCTGACCGACTGGAAATAATCCCCTCCGGCAACGAACGCCATGAAAGACACCCAACTTATGCATTCACTGCTTCGACGCTTCTTAGCCGTCGTTTTGTTCCTAGGCCAGGCAATCGCCTACGCTGCGCCCGCTAATGAACAAGAAACACTGGATTTCCTGAAAAACTCATTCAGCCAGGTCGATATCAACCGGATCAGCCGCATCAGCCAGGAAATGTCGCTGGAACCGGATGTCGCAGCCAAATTCTGGCCGCGTTATCAGGAATACCTGCATCGGCAAATCGCCTTGCGCGACCAGCAACTCGCCACCTTGACCGTTTATGCTAATCTGCTGAATCGAAAAAAACTGGATGGCAAGGCGGCGAAGGATTTGCTGCGAGAGAGCCTAGCGCAGGAAGAGCGGCGCGTGGCAAGCCGCAAGCAACTTATCACCCGAATAAGCGACACCTTGACTCCCATGCAGCAGATACGCCTGTACCAGATCGAACTGCTCCTTGATGCGCAGATTCGCTCTGGTTTGCTGGCACAGGTTCCATTGGCAGAATAAATCGGCTGAAAGCACGCACTCCCAGCCACTAAACTAGCTTTTCTCAGGGGATACAGTGGCTAATTCCAAAACTCGTGATCAATTCATCACCGAAGATTTCGATGTGCGTTTTCAGAGAGCCTTCGGACTGCTCGCCTTCTCGGTCAATCGACACATTGTCGACCACATGCGGCGCATCTGCATAGAACTCTCCATGGATCCGGAATCGGCCCAGATATGGGGATCGCTGGCGCACATGAACGTCTTGCCCAATCTGCCCCTGGGGGCAGACCCGATGGTATTTCTTGATGAATTGGGGCGAAAAAACGATATGACGCTGGTCCCGATTCGCCTGACCGAGTTGACTCAGATTACCGGCCTTCCTCGCGAGACAGTCCGCCGAAAGCTCGAGAACCTCCGCAAACTGGGCAAGGTTGAACGTACCGACGATGGCAAATGGTTTTACTTAAATTCAGGGGTCACCGAATCCGACCGTGAATTCACCCGAAATACGGTCAAACAATTACTCATGACGGCACAAAGCCTGCTGTCGATTCTTGACATGGTCGACACCCAGCAAGTGAACAACGGTTCACAATAGACAAAAGACGACGCAAGCGCCGCCTTTTGCTTCAACGAGCGCTGGTCAACGACCAGCGGCACGCTCGCTGGCCAAGTCGTCAGCCAAACGCTCCGAGGCGTTGTCGATGATCTTTTCGGCGACCGCCCAACGACCGAAGGCCACCGTCGCATCGACACCTGGCCGGCTACGGGTAGCTACGAAAGCGACGCTGGGCTCATTGGCGGCCCCTTCGTAAAGTTCCCCGGCCAAGGTAATGGAACCCAGGAAAGCACCTTTGGGGGAGAGCATGTTGACCAAGGCAAAAGGCGGAACCAACATTGCCAGTTGTGCCTTGCTGGTCGGTTCGAGATCGAGGATGCGGAAACGCACGCTGAGCACATCGGCCGCCGGCTCGTTAACCAGGGTCATGCCTGTACCCAGAGTCTTCTTCAGTCGCTGCTCGGCATAGCGTGCCAATTTGCTCGACTCGTCATCGGAAACATCCTTGGTTCCTTGTTCATTGCTGATCTGCACCAATACCGGGGCGACGTAGGCCTTCGTGTATTTACCAAGATTCAGGTTCTGCTTGGAGAACAGCAGGGTGTTGGGCTCATCGGCCTTGACGTTCAGTTGGGGATAGTCGGCCGGCGCCTTGAGGGTAGTAGAAGAGCAACCGGCAAGGGCAATGCCTAGTGCGATTGCAGACAGCGTGGCTTTCATTGGTTTTCCTTTGCTAGGGGTAAAAAAACGGGGAGATTTACTCGGTCTGCTCTCTACTTTTGGCCGTGAGTAGCAAGCCATTGATATACGCCACCGCTTCCTCGGACTCGAGGATGCTCATGTGATCCTCGTCAAAACCTCGTAGCGATACGGCTTGAAGCTGTGCTTCACGACGCAGTTGGCTAGCCAGTGTGATTGTTCCATCGCCGCTGGCCTTGCCGACCAAGGCGGTGTTGCGATAACCAAAAACCAGATGATGGGGCACGTTCCTGGGCAGTTTGTTGGCGAACAAACTGTTCAGGAACGGGCTACCCGGTGCCAGGTTGCGCCAGGCAGGCACCACCACCGGCGCGTAAGTGACACCACTTTGCGCAGCGTCATGCCCCCCAAAGGGGCTGGATATCGAGGTAAACGACCGGAGATAGGTGCAATTTTTGCTCTTTACGCAAGCCGACAAGTAAGAACGCGTCAGCAATCCCCCCATGCTGTGCGCGACCAGATGCATGCGTTTGAAGGGGTAACGATGATGCAACTCACTAATCATCCCTAGCATGCCATCGCCCAGGGCCGCGAGATCGATTCCCGATGGGTAATAGAGAAACCATGGCTGAAATTTCTCTTTATCCAGGCTGACGACAATGCTCGAGAAATGACGCGGCGTTCCGTTGATGCCGTGAACAAAGAGAACCGGCGTCTTGGCCGGGTCGAAAGCTTGCAGGAAGTAGATACCGGCGTGGCCCTCTTTCATGAACCGCAAGGGTTGCCACATGCCCAGGTCGGCCACATCCTGATCGAAACGAGGATCGTCAAGGCTGGCCATAGCTCCCAGTTCGACATCGATTGCCCCTAGCGTCATGCCGCGCATGTCGAACAGGTTGCCGAACCCCGGTGCCTCGGTATTAGCCTGGCTGAGAGTCAGCTCGATACCATCCGCGCGCATTCCCGCCTTGAAGATCTTGGGCAACTCCACCCAGCCGCTCGGCTCGCCTGGCTGATATTCGAAGTCATTGTTCAGGTCATTGAAGCCGAACAAGTAGCGCGAGCCACCAAAGGTCACCATCTCGAAATTACCGGGCCGCTCATAGACGCGATAGGTATGAACCCGCTCATCATCCCGCGCCCCGACCGCCACCAGAACGGTCGGGCAGCTGGCGCAGGCCGGCGACACCACCCTTCCGGCCAATCGCCCCAGTTGGGACCGCGACTCCTGCAGTTCCTCACGCAAACCACTGAAGTTGGTGCACCCGCTCAGAAGCGACAGACCCAGCAGCAGGGAAAGCAGGCGGATCATGGCTTACCGCCCGGAAGAGAACGCAAGCGCTCGGCGATTTCCATCGCTACCGTCGCCAGGGCTCGGCGTTGCGCGGCGACTAGGGCTGCGGTATCCCCGCCGCCTGCCGGTTCGCGAACCTGGCTACGCCCGACAACAACCTTGCCCGTCCGTGGCTCAAGCCGCCACAGCACATCAACCTCAGCCCCATTCCCTGAATTGGCCTCCAGATGCTGCACATCGAGGAGCAAGCGAAAATCTGCATCGAACCCCTGCCCGTCGACTGGCACGGAAACCACGCGACTGGAGCCAAGCAGGCGCCCAAGGTCATCGGCCATGACCCGTGGAATCTGCCGCCGCAACGGCTCCGCCCAGCGTTGATACTCGCTGACGCGTACCTGATTATCGGCAGTTCTGAGTACCAACTGGGGGCGATCGATCAATTCGGGCAAGCTGATCTGGGTCACCGCAATGCTCGGTGCCTGCCCTTGCGCTTGGAAATGAGGCATTCCCTGATCCAGCGTGTAGTAGGAAGGCGCTGGCGTACCAGCGCACCCGGCCAGTGTTCCGATCAGGCCAAAAATTGCCATCGACATGGATAGTTTCATCATCACTCCCCTTTCTTGCCGGTCAGCAGCGCTTCGGGCTGGCGCTCCAGCAAGTCAGCCAGATTGCGAACTGCCGTCGCCGCCTTGGCGACCTCACGCAAGGTTTCACGCATTTCAAGTTGCAGCGGTGCGTCGCTGACCAAAGCCTTGTCAGCAGCCCCCAGCATCCGGTCGGCGCTATCCAGGGTCTTGCGCGCATCGCGCAAGGTGCCGGCCAATTCCGGAGCAACCTCCTTGTCTAGACGAACAACCAGTTGATCGACGTGGCCTAGGGTATGGCGCAGCGATTCGACGATGGCCAGCAACTGATCTTGCAGGGAATCAAGCGTCCCTGGTTGCACCGGCAGTTCCGGTCGCCGGCGACTCCAATCGACCTTGCCGGCCTTGGCATTGTTGAAGAAATCGAGCGCGATATAGCGCTGACCGGTCAACATGTTACCGGTACGCAGCTGGGCACGAAAGCCCTTGGCGACCATCTTGTCCAGAATCTCCCGCGACGCTGATTCGGAGACCGCTTTCCCCGTGTAATTCCGGGTTTTCTGGGCAAACCGATCAGGATAGAGATTGATTTCCACCTGCATGGAAAAATCTGTCTTTTCTTTTTCGAATTTCAAGTCGATGCGCGACACCTCACCGGCGACAAGGCCACGAAAATCGACCGGGGCCCCGACCGTCAGCCCGCGCAGGGATTCGCGGAAGGTCAGGACATACCGTTGCACCCGCGTTTCGGGAATTCTGGTTGCCGTCGCCTGGTCAGGATGGAGGACAAAATTGGCGCCCGGATCGGCGCGCGGCGTCGGCTCGTCTTCGTTGCCGGGCGGTGACGAAAAGGCAATGCCGCCGATTGCCACACTGAGCAGGGACTGCGTGTCGAACTTGAGGCCATCGGAATTGAGCGACAAGTCAATCCCGCTGGCGTGCCAGAAACGAGAAGCCTGAGTCACGAATTCGTCGTAGGGCGCGTCGATAAATATCTGGACATCGACGCCCTTCCCCTCTTTCTGCATCGCGTAACCGATCACACGCCCCACCTGGATACGGCGATAAAAGATCGGCGTCCCGATGTCCAGTGAGCCCAGATCATCGGCGGCCAGATGAAACCGTCGCCCCGGGGTATTGCTCGTCACCTGAGGGGGCACCTCGAGACCGACAAAATCATGTCGTGCCTGCTTGGATTTGCCGGGATCCAGTGCAATGTACGACCCCGACAACAGGGTCGCCAGTCCGGACACCCCGCCCGCCACGACCCGCGGACGAACCACCCAGAAACGGGTGTCATCGACCAGCAAGCCCTCGGCCTGCTTGTCCATCTGGACAACCACTTGCACCGAATTACGGTCGGCACTCAGGGAAATAGCCTTCACCGTACCGATCTCGACATCCTTGAACTTGATGCGCGTCTTATTCGCCTCAAGCCCTTCGGCCGCTACGAACTGCAAGGTGATTTCCGGACCTTTGGCCCGAATCGCCTGCACGGCCAGACCGATGCCCACCAGAATGGCCAGCAGTGGAACGATCCAGATCATGGTGATTCGCTGGCGCGGCTTCACCACTTTTCCGGACGGAAGTTCGTCAGGCAAGGGAACTTCGTTTTGGGTCACTTTGAATTTCCTCGTTATTATCGACAATCCGGGCATCCCAGATCAGCCGCGGATCAAAAGCCATCGTCGCCATCATGCTGAGTACGACCACCGCACCGAAAGCCAGCACACCAGGCCCCGGGGCCATGGAGGCCAGGGACTGCGCCTGGACAAGCGCAACCAGTACGGCAACGACATAGACATCGAGCATCGACCAGCGGCCGATCAGCTCCAGCAGACGATACAGCCGTGCGTGCTGCGTCGGCGCACCTACTCGGCGACGCTGGACGGCAACGAGCAGTACCGACAGCGTCAGCAATTTCAGGAGTGGAACCACCACACTGGCAATAAAAACAATCAAGGCTAATACCCAGGAGCCGGAAAGCCACAAGTAGGCCACGCCGCTCATGATCGTGTCGCGCTGGACGCCGAACAATGAGCGTGTTTCCATGATCGGCAGCAGATTGGCCGGTAGATAAAGCACATAGGCGGCAATGAGCAAAGCCCAGGCGCGCTCGATACTGTGCGGTTTGCGCAAATGTAGTCGGGTACCACAGCGCGAGCAGCGGGCATCCCCCGCCGTGTCGCCCAGGCGACCGCATACCTCGCAATGCGCGATACCCTGCTCGGCGGCAGTTCTCCAAATCATGCCTCGGCAGCCTCCCAGGCACTCCACAAGGCCTGGTGATCAAGAATCGAACTGAGGACCGACAACACCAGCATCAATGCGCCGAAGCACCAGATTGCCGGCCCGGGCAGGACATCGGCGAGATGGGACAGCTTGACCAGTGAAACCAGGACGCCAAGGATGAACACTTCCACCATCGCCCACGGGTGCGCAAGCTGCAGCGCCCGAAAGACCGGGGCAAACCACCGCGGGCGGTAGCCACGCCACAATGGCAGGAGGAGCCAACCAAGCGCGCATAGTTCGATCAACGGCATCAGGACAGTCGTCAGCAACAGCAAGGTGGCCACGATGGGCATGTCGTCACGCCAGAGCTGGCGGGCGGCGCCGAACACCGTGGTCTCGACCTGATGTCCCTGGATGTTCAAGCCGACAATGGGGAACAGATTGGCAATCAGGAGCAGCACGAGCGCCGCGCAAGTCAAGGCCAGGCACTTTTCCAGGGTATTTCGCCCAACGCGATGCAACTCGGCACCACACCGTGGGCAGATGACAACGCCAGTAGCCCCGGCCATGCACGTCTCGCGCAGCAACAGATCGCACTCGTAGCAGGCAGTCAGGTTCTGGTTCAAGCCCTGGCCTCCGTCAGCACGACTGGCAACGGCTGTACGACATCAAGATGAACGTCCTGTTGCGGGAACGAAATGACAACCCCGGCCTCGGCCAGGCCTTGGTAGATCGTATGGCGAACGTCGCTGTCGACCCGCCGTGCGACCGTGCCACCGCCCAGTTCGACCCAATAGACAAGAACCATCAGCAATGCGCTGTCGGCAAAGTCTTCAAAATACACTTCCGGGGCCGGAATTTTCAGAATCGACGGATGGCCGACCGCGGCCTTGACCATGACCGACTCAGCCAGTCGCGCATCGCTGCCATACGCCACGCCAACAGACAGTTCGCGCCGAATCTGCGGATTCGAGTAGGTCCAGTTGACCACCTGGTTTTCCAGGAAATTGGAATTGGGCACCAAGGCCTCGACCCCGTTGAAACCGCGGACCGTGGTTGCCCGCAGATCGACCGCCGTGACATGACCAGTCATGCCGGCCAATTCGATGATGTCGCCAACGCGGATCTTGCGCTCGAACAAAATGATGATGCCGCTGATAAAGTTCTTGATGATGGTCTGCGTACCAAAGCCCAGACCGATCGCCAGCGCACCGCCCATGAAGGCGAAAACCGTCAGCGGAATACGCGCCAGATTGAGAATGAAAATGATCAGTCCAATCGCCATGACGATCATCACCCAACGCCGAATCACCGAAGCCAGTTGAGTATTGATACCGAAGCGACTGATCAACACGGTTTGCAAAAACCGGGAGAGGCGCGAGAACAACCAGTAGCCGAAGACGAACAGCAGCAAGGCACCTATGCTCTTGCCGACGGTGACACCATAGCTGACGGAAACCTTTCGCCCCGCAACCTCGGACACATCCTCTACGGCAAATAGCTCGTATTGCCAGAAGGCCCGCAGCATCGCCCGCGCACGCTCGCCGAGCACCTGTGCGCTCTTCCCCAGGCCGCTCCCTTCAGCCTGATTAAAGTCGGTCAGCCAGCGAGCCAGTTGACGCTCCAATCGGCTGGCCGCCAATTCGAGTCGTTCGTGCATATTCGACCGCTCGCGCAACAAGGCAAGGATATCCCGTTGCCGTTGCTGCTCTCTGCTGTCTGGCGAGAGATTGGCCAGACGCGTTTCCTGATCGCGGATCGACACCGCCAGCGCATCGCGCTGTTCCTGCGATAAACGCTTGCGCCCCTGCAGCCCTTGGTAAATCTTGGTGAGCGAGGCCAGCGCCTGCTCTTTCCGCTCAGCATCGTCGGACGACAACACGACATAACGCTTTTCCCAGACATCGGTCGTCACCGCGACCAGCATCTCCAGCCCCCGCAGGCCCTCGATCAAAATACGGTCGGTCACCAAGGCCTGATCCAGGAAAGCCAACTGTTGAGCTTGCTCGCTGCCGACTGCAGGCGCTTGTTTGAAAATTGCCTCGCGCTCGGCTTCGTGGGTTTTCTGGCGCTGCAGTGCCTTGTGCATTTCCGGCGCCAATCGCTCTGCAATCGCAGCCATCCGCTCGCGCAAGCTGGCGAGGTCAGCCTCGGCCAGACGCTGATCCGGCAAGACCCTGACCAGCAGTCTGCGCATTTCCTCGGTTTGCATGCCCAAGCTATCCCGCTGCAACTTGAGCTTGTCGATTTCAATCGCCAATACGGCCAGCTCTGCCTCGGCAATCCGCCGCCGAAGTTCGGACTGTTCTTGCGTCCAACGAGCCGCACTTTTCTCCGAATCGCTCTTCCCCTGCACCAAGCGATCATTGGCCAGCCGGCTTCCTTCTTCGGCACGGCGCAATTGCTCAAGCAGAACCTGTTTTTCCGTTTCGCGAATTGCCAGCCCAGAATCGAGCGCCTTGAGCTTATCGCTCAAGCCAGCCAGTTCGTCACGCAAAGCATCGACGGTTAGCGCTGAATAGGGCGGCGCATCGCCCAGCGCCTGAACGACAGGCAGCGAGGTAATCGCAACGGGTGGCGCCTTCTGCAAGGCAGCCAGTTCGTCCAGTTTCTTGATTCGCTCTGCCTGCATGAAAGTCAGGCGGTCCAGCGAACGCTGTCGGTCGGCAGACCTGACCGATTCGGCACTGGCAAATTCACTGCTGACAGGAACTTCTGCCTCGCGTTGCCGCTGCGTCTCAATCAGCAAGCCTTCGGCCTTAGCCCGCTCCTCGGCAATTGGACTTTGCTCACCGACAACAGCCTTGGGCCCGACATTACCGGGCAAGGCCAGTTGAGCCTGCACAAGCGAGGCAGGAAACAACAAGGCCAGGCAAAACGCCAGCCGGGTTCCGCGCTGCAGGATTCGGTCAAAACCAGCCATGCCAGGTACTAACTATCAATGCAGCAACAAACGGGCATTGATCATGTGACCGTTATGCCAGTAATCGGTAACCCGGGAAGTCAGACTGTAAGCCTGAGCATCACTGATATCCATCTGCACAATGACCACGGGAGCCTTGGCATCACCATCCCGAATGATGGAAACAGAATGAACCGGGCCCACCTTCTCCAGCGACTCCCTGACAGCCTCTTCGGTCACATCCGGAAGCAAACCGGTGAACATGATTTTTTTCATCGTTAAATCCATTCTGAATATCACGCGAAAGGCCATCTTACCTAGGCATCAGCAACTTGCGCATGCTTGCCGCCCAAAATGGGCGATTCGACAAATCTGCTGACATTGATGGTGATTATGATGTAGGGTTTGTCGAATGCCAATCGAGCGCCCAGCGCAAGGAGCCTTAGCCCATGTCCGGCCAGAACCACACTTTTTCTCGAACACTGCCTCTCGTCATCACAGTGTTTCTGGGCATGAGCGCTTGCAAGGAAGAAGCCAAAATGGTTTCCGCCCCACCTCCCGAGGTGGTCGTACAAACGGTCGCCGCCCGAACCACACCGCTGACGGTCGACCTGGTAGCCGAGATCAAGGCGTATCGCGAAGTCGATCTTTACCCGCGCGTCTCCGGGCAGGTCATCAAGCAGAACTTCAAGCCCGGGCAGAAGGTCAAGGAAGGCGAACTGCTGTTCAGCATCGACCCGCGCGCGTACGACGAGGCCATCATCGATGCCCAGGCCAAGCTGGCCGAGGCCGAAGCGGTACTCGCCCGCACCCGCCAGGATGTCGAACGCTACAAGCCATTGCTGCCGGACAATGCCATCCCCCGCCAGACCTACGATCAGGCGGTCGCCTCCGAACGACAGAACGGTGCTGTCGTCCAAGCACGCCGCGCCGGGCTGGAGAAGGTTCGCCTCGACCGCTCCTACGCCGACGTGCGCTCTCCCATCGCCGGCCAGATTGGCCTGCAGAAGATCGAAGTCGGTGCGCTGGCGACAGCCGGACAGACCGTGCTGGCCACGGTATCGACGCTGGATCCGGTGGTCGCTTACTTCAGCATCCCGGAAATCGATTACCTCAATTTCGCCAGGCGCTTCCAGGCCACCAAACGCGAGGATAAGGCGCCAATCGAACTGATCCTCGCCGATGGCAGCACCTATGCGCAGAGCGGCCAACTCGATTTCGCCGACCGGGCGCTCAACCCGGCCACTGGCACCCTGACGCTACGCGCTGTCTTCCCCAACGCCAGCGGCTTGCTCCGCCCCGGCTTGAATGCCCGTGTCCGCATCGTCCATGAAGTTGCTCAGAATGCATTGCTGATCCCTCAGAAAGCCGTCACCGAACTGCTCGGAAAGCAGTTCGCCAGCGTCGTAGCGGCGGGCGACAAGATCGAGCAACGCCCGATCCGTACTGGCGCCCGTATCGGCGAATTGTGGCTGGTCGAGGATGGTCTGAAGGCCGGCGAGCGTATCGTCGTCGATGGACTGCAGAAGGCACGCCCAGGCACGGTGGTTAAACCGGTCGCTGTAGCCCAGCCGTAAGGAGCCAGCATGGCCAGGTTCTTCATCTTCCGGCCGGTGTTCGCTATCGTCACCGCCATTGTCCTGACGCTGGCCGGGATCATCGCCGGCATCAGCTTGCCGATTGCCCAGTATCCACAGATCACCCTGCCGACCATCCGCGTCAGCGCCGTCTATCCGGGCGCCAGCGCCGAAATCGTCGAGCAGGCGCTTGCCCAGCCCATCGAGGAGCAGGTCAACGGCATCGAAGGCATGCTCTACATGAGCTCCAGCTCGGCAGGCAACGGCGGCTATAACCTCGATATCACCTTCGGACTCGACAGCGATGCCGACATCGCCGCCGTGCAGGTCCAGAACCGTGCTTCGCAGGCAAACGCCCGCCTGCCTTCGGAAGCGATCAGCGCCGGCATCACCACCAAGAAACAGACCCCCGACGTCCTGATGTACTTGGCTCTGGTTTCGCCGAAAGGTACTTACGACGAACTGTTCCTGGCCAACTACGCCACGATCAACGTTGTCGAAGCCATCAAGCGGGTCAAAGGTGTCGGCAACGTCAGCCTGTTCGGCGCCGAATTCGGCATGCGTATCTGGCTGAAGCCGGACCGGATGGCCAGCCTCGGCATTACGCCGACCGATGTGCATCGAGCCATCCAGGAGCAGAATGCCCAGGCACCGGCCGGCCAGGTCGGACAGATGCCTGCCCCGAAAACCCAGCAATTCCAGTACGGTGTGGAAGTTCGCGGTCGCTTGTCGGAAGTGAGTGAATTCGAGGAGATTATCGTCCGCGCCAAGCCGGATGGTTCCTTCATCCGTGTCCGCGATGTCGCCCGCGTCGAACTGGGCGCCAAGGAATACGTCTTCCAGTCGCGCCTGAACGGCCAACCGGCGGCGGCCTTTTCGATCAACCTGACGCCGGATGCCAGCGCCATCGAGACCGCCGACCTGATCAACGCCGAGTTGAAGCGTCTGGCCACGGCCTTCCCGGCCGACATGAACTACGACGTGGTACTCGATAACACGGTCTTCGTCAAAGCCTCGCTCAACGAGGTCAAGAACACCTTCATCGAAGCGCTGATCCTCGTGCTGGTCGTCGTTTTCATCTTCCTGCAGAACTGGCGGGCGACGATCATTCCGATGCTCGCCGTGCCCGTATCGCTGGTTGCCACCTTCGCCGCCTTTACCGTACTCGGCTTCACCATCAACACCCTGACCCTATTCGGCATGGTACTGGCCATCGGTATCGTGGTCGATGATGCCATCGTGGTTGTCGAAGCGGTCGAACATCACATGGAACATAGCGGCCTGAATGCCCGCGATGCCACCCTGAAGGCGATGGAAGAAGTCTCCGGCCCGGTGGTTGCCATGGCGCTGATCCTGTGCGCGGTCTTCGTACCAGTCGCCTTCCTCGGGGGCATTTCCGGCGTGATGTACAAGCAGTTCGCCATCACGATTGCCGTGTCCACGGCCCTTTCCGGTTTCGTCGCCCTGTCGCTGACCCCTGCCTTGTGCGCCACGATGCTGAAACCGAAGGACAAGACTGCGGCCAACCGTGGCTTCTTCGGTGCCTTCAACCGGGTCTTCGACCGCCTGACCGATGGCTATGAGCGCAAGGTACAGATGATGATCCGGCGCAGCTTGCTCTCGTTGGCCATGCTTGGCATCCTGATCTTCGTCGCGGTCGGCCTGATGAATCGTGTTCCCGGCGGTTTCGTGCCCTCGGAAGACCAGGGTTATTTCCTCGGCAGCGTGCAGCTCCCCGCCGCCGCTTCGCTCAACCGAACCCTGGCCGTGACCGAAAAAGTCGATGACATTCTCAAGAGCTACGATGCCGTCGACAAGCGCCTGATCATCAATGGCTACAACATCCTGAACGGCGCCCCGCAGTCGGACAGCGCCCTGTTCGTCACCACTCTGAAGCCTTGGTCTGAACGTGCCACGGATTCGCTGAAGACCGTCCTGCTCGGCACCTACCAGCAGGGTGGCAAATTGCCGGAAGCCGTAGTTCTGGGATTCAACCCACCGCCGATTCCCGGCCTGGGCGCAACAGGAGGATTCTCTTTCAAGCTGCAGGATCGCTCCGGTGGCACACCGCAGGAACTGGCCAAAGTCGCCGATGACTTCATGGCTGCCGCCCGACAGCGGCCCGAAATTGCCAGCATCTACTCCAAGTTCAATCCGCGTACGCCGGCCTTCCGGCTGGCGGTCGACCGGGAGAAAGCCAAGAAACTGGGCGTACCGGTATCCGACATCACCAACGCCTTACAGACCTTCCTCGGCGGCTTGAATGTCAACGACTTCAGCCGTTTCGGCCGTACCTACAAGGTCACCATGCAGGCCGAGCCGGAATACCGCAGCGATATCCAGGGTATCGGGCTGTTCCACGTGCGCAATGGCGACAACCAGATGATCCCCTTGTCGACCTTCGTGACGCCAATGCCGACCAGCGCCCCGACCGTGCTCGAACGCTACAACCTGTACCGCACGGCCGAGCTCGGTGGTAATCCGGGCGCCGGCTTTAGTTCCAGCGAAGCCATCCAGGCCATGGAGGAAATCGCCGCAACCGCCCTGCCGCCCGGCTACGGTTTCGAGTGGTCAGGTATCAGCCGCCAGGAAAAGGAATCAGCCGGCAAGGCGCCCATCGTCTTCGCGATGGCCATCGTTTTCGTCTTCCTGTTCCTCGCCGCCCTGTACGAAAGCTGGGCGATCCCCTTCGCCGTCCTGCTCGCCGTGCCGCTTGGTGTATTTGGCGCCATGCTCGGCCTGTGGCTAACCGGGCTGACGAACAACATCTATGCCCAGATCGGCCTGGTCCTGCTCATCGGCCTGGCAGCGAAAAACGCTATCCTGATCGTCGAATTCGCCAAGATGAAGCGTGAGCAAGGCGAAGATGCAGTGACCGCCGCTGTCGGCGCGGCGAAGCTGCGTCTTCGCCCGATCCTGATGACCTCCTTCGCGTTCATCCTTGGCGTGGTGCCGCTGATCATATCCGCCGGGGCCGGCGCCGCAGCGCGTGTATCGATGGGTATCACCGTCTTTGGCGGCATGCTGGCGGCAACGCTGCTCGCCATCTTCATGGTGCCGGTGCTCTTCGTGGCCGTCGACCGCATCGTCGCGCGCTTTGCGAAAAAGCCTGCCGGCCAACAGGAGACACAGGCATGATCCGCCGTACCCCCATTGCCGCCATGCTGGCCTGCCTGTTCGTGACCGGCTGCGCCCTTGGCCCGGACTACCAGCGTCCTGCCATCGACTTGCCTGAAGTTCACAGCGGCAGTTCCGCCCGGGCTACCGGCGAAACCTCTTCCCTGGCCAAGCAGAATTGGCGCGATGTGTTCACCGACCCGGCCCTCAAGGCCTTGATCGACGAAGCGCTCACGGCCGGGCCGGATGCGCTGCTGGCAGCGGCCAGGCTGCGCGAAGCGGAGGCCCTGGCCGGCGTCAGCCGAGCACCGCTATTGCCACAAGCCTCTCTCTCGCTGAATACCTCGCCCACCGTGCGCCAGCCCGGCGAACGCTTCACCGCCAGCTATCTCGGCGGGGCCGGCATTTCCTGGGAAATCGACCTGTGGGGACGCTATCGCCGCGCCAGCGAGGCAGCCCAGGCCGAACTGCTGGCGAGTGACGAAGCCCGCCATGGCATGCAGGCTTCGTTGATCGCCAGCGTCGCCCGCTATTATTTCCAACTCGCCACGCTGCATGAGACGCTGACCGTGACCGAGCGCAGCGCCAAAAACCAGGCGGAAGTCCTGCGACTGATCAAGCGCCTCTCTGCCGCCGGCATTTCCTCAGCCGCCGAAGAACGCCAGCAGGAAAGCGCCCTGGCGACCACGGAAGCCAGCCTGCCGCCCCTGCGCCGGCAGATCGCCGAAACCGAGAATGCACTGGCCATACTGCTCGGTCGAGCCCCCGGCGCGCTGCGCCTGGAGTCGCCGCCACAACTGGCGCTACCGGGTTTTATCCCGCCCGGCTTGCCCTCCTCTCTACTGGAACAGCGACCGGACATCCGCCAGGCGGAAGCACGTCTGATGGCAGCCAACGCACGTGTTGGCGAAGCGAGAGCCCTGTTCTTCCCCAGCCTGTCGCTGACCGCAATCTTTGGCGGAGTCAGTACCAGCCTGGCCGATGTCGTACATGGCCGAGCACCCGCCGTCGCTTCCGTCGGCCCCAATCTGCTCCAACCCCTGTTCGCTGGCGGCCAGATCTACTTCAACAAGCAGGCCGCCGAAGCCCGGCTGGAGCAAGCAGTAATCAGCTACCGCAAAACCATCCTGAATGCGCTGGGCGAAGTCGCCAATGGCTTGGTCGCCTACGAAACCGGCAACGACCTGATGGATATCCAGGCGCGCCGTGTCGCCGCTTCGCGGGAGGCGATGCGCCTCGCCGACCTGCGCTTCCGCGCCGGCACGACGAACTTCCTCGAAGTACTCGACGCGCAGCGCCAACTGCTCGCCGCCGAGACCCAGGAAGCCCAGGCCCTGCTGGAAAAACGGCTAGCGCTGGTCAACGTCTACCTGGCCCTGGGAGGCGGCTGGTAAGCCACTCGCTGAGCAAACCATGAGTGCCATCCAGACCATCGCCTCGATCCGCTGGATGTTGTTGCGCAGGCTACTGGCAGTCTGGCTCGTCGTATCGCTAGTAGCCGCCGGCATGACCTACTACCTCGAAGTATCCCGCTTCGAGGAGGGTCTGGTTGCCATCGCCAGCGAGGAAGTCCGGCATCTCTCGACCTCGCCCGCTGGCGATACAGACGAAGCGCAAAGCCTGTTGGCCAACGAAACGCGGCAATTCATCAGCACCCACTACCTCTGGATCAAGGTGCATGACGATCAAGGCAAGCTGGTTCGCGAACTTGCCAACCCGACATTCGAGAAACTGACCGATCAACTCCAGCCCAGCATTCAGGCAATGGCACGGGATGGCCGACGCCATTTCGAGAAACTGCAGATTGGCGAGCAACCGGTCATTCGAATTCTGGTGACAGTGCCTGCGCCGGAAGGAAAACTGTTCCTGGAGGGTGCATTTCTTCTCGACCGCCTGACCTTGCAGCAGCAACGTGCAAAAACTTGGCGCACCATCGGTTTCGTTCTGCTCTCCAGCCTGCTGACCGCCCTTGCCCTGTACCCGGTGGTACTGCTCCTTTACCGTTCGCTGATCAAGGCATCGAAAGAAATCCTGCGCGGCAACCTCGAAATCGCCGCGGTGCTGGGCAGTGCCATCGCCAAGCGGGATTCCGATACCGGCGAGCACAATTACCGAGTCACCCTGTATGCGATTCATCTGGCGAAAGCTGTAGAAGCCCCGACTGAGGCTATGCGCGGCCTGATCATCGGCTCCTTCCTGCACGATGTGGGCAAGATCGGCATCCCCGATGCGATCCTGCTGAAGCCAGGCAGACTGGATGATCAGGAATTTGCCGAAATGCGGGAGCATGTCCGCCTGGGCCTTGAAATCGTCGCCGATTCGCATTGGCTCAAGATTGCCCGCGACATCATTGGCCATCATCACGAAAAATATGACGGCAGCGGCTATCCAAAGGGCTTGCGGGGCGATGAAATTCCTTTCGCAGCACGCATTTTCGCCATCGTCGATGTGTTCGATGCCTTGACCTCACGCCGCCCGTACAAGGAGGCGCTGACCGCCCAGCAAGCCCTGGAAATTCAGGGAGAAGGTGCGGGCAGCCATTTCGACCCCAGCCTGCTGGAACAATTTAGGCGCATCGCTAGCCAGCTACATTCGGAAATCCACGACAAAAACGAGGCCGAGCTTCGTGAATCGCTGACTGGCCTGCTGCCCCGTTACTTCCTGAAACTCAACTGATTGGTGCCATGGAACAGGATCTCGTCACTCGTGCAAGGCAATACGCCGTCGAATTCCATGAGCGTATCGACCAACGGCGCAAGTACTCCGGACAACCGTACGAAGCCCACTTGAAAGCGGTCGCCGATATCGTTGCTGGCGTGTCCGACGACCCGGCCACCCTGGCGGCAGCCTGGCTCCACGATGTCGTCGAAGACACCCCCGCCACCATAGAAGATGTGGCCCACGAATTTGGCACTGATATTGCAGAATTGGTCGACGCGCTGACCGATGTCAGCCGTCCCTCCGACGGTAACCGAAAGGAACGCCGGGCAATCGACTGCGCACATCTGGCCAGCGCGCCGCCCCGCGCCCAGACCGTCAAATTGGCCGATCTGATCGACAACTGCGACGACATCTGTCGGGCTGACCCACGTTTTGGCATGGTGTTTCTCCAGGAAGCGAATGATCTCGTCGGCGTCTTGAAGGCAGGCGATCCCCGCTTGATCGAGCGGGTGAAAAAACTGATCGGGTACTGGAGCAAAAAACTCGCTGGAGAATCAACAGACTTCGAAAATTCCGGCAATCACCAGACAGGGCCTCACCAACGTCAAATTCTGAGCGTGATACTGAACCGCTTCGAAGCCAGGGATCTCGGACGCCCATTGGACAAGCGCAAAACCTGGAAGCCTTCACAAGTCGTCAAAGGTAACGCCTCCTTCATCGACATCGTCAATGTGCTGACCCGCCATCAAAACTGCATTGTCGAAAGAGATGACGATGCACCGCTGCTGGTCACGCGTGATGATTTCAGCAGCCCCCTAGCCCGCATGTGGCTGTTCGGTATCCTGACCTCAATCGAAATGGACATGAAATGGCACATCCGGCGAACGATGGATGCGGAGCAATGGGCCAACGGACTATCCGACGGAAGACTCCGGATGCTCAGCCAATTGATGGAAGTGCGGAGCCGCCGAAATCAGCCGTGCGACCTCCTCGACTGCCTGCAACTAAGCGATCTGCTATCGCTGATCATTCACCAGGCAGGCCATCCCGGCGCCCTGGGGTTCAAGTCACGAAGAAGCGTAAAACGGGCTTTTGGCGATATCGAGACCTTGCGTAACTACATTGCCCACAGCCAGGAAATCGGTGATCCGCTTTGGCCCAGCATTGCTCGTTTGGCGCGCCACTTCTGGACCAACAGCGAATCATCGGGCAGCAACAATGAAATTGAGGATTGCCAAGGTAGAGAGGCGATTTAGCCTCCACTGTGCTATCACTTTGAAATGAGCATGGCTACCGATGCTCGTTTCAAGCTGACCCAAATTGGGCAACTCAAGGTTTGGAATCCAAATTCAAACACCGAGAATACGTATTTATCGAATAGAGCCAGTCAGCCGTTCCGGCAACCTTCTGTGTTCACACTTTCATTTCTCGAATGATTACTCTCGATGGCTACGGCACACTGGTTGCCGCTTCTTTTGTACTACTCGTTGGCCGCAGGCTATTACATGGGATTAAATTCTTACGTGCTTACTCGATTCCTGAACCCGTCGCCGGCGGTTTGATTGCGGCGCTCGGGCTATATGCCAGTAAATTATTATTTAACTTTGAGGTGCGCTTCGACACTGCGCTGAACACTCCATTAATGCTGGCCTTTTTTGCCAGCATCGGACTTAACGCGAACCTTGCTAGCCTGAAACGAGGTGGACGGCCTCTTTTGCTACTGTTTGCTGTTGTTATTGCTTTCCTCATCACGCAAAATTTTGTGGGCGTAACTCTGGCGCATCTGCTTGGCTTTCCATCGCAGATTGGTCTTCTAGCTGGTTCAATATCTCTTTCCGGCGGTCATGGCACTGGGGCTGCTTGGGGAAGCGTTTTCAGCGAAAAATATGGCCTTACGTCCGCTCCTGAAGTAGCTATCGCCTGCGCCACTTTCGGACTGATACTTGGCGGTCTAATCGGAGGCCCAGTGGCAAGCTACCTGGCCCATAAAATCAAAGATCAGGCACCTCATCTGACCACAGAACAATTAGGAGCATTTGAAGCTCCTGGTACCACTCGCCTAATCACTGCGCCAGCAATGATCGAAGCATTAGCCTTGTTTGCAGTCTGCCTGCTGATAGGTAACGAAATTTCGCGTGCGCTTAAGGGTAGTTCGCTTGAATTACCTGCTTTTGTCTGCGTGTTGTTTGTCGGCGTCATATTGCGCAATATTCTGTCGAAATTTGGCGGTTACGAAGTCTTCGAACGCTGTAATTCCGTACTTGGAAACGTTTCGCTAGCCTTGTTCTTGGCAATGGCCCTAATGTCGCTGCGGCTTTGGGAACTGACTTCGCTTGCACTACCGATGTTTATTCTCCTCGGCGCTCAGACTTTGCTAATGGTGGCTTGGGCAATTTTCATCACTTTCCGTGTGATGGGTGCAAACCACGACGCCATAGTCATTGCTGCTGGCCACTGTGGGTTCGGTCTCGGAGCCACCCCGACTGCCATCGCAAACATGCAAGCGGTGTCTGAACAACGTGGCCATTCTCAGCTTGCATTTCTGATCGTTCCGATGGTGGGTGCTTTTTTTATTGACATTGCCAATGCCGTTGTGATCAAACTATTTCTCTTTGCGCTTACATAAAAGTAAAGAGATGTCGTTGCAACATTACGCCCGAGAAATTTTGATCGCTAGATTTTTTCCGTATTCGGTTTCAGTTTTGGTGTTTTCGTAGCGATCCCGTACAGGATGGTGTCCGAATTATTGTGCAACCCGGTCGTTGGCTAGCTCAAGGCAAAAAAATCTGCTTGGCCAACCTCCTGTCCATTAGTCGAGCCAAGAAACCGCTCATCTTTGGAACCTGCTGTTGGACTGCCGAGGTGGTCAATGGTCGGATTGGGCACGCAGCACTCATTAGCGAATATTGGAAGCAGCCATTCGAGCACACTCCAAATCCTACGACTGCTGACCAGCCCATTGCCGCCGTTGGTGGCGCAGCACCCCACTGACCGCTGTGGCCGACAACCGGCCGGTTCAACTCATCAATTTTTTAACGGATTCCAGCATTCACCTAAAGGCAAAGGATCAATAGCCCGAAAGCCCGAGTCAAAATCAAGAAAAAGAAAAACGCATGCTAAAAAGCAGACCTCCCCGGAGATATCACTCCAGGAAAGCCCGTCTCTCAAGCCTAAGAAGATTTCTCAGAGTTCGTCATAGCAACCCTCTCCCCCAACCGCTCAACCAGTGACGAAGGATTCACGAACGAAGAGCTCGAAACTTCAAGATTGTCAGCGACCTCCCCCGATGTAAAAAACTCCTCAACCACCGCCCCGCCCTCCTCCTCGCTCTCCTCAAATGCCCCATTACCAAATCCGAATCTAGCAACAGCATCCAGCGCGACTTGATCGAACCCGGCCAATAGCCGATCCGCCTCCTTCCGTTTCGCCTCTGCAAACATCTCATCAACGGACATCCCGCTTCTCGGGGTGATATCCACGTAAAAGATCGGCGTGCCATGGCTCTGCCGGGTCGATTTACCCCGCAGCCGTAGTTCCAGTGGCAAACAAGACAGCCGATCACCAGAAATCGCCTGGAAGTAGTGCAACCTGGCAACTAACGTCCGGATACTGTTGAATCCCGTCGTCCGGAAGATGAAACTACCCAGAGGGTCGTCATCGCCGATACTGACATTCAGGCGACCATAGGGTTTGCAGGCATTGCCCTTGGCCAGTGGACAACCATCCGGTGACGGACAGGGCAAACTCTGTATTCCATCCTCGCTTTGCCGTTTGCAGGTTTCGCCATTACCGACGCAAAGTGGCCGGCCGGTGGTACGGTCAAACAAGCTGTACTCGGCCCGGAAATTCAATGCCGGATCGTTGAACAGCAGTTGAATCGGAATGCTGCGTATCTTGCCCCCCTGCTCCTTGCGCAAGCCCTCATCGAAGGGATGCGGTAGCCAGCCATCCTTACCCTGGACCTGGCTGGTAATGGTGAATTGATCGTCCTTCTCCGGCAGTCGCTTGCCAGCCTTCTCGATGACCTTGCCAATCGAGATCCGCCCGAGAATCGGCGGGGTGATACTGAGTCCTTTCAACATTGTTGTACTCCTTCGATCAATGACCATTCCGGCCTTGCGAGGCCGGAATGGTTTTGGGGGTATGGTGAATTTCGTCAAGCGACGAGGAAACGTCGGCTGCCGGGTTTGGTGGTGGCGTAGCGTTGCTGGAATTCCGGGTAATCCTTGAGCAACTGGGTGATATCGAGTCCCATGCTGTCCTTGGCCTTCTTCCAGGTCACGGCGCCGGTTTCGAACAGGGCTTTGCTGGCGTCGCCCATGGCCTGCTGTAGCGTCTGCTTCAACTTGGCTTCAATCGCTTCGGTGTCGACGAGGGTTTGCCGTATCGACAGCCAATCGGCAAAGGTGGCTGACAGGTTCCGGTCATCACTGAAATCGACCGTCGTTCCGCTATCGCAGGGATACAGTGCCTTGAGTGCCGTATCAGCGGATTCTGAACCATCGGCCGAAGGTGGCGTATCGGTCTCGACGTAGTGCCAGAAACGCCGTTCGAGTTCGATCAATCGGCCAATCAGGAGGTCATCACGTTCAAGGCGATGAATCTCCAGATGCTGACCTCCGATCAGGACAGCCACATCGGCCGCTCGCTTGCCGGTGACGGCAAGCTGGTGCATGACCTGTAGCTGGACGTATTCGGGAACACCATCCTTCCACAACCGGGCCCCATTGATACCAGCCGTCTTGCATTCGAGGACGTGGACGTCCGGTACGCCGATGATTTCCCGGTCGATGTTGGCCAGCATCCAGTGCTTGTCGGCATCGGGATGCTGGAGGACGGCATTGATCCGCCGGACACGGTGCCCTGTTCGCTTGGTGTAGTGGGCTGCAACAATGGGTTCAAGCAGGGTTCCCCAATACAGCGGCGACTCTTCGTCGTGCGGATCGACTTTGGGCAGATTGCTATCCCGGCCCGTCTTCTCCAGCCACAGTTCGAGCGGTGATTTGTATGGATTGAGGCCGACAGCGGCAGCCGCATCGGAACTGCCGATACCTTGCTTGCGCACATCGAGCCACAACGCACGGGACAGGTTGTGGGTCTTGACCAGTTTCAGGGCCGGACGGGGCCGAGTGACCGGAAGCGGTGGTACAGGGTGACTGAGTGCCATGACATTCTCCATCAAAGGGAAAAACCCGGCCTGCACAAGCAGCGCCGGGTATCAGGGGGGTGATGAACGACAGGGGGAAGCGAATACATTAGGCCGTCAGGCCAAAGCTTTCTTTCAGGTCGGCAATGGGCTGTGCCTCGCTGTTGAGTACGACATCCGTGTGCTTGAGATAGGCGGAGAACCAGAATTCGGTGTCGGAGACATTCAGGCGATCTGCTTCGGTAACGAATTGGCTTGCCTGGCCTCCGTTAGCCTCGCCGGGATTGGCTTCGGCTGTCCGGGTGTAATGGGCACGGAAGTCGAATTTCTCGACCTTGTAGAGACCGTGCGTCTTGACCAGAGCAGACAGCCTGAGGATTTCAAGGGCGCTCTCGTCGTCGATACAGAAAGTGACGCAATCGGGAAGATCTCCGGCATCGAAGGGATGCCAGATCGGGGTACGGTAGAACTTTTCCATTTGGGAACTTGGATAGAAAAATGCCTGGTCTCCCTCTCGGGAGCCAGGCAGGGGATGGATGGAGACGACGGCTCAGGCAGCGAGGGCCAGGGCCTCCGAAAGGGCTTTTCCCTTGATCGTTGCCCCTTGTCCGAACCAAGCTGAGTCGAGACGATGATCGACACTGCGCGCCCGACGTTCGTGGTCGACGTACTGGGTGACGGCATTGAGCAAACCCCAGGCCGTGCCGTTGGCCGAGGAGAGTTCGGCGCCCCGGCCCTGGCCGCTGTACAGGGCATGCACCTGCTGCAACGCCTTCTGGTTCGGTTGATCGGCCAGCGGCAGGTTCGGATCGCCAAGCACCTTGACCAGGAAGTTCATGGCTTCAAACTTGTGGATGGGACGATCGGCCAGGCGCTTGATGTCGGTAACAAAACGATCCCAGGACGACAAGCCAAGCCCCAAGGTTTCCTTGACGGCTTGGGGATCGAAGATCGTACTATGCGGCACTTTCACCGCGCCGGTGGAATTGCCTACCGCCATCTGCAGGGTGTTGTTGCAGACTACCCGGACCGAGGTGAACTGGGCCGTGGTGCACAAGGTGCCATCGCAACTGGTGGCCAGCAGCAGATAGGCACCGACCTGATCACCACCCCGCAATTGGGTTTCCTGGCCAGTCTTGGCCAAGGCCCAGAGCTTGCGCCCTTCCTTCAGTACGCCAGCCGTTTCCAGCGTAAAGCCACCGGCTTCGGTGAGATCGCGGTAGAACTCCAGGACTTCGTTCGGCTGGACGACGTTGTAGCGCTTGGAGACGACAGACAGGTGGGCGTGGGTATCGGAGCGATACAACACCTTGGCATCCGGGTTGGATTTGACATGCAGGCCGCTGTCGCCCGCGACGTTGTAGAGAACAGGTGTTTCGTGGATGTGCCAGTTCATGCCGGCGGCTTCCTGCCAGGTTTCCAACGTGGCTTCAGCCGGCAAGAGATTACCAAAGCCATGCCAAGGTTCGGCACCGGCATAGGCCATGGTTTGGACGAGATGGGCCATGGTGTTTCCTTTCGAATTTGGGATCAGGTGGGATGTCGAGATCAGAGTCAGCGACGGTGCGGTAGGGGCGGTTGCTCGTTCAGCGTGTCGGCCTCGGGATCGGTACTGAAGGTGTGACCACAGTTCAGGCAGTGGTTGTTTTCCAGATAGCGCTCATCGATGACCTGGCCAATCTTGGCGCCAGCCGCACCGCCTGCAGTGCCGCCCAGCAAAGCGCCGAGAATCGCGCCGGCAATACCGCCGACACCGATGCCGACGGGGCCAGCCATCGCACCGACACTGGCGCCCAGTCGGGCACCGCTCATGGCTCCGGCAGCACCGCTGGCCGCACCGCCGACAACACCGATGGTGGCGCCGGTCTTCTTGCCGTAGTCGAGGGTTTCAATATTTCTGGAGTTGCAGATCGGGCATTTCAAAGTCATGTTTTATCTCCGGTGTTCATGGGTAATGGGCAGACGGGCCAAGCGAGCCCGTATCTGCCGTGAGGTGAACTGCTTGGAAAGCGCACATGAAAAAGCCCACTCCGCCAGTGACGGAGTGGGCTAAGGATTTATGTGCCGAGAGAAGCTAGTTTTTGAAGAAAGAGACAGGCCTCACTGGTTTCCACAATAAATGTACGTGGCTAAAGAATTTTAGAAACAGGATTCGCTCTCGTGTTTTGTCGGCATGAAACCTACTTCGGACTGAGTACCAGGCGATGAGAAAAATCCAGGGCAGGATGATGTTTTGGAGCCCCAGAATGCCGCTGTCCGTCCGCTATTCGCAGGCAGCCAAAATCTTGCATAGTTAGCCCACAGGCCCATTCTTTGCGACTTCCAGGGCTGGTACTTGCTCAACTAAGCAAGCCATGTAGTCGAGTAGTGCCCACGATCACGCCTAGCGGTAGCGAGTGTTTTGCTGCAAGGGAATTTACTTCTTCGGTTGACAGATGCCCAATTTACCGGATAAATTTTCAGAAAGTTTCAACATTCCGGGAGGTGAGCACACCTGACGTTTTTCGAGAAATACCTCACCACCAGATTTAGTTTTCGCCGCTAAGGCGAAATGTAAATATTTCGGGCAACTCCCGAATTTTTCCTCCGAGTTCCAAGTCGAATTTTCGATCTTTGCGAGCTTTGCGATCTTTGATGCGGTCTGCAACACGCATGACACGCCTCAGAACTGGGTAACCAGTTTATTTGCCACGCCTTCAAGTAAATCATTGATTTTCTTGGCGTATATATGCACAAACGATGCTAGGCATCGGCTGGGCAAAATCTCCCTTTTGCAGTTGCTGTGCCATTCCTAGCGGTTTCGCTGGGATTGAATTCATTCGGCTGCCCGTATTCCAACCATAAAGACGGGCGCCCTCGTACCCCGCAAGGGGCATGGAGAGGATGTTTCATATGTCAAGCCAATTCATCCGACTGCCCGACGTAAAGCGTCTGACCGGGCTGTCGCGGTATTCCATCTACAATCGGGTCGGCACTTCCAGCTACAGCGATCCCGACTTTCCCCGTCCAATTCCGCTGTCGCCATCAGGACGTGGCGCGTTGGGATGTGACATCGCTGAAGTCGAGGACTGGATGGCAAAAAAAGGGGGAGGCACGCCGATGATTCGCCTCACGATTCTGCCGCCAACTTTGCAAAATCAAAATACCGAGAACCCTAGGGAGGATTTGATTTTTATCCCGAGCAACACACGCCTAAATTTCGTTGTAGAACGCGGATTTATTTACTATACGGAGGTAAAAACAAACAATACCAATGGACTAAATAACCAGAAACCCATCAGGAACGGAGCAAATTTCCAGGAAAAAGACCATTTTCAACAAGAGAAGCAGCAATCGGATCGTCGCAATAGTATTCCGAGAATTGAGGATATAGCACAGGACAGCAGTAACCGTTTGATGGCGGAGGTGGGCTATGTCGGTCGAGCCTGACATCCTCAGCCCTTATTCGATTGCCAACCATGACTTTCGGGATGACGCCAATACCTCCATGCTGGCAGACCTTGGGCGCTTCGCTCCACTCCATGCTGCCTATCTAGACCGGTGTGCGATGCTTCTTCACATCACGAATCAGGTTTGCAGCGTTCAGTCTGACGCCTATCCAGCCCCCATTGATGATCGTTCACTCCACGAACTGTGCCAGGAGATTTTGCGTACCAAGGTCAAGCCTTGCACGTTCATCAAACCGAGCCCCGCCGACACTGCGCTTGAAGGGGTATTGACGAAACTGGGCCTAAGGAATGGCGCCATCGAGCGTCTGTACGGCAAGGATATCGAAGCGACAAAAAAGGGGCGGGACTTCGTCCTTGACGGCTTTTTAACACGACTTAGGGAAGCGCTGCAAAGCGAAGGTTTTTGCAAAAAGCAGCGAGCCTGGCTGAAACCGGTCAACAAGAACCGAGAGACCTGTAACGGAGTGCTGGATGCCCTTGAAGCGTCCCCATCCCCTGTGTATTGCGTCCGTCATGAGGTGGTTCATTCGCTCGACCAGAAAGGTGCGTCACAACAAGATTGGCCTCGTACGCTGGCACAGGCGCTTTTTGAGCTACCGGCCGACCTAGGTCTGATCGCTGTCTTGTGTCGCGGCGAACGCCTGCCATCCGGGGATTTTCGGTGTCATGTCGTGATATTTTTTGGGGGAGGAACGAAGAGCAACCAGCAAGCCATCGAGACAGCAACCCGAGCGCGACTCTCGCGCATTCCGGATTCGACCTGCACCAAGCCGCTGGGTTATCGATCCGTCGGGGAAGGACTACTGACCCCGGGTTGCAAGCCACTACGGCATTCCTTGCGAGCCATGCTTTCCCGGGATGAGTTCATTCGTTCCGACTGCTCGCCAGCCCTGAGTTTTTCTTTTCATAAACGAGACGACAAAGCGTTTCGTCTTCCTGCAAATTCCAGCGAGGTGGCCCGTGAAGGATGATATTGAAACTTGTGTTGTGTCCGACAAGTCAGCGCTGATGGCCGATTCAATCATTAATTCGGGGTTATCGGAAACTCCCGACGAACTCAAAAATCGCGCCATCGGTTCGCCATACCACTGTCACTATGACGTGAAATCTGCACCAGATGACGCCGCCAGAGCTTTGGCGACAACCCTGCAAAGACAGCGGACGCGCGATGAATATAAGCAGATTATCGCCTGGATGAACGACTTCCTTGAGTGGGCCTTATCGAGCACCGAGAAACCTGTTGTCCCCAAACTACTGCCGGGACCTCTGCTCTCGCTGGATTTGAGCAACCTAGCTCAGCGTTATATCGCGCGTTTTCCCGTGATGGTCGAGGTGGCCGGGAAGTTTTCCGATCAGAACCGGTACGACGAATACATTGAACTCTTCCGGAATACGTGCAGCCAATTGGGCTTGTACGAGGAAATATTGCTTCAACACCCCTCCTTTTGGTGCAACCTGGACAAGAGACCGCTCGACCAAACGACGGTGCCATGTGCAGCAATCTTTAATAATTTTGTCGAAACGCTGCGGAGCTTGGGGCGGGAAAATAACGCCGCTAGACGGCGTACTGAACGCTTGCGAGATGCCAGGGATCGCCATCGTGATTACTGTCGATACTTTAACTCGCTGATCACTCGTTTTCGTCGGCTGGAGGTGGTACGGGTCGAATTGGGATACCAGAAAACCGAATTCCAGCGCGAGATGAGTACTCTTAAGCGGGATTTTGACGCTTTTTTCCGAAGCAGAAGCTCAGACAAGAAGATTTTCAACGGTCTGGTCGGATACGTCGCCAAATTGGAGCACGGCGTAGACCGAGGGCCGCACATCCACTTGGTTCTAATCTTCGATGGTGACCTGCGGCAAGGTTGCGCAAAATTCTTTGCTCAAGAAATCGGGGAGGATTGGAAGAAGAGCACGAAAGGGAGAGGGAACTACCGTAACGGTCATCTTCACGACGAGGAATACACCCGGCGGGGAACCCTGGGGATTGGATCAATCCGTGTCGACGATGTGAATAAACGGGAGAACTTTTGCAAGTACGTTTTGGCCTACCTATGCAAGGCCGATTCATTCGCCCACCCAAAAGAGATGATCGGCTTCAGGGTAATCCGGCGCGGTGAGCTACCAAAGAAGTCCTCTTCCCAGAAAAAATCCATCGTAGCCCATAAAGCCAAGCTTGCGAAAGCCAAAAACCGTTCGCCTGTTGCTCCGCTTACGGGGCAGGCTGTCAACATCGGCGGAGGAATCATTTAGAACGTGTAGTTTCCGACTGATTTGCGCTGTGGGTGCCATATCGTCAGATGGGTGTCTGCGACGTTACGCATGATGCGTGACTTCCATTAATCAGCCCCGATGAATCGATATGTGCGGGGGGATTCCGATGCTGTTGGACGAAATCCGTAGGTACAACACAGCAGAAAAGCTTGAGAGGGTTGTTGGGCGCACCACCCCAGTGAAGTGGGTGCGCCCTATCCTTGGTCAGGCGCGTGCAGCCATACGTTCGGCAATCCACGCTTCCACTTCGGATTCGACCCATGCCACAGCTCCCCGACCATTTGCATGGCCGGAGAGCTTGATGGGTCGGGGGAACGAAGGATCGTAGTACGGCGACTTAGGGTCAAGTCGCAGGTATACGGTTGAACGACTGCACGCAAGGAGCAGCAGCAACTCGGCAAGCCGAATTAACCTTAAACGGTTTGTTGTGGTCATATTTACACCCGTGATACACGGCGACCACAAGCAAGCGAGTCTGACCATTAGGACGCTCACTGTGGACTTAACGAAGCGAAGCTGGCACAGCAAATACCTCAAGAGGTTTGCTGCCAGTTGTAGCGCTCAATCGCGCTATGGGTGCAATATTTACGTCAGATGGGTGTATTTAAGCCACGCGTGAATCTTGGCGGGCGATTAAATTAAAGCTGAAAAGCCGAATGTTGGCAAGCTGGAATTACAACTCGCTGGAATAAAAATATTCTGCGTTATCTTCCCAAGGCGACTTTCACTGTTACAATGCGCCCCGCTTCGCGCCGTGACAACCACTTGCGGTATTGGAATCTGATGTTAGAAACCCGAGCACAATGTATCTGACGGTATTTTTGACGGTATCAAGAAGTTCGAACCGGACAAAACAACGCAAGCACGGCTAACACAGCCGTTACTTTGACCCCGTCAGGAGCACCAGGTTGCCCATGTGGCTCAGTGGTAGAGCACTCCCTTGGTAAGGGAGAGGTCGGCAGTTCGATCCTGCCCATGGGCACCACCCTTTTCCGGTCGTTACGCGGCCGTGACTCCTCGAATATTCCGCTACCGTCGGCTTTCAGGCCTTGGCCGCGAGCATGCCGCGCTGTTTCATGGCGGCGAGGAATTCGCCGAAATTGGCTTCGCGAACCGAAATGCCGCTCAGGGTATCGCGCAGGCTGAAGGCGCCGATTTCGTCCTGGCCGGATTGCATCATGGATTTGCCAGCGGCGGCGTCAGCAGGCTGCGGGCGTAACGTCTTGGAGTAAATGGCTGGCATGATGCGGCTTTCTTATTGGCTTGGCATCAGTTTCGCCCAAGCCCGAAAAAACCTCCGTGAGCAAATTCACATGGAATTGATTTTCGTGGCCACCGGGAGCGCATGCCGGGCTTTCAAGGCGCTTCGGTATCGCGCCAACCCTGTGTAAACTGCCGGAATTCTTCACCTGCCCCTGGCCCGCATGGATAGCACCGATCTCGCCGCCGTCTGGCTGACCCTGAAACTGGCCACGATCGTCACCCTGCTGCTGCTCGTCGTCGGGACGCCGATCGCCTGGTGGCTGGCCCGCACCCGTTCTGTTTTCAAGGCTGCGGTCGGCGCCGTCGTGGCCCTGCCGCTGGTCCTGCCGCCGACGGTGCTCGGCTTCTACCTGCTCGTCACCATGGGGCCGAACGGGCCTGTCGGCCAGCTGACGCAGTCGCTCGGCCTCGGCTTGCTGCCCTTCACCTTCCCCGGCCTGGTCATCGCCTCGGTGTTCTATTCCCTGCCCTTCGTCGTGCAACCCATACAGAACGCCTTCGAAGCCATCGGCGACGGGCCGCTGGAAGTCGCCGCCACCTTGCGCGCCAGCCCCTGGGATACCTTCTGGTCGGTGGCGGTGCCGCTCGCCAGGCCTGGCTTCCTGTCCGGCGCCATTCTCGGTTTTTCCCATACGGTGGGCGAATTCGGCATCGTGCTGATGATCGGCGGCAACATTCCGGACAAGACCCGCGTCGTATCGGTGCAGATCTACGATCATGTCGAGGCCCTGGAATATACCCAGGCCCATTGGCTGTCCGGTGGCATGGTCCTCTTCAGCTTCCTGGTGCTGATGGCCTTGTATACCTTCAACCCGGCACGCCGGAGCGCCTCATGAGCGGCGAAATCAGCGCGCGCTTCCATATCGAACGGGCCGGGTTTTCGCTCGATGTCGACCTGAGCCTGCCCGGGCAGGGCGTGACCGCGCTGTTCGGCCATTCCGGCTCGGGGAAAACCACCTGCCTGCGCGCCATGGCCGGCCTGGAACGGGCAGCCAAGGGCTACTTCGCCCTTGGCGAAGAGGTCTGGCAGGACGAAGCGCGCGGCCATTTCCTGCCGCCGCATCGGCGCGCCCTTGGCGTCGTGTTCCAGGATGCCGGCCTGTTTCCCCACCTGTCGGTGCGAGGAAACATGGAATTCGGGCAACGCCGGACGCATGGCGCCAGCGCCCTGACCGTCGCCGATGTCGCCGACCTGCTCGGCATCGCCCATTTGCTCGAGCGTTCGCCCAAACAGCTGTCGGGGGGAGAGCGCCAGCGCGTGGCCATCGCCCGCGCCTTGCTGGCGGCCCCTCGCATCCTGCTGATGGACGAGCCGCTGGCCGCGCTCGATCTCCGGCGCAAGCACGAAATCCTGCCCTACCTCGAACGCCTGCACCGCGACCTGGATATTCCGATCATCTACGTCAGCCATGCCCCGGACGAGGTGGCCCGCCTGGCCGACCACCTGGTCCTGCTCGACAGCGGCAAGGCGGTCGCCAGCGGCCCCCTCAACGACGTGCTCGGCCGCATCGACCTGCCGGCGGCCTTCGCCGACGACGCCGGGGTCGTCATCGATGCCCGCATCGCGGCCCACGAGGCCGACGACCTCACGCGCCTGGAGTTCCCGGGCGGCATGATCTTCGTTTCCCGTCGCGACGAAGCCATCGGCACGACGCTGCGCTGCCGCATTCACGCCCGCGATGTCAGCCTGGCGCTGGTGCCGCAAATGCTGTCCAGCATCCTGAACTGCGTGACCGCCACCGTCGTCGGCCTGGCGCCGACCGACACCCCGGGCCACGTCATGGTCAAGCTGGAGGCCGGGGGCGAGCCCCTGCTCGCACGCATTACCCGACGCTCCGCCGAGAAACTCGAGATACGGCCCGGCCTCGTCCTGCGCGCCCAGATCAAGGCCGTCGCCCTGCTCGGCTGAGCGACGCACGGGGCACGCGCCCCGCTTGGCGGCGCCAGGCGCATGGATGTCCACCCGCCAGGAAGTCCGTCAGTCCACCTGAAGCGCCAAACGGCAGCCAACTACAATATTTAACATTTTTATAAGTAACCTTATCAATTCTTAGCCAATTCGGCTTGCATTATCAAAGCGGCAAGGTGAGAATCACAGGCGAATCCACAAATTAACAAAAACAATATTTGTGACAGGGCGCGCACTGGAAACGAAGATGAGATTTGCAAGCGGGTTGATAGCCATTCTTTCGGTCTTCTCGACGAACAGTCCGGCTGCCGACCCGTTTTTCGATGACCTCACGCTCGAAGAACTCGTCAAGACCGACATCACCTCCGTCTCGCGCAAAAGCCAGAGCATCTCCGACGTCGCCGCCGCGGCTTTCGTCATTTCCTCCGAAGACATCCGGCGCTCCGGCGCGCAGGCCCTGCCCGACGTGTTGCGCATGGTGCCGGGCATCCAGGTCGCGCAGATCGACAACGGCCGCTATGCGGTCACGGCGCGCAGCCACAACGGGCGATTCGCCACCAAGCTGCAAGTCCTGATCGACGGCCGCAGCATTTATCACCCGCTGTTCGCCGGCGTCATGTGGGAACTCGACCCGATTCCGCTCGAGGACATCGAGCGCATCGAAGTCATTCGCGGGGCCGGCGCGGTGATGTGGGGCGCCAACGCCGTCAATGGCCTGATCAACATCATCAGCAAGCCGACGCGCGGCCAGGCCGGCGCCGCGCTCAACGTCGCCGGCGGCACGCAGGGCAACGGCAACCTGTACGCCCGCTTCGGGCAGATCGTCAACGACAGCACCAGCTGGCGACTTTCCGCGCAGGGGCGCCATGTCGACAGCTCCCGCCAGCACGACTACCCGGAACGGGCGCGCGACCGCCTGGACAACCAGCTGGTCGACTTTCGCCTCGACCATGCGCTGGGCGGCGGCCGCGACCTCAGCCTCTGGGCCAACGCCACCCAGTCGAGAACCGGCGACATCTGGCGGACCAAACCCGACTGGAGCCAGCCCGGACTCCACGTTTCCCCCTATCTCCCGACCCAGGAACTGAACAGCCAGAGCCTGGTCGGCCGTTATCGCTGGCTGAGCGACGGCGGCATCGAGTCCTCGCTCCAGATGTCGGCAACCCGCTCCGGCATCGACATCACCGAGTTCCTCCGCGAGAGCCGCAACACCTACGACATCGACTACCAGGGCCGCCTGGCGCTCAGTCGCCACGACCTGATCTGGGGCCTCAACCATCGCTCGTCGCAGGACGACATTTCGACCAACGAACCCTACCTCAAGACGACCGGCTCTTCGTACAACCAGAAAAATACCGGCCTATTCCTGCACGACGACTGGACGCTGCTGGCCGACACCCTGAAACTCGGCCTGGGCGCACGCGCCGACGTGACCAGCCGGAACGGCACGAACTATTCGGCCAACGCCACCATGCTGTGGACCCCGACGCGCACCGACACCGCCTGGCTGAAACTGGCCCAGGCCCCGCGCACCTCGACGCGCGCCGAGCGCGACATTTCCATCGTCTCCCAGGCCTCCGTCACCCAGCAGGGCGGCTCCGCCATTCCGGTCATCACCTACGTCAACGCCAACCGCGACCTCGGCGCCGAGATGTCGCGCGGCCTCGAACTGGGCTACCGCAAGCAGTTCTCCAGCAACGCCAACGTCGACATCAGCGCCTATCGCTATCGCCTGACCAAGCAGCGCACCGGATCGCAGACCGGCACGTTCGGCTGCCACGCCTTCCTGCCGGCGCAGAACGTCGCCGCCTGCAACTATTTCGGCGTTCCCACCGCCTTCCCGGGCACCCCGGTCATCTTCAACCTGATCCACACGGTGAACGAAGCGGCCGGCTGGAACGACGGCATCGAACTATCCGCCGACTGGCTGCTCGCACCGGCCTGGCGCCTGCAGTTGTCGTACGCCTGGAGCACGCTGAAGATGGACCGCAGCAGCGACCCCGTGGTCAATGGCGACGCCGAGATCAGCGAACGCGCCCACCCGAAGCACGTGGCCTCCTTGCGCTCGCAGTGGAACATCACCAGCCGCCAGCAGTTCGACCTGTGGCTGCGCGGCGCCAGCGGCTACCAGCAACTCCGCCTGGTCGACACGGTCCCCAATGCCGGCAGCGCCCCCCGCTTCGACCGGGTTGGCGGCTATGCCACCCTTGATCTGCGCTATGCCTACCGCTGGCGCAAGGATCTGGAATTCGCCCTGATCGGCCGCAACCTGATCGCCGCGAATCGTGTCGAAACCCTGTCGGACTACATCCCCACCCCATCCACCGAAATTCCGCGAACCTGGCTGGCCAGCACCCGCTGGACTTTCTGACCCATTCCATGCGCCTCCGCACCCTCCGCCGAATCGCCGCACCGCTGACGCTAGCCTTCGGCCTGGCGCTGGCGATGTCGTCGACCTTCGGCGAGGTGACGTCGGAAGCGCAGCTGAAAGCGGCCTACCTGGTCAATTTCCTGAAATACGTGGAATGGCCGGGTAGCCGCAGCACGGTCAGCATCTGCCTGTTCGGACGCGAGAATCTCGGCCACTACCTGGCCAGCTACGAAGGGCGCCAGATCGCCGGCCGCGAACTGCGCGTCCGCAAGGTGAGCGGCCCGGACCAGCTCCCCGATTGCCAGGCCCTGTTCGTCCCCGATACCGAAGAAGCCCGCATTGGCGCGGTCTTGCGCTGGGTCGACCGGCAACCCATACTGACGGTCAGCGACGTCGAAACCTTCGTCCGGGATGGCGGCGCCATTGCCTTGATCCGCAATGACGGACGCCTGCAATTCGACGTCAATGCCGAAACGATCAGTCGTGCCAACCTGAAAGCGAGTTCGCAAATGCTACGCCTCGCCCGCCAAGTCACCGGAGCCGCTCGATGAAGCACGATTTGCCCATACGCCGCCGACTGGCGCTGATCATCACCGTATCGATCGGCATCAGCCTGCTGTGTACCGCGCTGTTCTTTGCCGCACGGCAGACCGAGCACCGGCGCTCGGCCAAGCTCAGCGAACTGCGCTCGATGGCCGAGGTGATCGCCTTCAACGCCACGGCGGTCGTCGAGTTCCAGGACGCCCCCGGCGCCGAACGCCTGTTTGCGGCCCTGTCCCGCCACCCGGATATCGTGGTCGGCCGCATGACCAACGCCGACGGCAAATTCACCTACGCCTACCAGCTCGCCGGGGCCGCCGCGCCCGCCATCGCCCACCGCCAGACGGCGCTCGCCAACGGGTCGGCAACGGTGGCCGACTGGAGCCACGTGACGAGCATCGTGCCGATCTCCATGAACGGCACCGCCATCGGCATGGTTGCCCTGACCGCCAGCCTGGGCAGCGTCTGGCGCGAAATCGCGACCGACCTGGCGGCGTTCGGCACCGCCTCGCTGGTCGCCTTTGCGCTGGCCCTGCTCATTGCCAACCGGATGCAGCGCTCCCTGCTCTCCGCCCTCGGGTCGCTGACCAATACCGCCAACCGGGTGGCCGGCAGCAAGAACTTCAGCGAGCGGGCAACCAAGCACTCCAACGACGAAATCGGACAGCTGGCCGATGCCTTCAACACCATGCTCGTCGAAATTGCCAGCCGCGACGAAGCGCTGGAGCAATATCGCGAACACCTCGAGGAAGAAGTCGATCGGCGAACCCAGGAACTGGTCCTCGCCAAGGAAGCGGCGGAAGGCGCCAACCGCGCCAAGAGCGCCTTCCTCGCCAACATGAGCCACGAAATCCGCACCCCGATGAACGGCATCATCGGCGTCGCCGACCTGCTTGCCGCCGGCAAGCTCAGCGCCCACCAGCACAGCCAGCTGGCGACCCTGCGCGGCTCGGCCGACTCGCTGCTCTTCCTGCTCAACGACATTCTCGATTTCTCGCGTATCGAAGCCGGCGGCCTGCAACTGGAGAAGCTCCCCTTCCCCTTCCGCGACGTCATCGGCCAGGTCGCCCAGGCCTTCGCGCCGGCCGCGCGCAAGAAGGGGCTGGAACTGTGGTTCGACATCGACCCCGACCTGCCGGACTACATCCTCGGCGACAAATACCGTCTCGGCCAGATCATCACCAACCTGCTCAACAATGCGATCAAATTCACCAGCAACGGCGGCATCCGCATCTCCTGCCGACGCGCCCCGGGCGGCGGCAAGCAGCTGAGCATCGACGTCCAGGACACCGGCATCGGCATCAGCGAAGCCGCGCAACGCGACATTTTTTCCCCCTTCCGCCAGGCCGACAACAGCATGAGCCGCCGCTTCGGTGGCAGCGGGCTGGGGCTGGCCATCGTGCACGACCTCATCCAGCTGATGGGCGGCCGGATCGCCGTCGCCAGCGCCCCCGGCCAGGGGTCGGTGTTTTCCATCACGCTGCCGCTGCTCGGTGCCGGCGGCGACGCCCGCCGCCTGCCGGAATGGATGCCCGGCCTGCGCGGCCGGCATGTCGTCGTTTCCTGCAACAACGAGGCGCGCAACCAGCACTGGCTGAATCTGTTGCGCTGGGCCGGCATCGAGGCCATTTCCACGACCTGCATCGGCCAGGACCCGTCGGCGCCGACCCGTTTCAATACCGATACCGTCCTCGTCGAAGACAACACCGATTTGCGCAGCATCCTCAAGCTGCGCGACACCTGGCCGACGGCACCGGCCCTGATCGTGCGCGGCGTGGCCAGCCCGGAAGGGCAGACCCTGCCGATGCCGGAATGGATCGAGGGCGAGTTGAGCGAACCCTTCGGCGACCTGGCGCTGTGGACCGAACTGGCCCAGATGTGGAGCCTGACCGAAGAAGACGAGGAGGAAACGGCGCAGGCCGGCGGCGCGCTGCATTTCGGGGCCGACGTGCTGATGGTCGAGGACAACGACACCAACCGCCTGATCCTCGAACAGATTCTGAATGCCCTGGGGTGCCAGACCAGCCATGCGATCAATGGGCAGGAAGCGCTGGACATCCTGCGCCAGCGGTCGTTCGACATGGTCCTGATGGATGTCCAGATGCCGGTCATGGACGGCCTGACGGCAACCCGCCGCATCCGCGAACGGGAGGCCGCCGAAGGCCTGCCGCGGCAGACGATCATCGCGCTGACCGCCAACGCGCTCGCCGGAGACCGCGAGATGTGCCTGCAGGCCGGCATGGACGACTACGTTGCCAAGCCGGTCACCATCGGCGGCATCAGCACGGCGATGCTGCGCTGGCTGCGGGCGACACGCATCGGCAACGAAATGGCGGACGAAATCGAGGAAGCGGAAGCGCTCCCCGCGCCGCCGCCCGAGGACAAGGTCGAGGCAGCCGCGCTGCCCAGCTTCGATTTCCGCGAGCTACGCACCAGCCTCGGCAAGGAGGCCGACCGCATCATCCCGAACGTGGTGAACTCGTACCTGCGGGAAGGCATGGCCCATATCGAGGTGCTGTCGAACCTGAGCGGCGACTTCGATCTCGAACACATCACCCGCATCGTGCATAACCTGAAAAGCTCGAGCGCGGCGCTTGGGCTGATGGATTTCTCGGCACGCTGCAAGGAAGCCGAGCAGGCGGCCCGCAATCAGCAGTCGGCGACGCTCCTCGGCCTGCTGCCGGGCATCGTCTCGGATTTCGTGCTGGTCCGCTCGGCGGCCGAGAAACTCCTCGAGGAACTCGGCCAGAAAAGGGGAGGATAAAGTGGACAACGTCAAACCCCGCATCCTGATCGTCGATGACGAACCGGTCATGCGCACCATCACCGAATCGGTGCTGGCCCAGCATGAGTTCGAAGTCAGCACGGCCAGCTCCGCCGAACAGGCCATCCTGATGATCAGCGAAGGCTACGTTCCCAGCCTGATCCTGCTCGACGTGCTGATGCCCGGCATGAACGGCTTCGAGGCCTGCCGCATCCTGCGCCGCAAGCATCGGCTGGAACATCTGCCGATCATCATGCTCACCGCGCTCGACGACCAGAAATCGATCGACGAAGCCTACCGCTGCGGCGCCACGGACTTCATCACCAAGCCGCTCAACATTCCGCTGATGCCGCACCGCATCCGCTACCTGCTGCGCTCCGCCTCGGCCATCCGCGAGCTGTACGACAGCCAGGCGACGCTGATCAACACCCAGCAGATCGCCCGTCTCGGCAACTGGACGACCGATACCGGGGGCAACATCGTTCGCGCCTCGCGGGAATACCTCGAAATCATCGGCGCCAGCCAGCTGCCCTTCCCCGACCAGCGCCTGATGGCCCGGGTGCACCGCGAAGACCGCACCCTGCTGCTGCGCCAGCGCGCCGAGCTGTGCATGGGGCGCCCGTACCAGATCGACTACCGCCTGCGCAACCAGGTCGACAGCAATGTCTGGCAGCACGTCCACGAACGCGGCTTTCCCCGCTTCGACGAGCGCCACCGCTACATCGGCGCCGAGGGCTTCACCCAGGACATCACCGAGCGCGTCACGCAGGAGGAAAGGATACGCGACCTGGCCTGGCATGACGCGGTCACCGGGCTGAACAACCGCGCCCGCCTGGTCGAGCTGCTCGAACGCGAGGCCGAATTGTCGGGAAAACACCCCCTGTCGATCGTCTTCATCCATCTCGCCAACCTGCGCGACGTGCAGACCGTCCTCGGCCAGGAGATCGCCGACGCCACCATCCGCGCGCTGACCGGCCGCCTCAAGGGCCTGCTCGACGCACCGGAATGCAGCTGCGGCACCGATCCCGAGTGCATGCAACAGGTCAAGCTGGCGCGCTACGACGAGCATTCCCTGATTGCCGCCCTGCCCGGAAGCATGTCGAAAGAGCGGGTCCATTGCTTCTCCGGGCAGATCGTCGAAGTCATGCAACGCCCCTTGCTGCTGCAGGGCGAGGAAATCCTGATCAAGGCCTTCATCGGCATCGCCGACTACCCGGAACATGCCGATGCGATTCCGGAGCTGATGCGCCAGGCGATGCTGGTCGCCACCCAGGCGTCGGCCAGCGGCGGCGCCAGCGTGAGCTTCTTCGACCCGCAGCATGACCGCGCCGCCAGCCATCGCATGATGCTCGAGCGCCATCTGCGCGCCGCCATCGAACAGGGCGGCCAGCTGCAGCCGTATTTCCAGCCCAAGCTCTGCGCCAGCACGGGCGAAATGAATGGCGCCGAAGTCCTGCTCCGCTGGAAGCACCCCGAACTGGGCATGATTTCGCCCGGCGAGTTCATTCCCCTGGCCGAGGAAACCGGTCTCATCCACCCGATCAGCGAATGGCTGATCGCCCATGTCTGCGACCTGATCGCCGACTGGCACACCTGGGGCATGAAGCCGGGGCGGATCAGCATCAACCTGTCGGCCGACAGCATTTTCGAACGCTCGCTGATCCAGTTCATCGACGAACAGCTCCAGCGCACCGGCATTCCGCCGGAATCGCTGGTCATCGAGCTGACCGAAAGCGTGCTGATGCAGAACGCCGATACCGCGCAGAACGTCATCGCCCAGCTGCGCCAGCGCGGCATCCACGTGTCGCTCGACGATTTCGGAACGGGCTTCTCGTCGCTCGGCTACCTCAACCGTTTCAGCATCGACGAAATCAAGATCGACCGTTCCTTCGTCATCGACCTCGAGAACGACAGCCGCGAGCGGGCGCTGGTGCACGCAATCATCACCCTCGGCCACGCCCTCGGCCTGACGGTCGTTGCCGAAGGCGTCGAAACCGAGCGCCAGGCCTCGTTGCTGCGCGAAATCGGCTGCGACACCTTCCAGGGCTTCCTGTTCGCGCGGCCGATGCCGGTCCAGGACTTCCTCGTCTTCAAACCGGCGGCGGCTTCGCCCGCGCCCGCCGACAAACCCGCATGAGACACCGGAACATCCGCCCCGCCCGCTTCCTTGTCCTCGCCCTGCTCGGCGCCGGCCTCGCGCAGGCTGCCCCGGCCTGGGGCGCCATCGACGCCATCGACAATTCGCTGGAGGACCTGCTCAAGGTCCGTATCGTATCGACGCCCAAGTTTGCCGAAAACCCGGACCAGATCCCCTCGGTCGTCTCCATCCTCACCGCCGACGACATCCGGCTCTACGGCTGGCGCACCCTGGGCGACGCGCTGCGCAGCCTGCAGGGATTCACCGTCACCCAAGACCACACCTATGCCTACGGCGGCGTGCGCGGCATCTCGCAACCCGGCGACTATCGGCCGCGCATGCAGACCCTGATCGACGGCCAGTCGGTCACCGAGAACATCTTCGCCAGCGCGCCGGTCGACTCGGCCTTCCCGATCGATATCGGGCTGATCGAGCGCATCGAGGTCATCCGCGGCCCCAGCGCGGCGATCTACGGCGGCGACGCGATGTTCGGCGTAATCAACGTGGTGACCCGCAGCGGCAGCAGCGTCGGCGGCGAAGCCTCGCTCAAGCTGTCCAGCGGCGCCGACCGTCGCCTGCGCCTGAGCTGGGGCGGCCAGCTCGGCGGCCACGACGTGCTGCTCTCGGTCTCCGGTTTCGACACCCACGGGCGGACGCTGTCGGTCGACGATGTCAATGGCGACGGCTCGCGCCGCGACCTGCACCGCGTCGACGGCAAGGACGGCGGGCAGCTGTTCGCCAAGATTCGGGGCAGCGACTGGCACCTGTCGCTGATCCACGCCAAGCGCGAAAAGATCGTCCCCACCGCCAGCTTCGACAGCATTGCCGACGACCGGGGGCATATCGAAACCGATACCTATACCCTGCTCAACCTGAGCAAACAATGGCGCCTCAACACCAGCAACACCCTGCACCAGCAGCTCTACCTGGGTGACTATCGCTACGACGGCACCTTCCCCTACGACTATTCGAGCGCCGCGATCGCCGACCCGCGCGTCCTGAACGTCGACGCCGTGCGCGGCAGCTGGTGGGGCATCGAGAACCGGCTGGTGAATACCGCCTGGTCCGGCCAGCGGATCACGCTGGGGATCGAATACAAATCCAACTGGCGCCAGAACCAGCTCAACCTCGACCGGGGCTACGGCTGCGTGGACAACGCCAGTACGACGCCCTGCCTCGACGACCGGCGGCGCAGCACGCAGATTTCGCTCACCGCGCAGGACGAGGTCCAGCTCGGCGACGCCACCCTGCTCACGCTGGGGCTGAGCCACGATCACGTCGATACGCAGGGCCACCTCGGCACCTTCTGGAGCCCGCGCATCGGGCTCACCCACGAAACGCGTAGCGCCGGATTGTTCAAGATCCTGTATGGCACGGCCTTCCGCGTGCCGACCGTCTACGAACGCTACTACACGACGCCGACCTTCGCCTACGGCAATCCCTCGCTGGAACCGGAAAAGATGCGCTCCCTGGAAATCGCCTGGGAAAAGCGTTTCGGCATGCAGTCGAAGCTGACGGCGACGGCCTACCACTTCCGCATCGAGCGGATGGTGACGACGGATGACAACGGGACGGCCATCAACGGCACACCGGTCCGGGCAACCGGCCTGGAGGTCGAGTACGAGCAAAGCTGGAACAACGGAAGCCGGCTGCGCACGGGCTACAGCATCCAGCATGCCGCCGACGACAGCCGCCGCTTCGACAACTCGCCGCGCCACATGGTCAAGGCCAATATCGGCCTGCCGACCGGCCTGCCGCACCTGATGGCCGGTCTGGAAGGCCAGTGGATCAGCCGTCGCAGCGCCGACATGGGCAACCAGTCGGTCCCCGCCTACCTGCTGGCCAACCTGAACCTGCGCTACGCCCCGTCAGGCGAACGCTGGGAAGTCGCGCTGGGCCTCTACAACCTGTTCGACCGCCAGTACGCCGACCCGGTCTCCAGCGACCAGATCATGGGCGTCCGCCGCTGGCAGATGCCGCAATTCGGTCGCACCGCCATGCTCCACACCACCCTGCGTTTCTGAACGAAGCCCGGCGGCAGGCAGGCCGCCGAATCCCGTCGGCCTGTCCGGCCAATCAGTCGGCCAGTTCGATCTGCCCGCTGACGTTGGTGGTAATCAGGCTCTCGCCCGCCTCCAGCGGCGCCGGCGCGGCCTCGGCGGCCATCATGACGGCCCGGCCGCGGGCCAGCGGCATGGGCGGCACGCCGCCCGCCTGGTTGATGTGCATCTGCTTGATCTTCCAGCCCTTGCCCAGCGCATCGGCGATCAGCGCGGCGCGGCTCTGGAAGGCGCGGATGGCTTCGCGCATGGCTTCGTCCTCGGCCTGGTGCCGCGTGTCGGGCGACGGCATCTGGCTGATGTCGCCCACCGCCAGGCGCATCTGCTGCAGGCGGCCCAGCAGCTCGGAAACGGCGCCGAAATCCTTCGATTCGATCAGCAGTTCGCTGCGCATCCGCCAGCCATCGATCTTGCGCGACTGGGTGTAGACCGGGTAGGTCGACTGGCTGCCGCTCTTGACGTTGACGCCCTTTCTTTCGCGAATGACCTTGAGCGCCTCGGCGATATCGCCGTTGACCCGCCGCGCCAGCTCGGCCGGATTGCTGCCGGTGGCTTCGCTGAACACGCTGGCGCGCACCATGTCGTTGACGGCCGGCCGGCTGGCCTCGGCGGACAGGTCGATCACGGCGCCGGCGTGGGCGGTTGCGGCCAGGCCCATGGCCAACAGGGCAAACAGTTTCTTTTTCATTGGATTCCCTTGTCGCGGAAACGGCCGTAGACGACCAGCAGGATGATCGCGGCCACCACCGAGGCGATGAATCCAGCCCCCTGCCCGGCCTGGTACCAGCCCATGGTCTGCCCGATGATGCCGGCCAGGAACGACCCGGCCACGCCGAGCAGGATGGTGGCGAGGAACCCCATGTTTTCCTTGCCGGGATGCAGCAATTTGGCGACGACGCCAATCGCGAAGCCGACCAGTATGGTCCACACGATACCCATTGAGACTTTCCTTTTTTCAGTTGCACGTAGCGGAATCGGCGGGCTGCCCGCCAAAACGGCATGCCACCCTCCGTTCATATTAACGCGCCGTCATTTCAGCGGTTGTCGTCGCTGCGTAAAGAATTGTTTGTCGCCGACCGCTGCGCGAGTTGCTCGGCGAGCGTATCCATGAGCACCCTCACCCGATGCGGCACGTGCCGATTGCTGGGCAGCATGGCGTAGATGCCCAGTTCCGGGCTGGGGAAATCGTCCAGCACCTTGACCACCCGGCCGGAAGCGAGGAAATCCTCGGCAATGAAATCGGGCTGGCAGGTAATGCCCAGGCCCTGCGCGGCGGCTTCGGTCAGCACGTCGCCGTTGTTGGCGTTGAGGTGGCTGCGCACCTGGAAATTCTCGAGCTGACCGTCGACGATGAACTGCCAGACCGTCGCGCTCCCGGCATTGGTATAGCCGAGGCACAGATGGTGGGCCAGTTCCGCCGGGTGCCGGGGCGCGCCGTGACGCGACAGGTAGGCCGGGGCGGCCAGCACCATCATGTGGCTTGAACCGATCCGCCGCGCCACGTCGCCGGCGTCGAGCTGCCGGGTGACGCGCACGGCGAGGTCGATGCCCTCCTCGATCAGGTTGATCCGGCGGTCGCTGTAGTCCATGTCCAGCACCACCTCGGGATAGCGCCGCGAAAAATCGAGCAGCAGCGGCGCCAGGCGCTTCAGGCCGTAGCTCAGCGGCAGGCTGATGCGGATGCTGCCGCGCGGCGTCTGGCGCTCCTCGGCCACCCCCGTTTCGGCGGCTTCGACGAGGTTCAGGATGACCCGGCACTTTTCCAGGTAGGCCGTACCGGCCGACGTCAGCGCCAGGCGCCGCGTGCTGCGCACCATCAGCTTGATGCCCAGATGCGTCTCCAGGCCGGCAATCTGGCGGGTCACCACCGAGCGGGCAACGCCGATCTGCTGGGCGGCAGCCGCGAAACTGCCCAGTTCGGCGACCCGCACGAACAACTGCATCGCATCGAGACGGTCCATTGTTGCAAATTCCGGAATAGTTATTTGCCAATTGTCCCCTATTTCGCACCAACAAACGAGCATACAGTACGTCCATCGCAAACGGAGTGATGTCATGAACCCGATCCAACCCGCCCTCTTCGTACCGCACGGCGCACCCACTTTTGCGCTGCGCCCGGGGGCTGCCGGCGCCGCGCTGGTCGCCAAGGCGGCGACCTTGCAGCTGCCGCGCGCCATCGTCATCGTCAGCGCGCATTGGGACACCGCCGTGCCGACCGTCGGCTTTGCCGAGAAGCTGGAAACCATCCACGACTTCTGGGGCTTTCCGGAAGCACTGTACGCCATCCGCTACCCGGCCACCGGTTGCCCCGAAGCCTCGCGCGAAGTGGTTGCCGCCCTGGAACAGGCCGGCCTGCCGGTCGCCACCGACGCCACCCGCGGCCTGGACCACGGCGCCTGGGTGCCCTTGCGCCTGATGTTCCCCGATGCCGAAGTGCCCGTCGTCCCGCTCTCGGTACAAAGCCGCGGCGGCCCGGAACAGGCCTACGCCCTCGGCCGCGCCCTGGCTCCGCTGGCAGCCCGGGGATTCCTGATCGTCGGCTCGGGCAGCATCACGCACAACCTGCGCGACTACCAGGCCGCCTCGAGCGGCGGGCAGACCCCGGCCTACGTCCGCGAATTCGCCGACTGGCTGGCAACGCAGACCACTGCCGGCAACCTGCCGGCCCTGCTCGACTACCGCCGCCAGGCGCCGGGCGGCATGCAGGCGCACCCCAGCGAGGAACATCTGCTGCCCTTTCATGTCGCACTCGGTGCCGGCGGCGGCCATCCCCGCAGCCAACGATTCCATGCCGGCATCGACGACTACGTGATCGCCATGGACGCTTACGCCTTCGAACAAGGAGAACCCGCATGAACTACACCAAGACCGCCAAGGCCCTGCACTGGCTGATGGCCATCCTGCTCTTCGGCCTGCTCGCCCTCGGCTTCTACATGCACGACCTGCCGCTGTCGCCGGACAAGCTGAAGCTCTATTCGTGGCACAAGTGGGCCGGCGTCACCGCCTTCCTGCTCGTCGGCTTCCGGCTGCTGTGGCGCTTTGCCAATCGGCCGCCGGCGCTGCCCGACAGCATGCCGAAGCTGATGCAGTTCGCCGCCCACGCCGGCCACCTGCTGCTCTACGTGCTGATGATCGCCATCCCGCTGTCCGGCTGGCTGATGAGCTCGGCCAAAGGCTTCCAGACCGTGTATTTCGGCCTGCTGCCCATCCCCGACCTGCTCGACAAGAACAAGGAAGTCGGCGACCTGCTGGCCTTGGTGCACAAGAGCCTGAACCTGCTCTTCGTCGCCGTGCTGGCCGGCCACATCGGCGCCGCCCTGAAGCACCACTTCATCGACAAGGACGACATCCTGACCCGGATGCTGCCCAAGCACTGACACCCCACCCCAAACGGAGAACCGACATGAAGAAAATCATTCTCGCCCTTGCCCTGGCCGGCGCCATCTCGGCCCAGGCCACCGAATACACCCAGGTCCAGCCGGACAAGAGCGCCATCAATTTCGTCTACAAGCAGATGGGCGTCGCCGTCGATGGCAAGTTCAAGAAATTCGCCAGCCAGCTGACCTTCGACCCGGCCAAGCCGGCTGCCGCCAAGGCGACCTTCGATGTCGACCTGGCCAGCGTCGACACCGGCGCCCCGGAAGGCGACCAGGAAGTCGCCGGCAAGCCGTGGTTCAACACCAAGGCCTTCCCGACCGCCCGCTTCGTCTCCGGCACCGTCAAGCCTCTCGGCGGCAACAAGTACGAAGTCGCCGGCCAGCTGACCATCAAGGGCAAGACGCAGGATGTCGTCGTTCCCGCCACCTTCACCGCCCAGGGCAACAGCGGCGTGTTCGACGGCAGCTTCACCATCCGCCGCGCCGACTTCACCATCGGCGAAGGCTCCTGGGCCAAGTTCGACATCGTCGCCAACGACGTCCTGATCAAGTTCCGCATCACCGCCACCAGCAAGTAATCCCAACCTCAATCGGAGAAATCACCATGAACAAGCAACTCGCCACCCTCGCCCTCGCCATCGCTGCCGCCGCGCCGGCCTTCGCCGCGCCGGAAACCTTCGTCGCCGACGGCACCCACACCTTCTCGCGCTTCTCGTACAGCCACTTCGGCTACTCGACCCAGCTCTCGCGCTTCAACAAGAACAGCGGCAAGGTCGTCTTCGACAAGGTCGCCAAGACCGGCTCGGTCGACATCGTGATCGACGCCAAGTCGGTCGACACCGGCTCCGACGTTTTCAACGAGCACATCCAGGGCGAAGACTTCCTCGACACCGCCAAGTATCCGACCGCCACCTTCAAGTCCACCAAGGTCGTCTTCGAAGGCGACAAGCCGGCCAAGATCGAAGGCAACCTGACCCTGAAGGGCGTCACCAAGCCGGTCACCCTGACCGTCACCTCCTTCCAGGCCATGCCGCACCCGATGCTGAAGAAGGACGCCATCGGCGCCAACGCCTGGACCGTGGTCAAGCGTTCCGAATTCAACGCCGGCAAGTACGCGCCGTACGTCGGCGACGACGTGCGCATCGACGTGGCGATCGAAGCGATCAAGGAATAAGCGGGATTTTCCTCCCCCACGGAACGCCGGCCGCCTGGCCGGCGTTTTTCATGGAGCACCGGCAAGCACTGCCCTCACCCCAACCGCCGAACGATCCTCCACGCATACAGCAGGCTCGTTTCGCCGAATTCGCTGCCTGTCTCGACATCCTGCCAGCGCGGGTTCTCCGCTCCGGGCGGGCCGAGATAGCGCCAGTGGCGCTGCTCGCCGCTGCACAGCTCGACCAGATAGACAGCGCCCGGCAGCAGTTCGTCGTCGGCTGAGCTCACCAGTAGTTCTCGCTGGCGAAGTTGCCCGGCTCGCGGCTGCGGTCGGGGCGCAGGCCGCGCGTTTGCAGGATGGCGCGCACGTCGTCGAGCATCTGCGGGTTGCCACAGATCAGCAGGCGCGAGCGCTCGCGGTCGATGGGCAAACCGACCCGCCTTTCCAGCGATCCGTCGCCCAGCAGCACGTTCAGGCGCTGCCCCAGCCAACCGGGAACCGCCTCGCGGGTCACGATGGGCACGTAGTGCAGCCTGGCCTTTTCGCCGGCGAACAGCGCATCGCCCGCCAGCGCCGCGATTTCTTCCTGGTAGGCCAGCTCCTTCGCCAGGCGCGCGCTGTAGGCCAGCACGATGTTTTCATACTGCCCCCAGACCTCGGGGTCGCGCAGGATGGACAGGAACGGGGCCAGCCCGGTGCCGCTGGCCAGCAACCACAAGTCCTGGCCGCCGACAAAGCGGCTGGTCGTCAGATAGCCGTAGGGCGCTTTCTCGACGTAAATCGGCTCGCCGACGCCGAGCCGGGCCAGTCGCTCCGAAAATGCGCCGTCGGGGACCAGGATGGAGAAAAACTCCAGGTATTCGTCGTAGCTGGCCGACACCATCGAGTAGGGCCGCCACACGACATCCCCGGTGGCGCCCGCCAGCCCGAGCCGGACGAACTGCCCCGGCTGGAAACGGAAACTCCGGCTGCGCGTGGTCCGGAACGACAGCAGCTTGTCGCACCACGGGCGAATCGACAGCACATCTTCCAGCGTGGCCTTGTCGGTCGGCAGCGGCGCCACGCCGGGACGAAAGTTCGTTGCAAACTTCATGGTGAAGTCCTCGGAGCCTATCCAGCAAATTCGACCTTGCCGGCTTCCGGGAGTTGCGCCGCCGAATGTCAGAAGCGCAACCCGAGCGAGATGCGCGACTGGTTCTCCGCCGAGAAATTGACCCTGTGATCCCGTGCCACGCGCAAAAACACATCGCGATAGTCGTAGGTCAGCGCTACGCCATGACCTGAAAGCCTGGGCGCATCCTCGGCTTCGCGGCCGCTTTTCTCGAAGAGATCGACCGTCAGGCGCTGGCGATCCGCCCACTGCGTGCGCGCAACCAGATGGGTGACCGCCTGTTCGGTATGCAGGCGATTGTCCCTGACGGTATAGAGGGACAGGTTGGCGCCGGGGATCAGTCTCGTGCCGAGCCCGTAAACGACCGAATCGTTGGGGTCGAAGTTCAGGTTGTAGTAATCCCTGGCGTTGGTCCGGCCATAGCCCAGCAAGGCATAGACCGAGGTGCCGATTTCCAGGTTGCCCGCCATCCCGGCAAAGCCGTGGGTCGCCAGCTGCAGGGAGGGTATGAGCCGGGCGTATGCGGTTTCGAGGGTGAACTCGTAGCCGGTCCGCGTCTGCTCGAACTCGGCGCCGCGCCGGTAATGGCCGAGCCAGAACGCATGCGCCCCGCCATTGGCGCGCAGGTTGAGGTCGGTGGCGGAATGCTGGTTGGTCGTGGCGTAGTAGGACGGCGTCAGCTTGAAAGCCCACGCCTCGCCGGCCTCGCCCACGCCCTCCGCCCCGCCCGGCCGCGACGCGTCGGCCACGGCCGGCACCGGGAAGACCGACAACAGCGTCAGCAGCAGCGGCAGGTGTTTTCCGGAGATCATGGATGCATCATACCCGTTCGCCCCGCCGGCAATGCTCAGGCCGGCCCTTCCGTCAGGCAGCCCATGTCCAGCAGCACCTCGTGCGCCGAGCGGAAGGCATCGATGGCCAGGGGCATGCCGCAATAGATCGCGGCGTGCAGCAGGGTTTCCTGGATGTCGCCGACGCTGGCGCCGTTGTTGATCGCGCCGCGGACATGGCCCTTGATCTCGTGCGCCCGCCCCAGGGCGGTCAGCATCGACAGGGTGAGCAGGCTGCGCGTCCGGAGGTCCAGCCCGTCGCGACACCAGGTTGTTCCCCAGGCGTTGCGCGTGACGAATTCCTGCAGCGGCGCCGTGAAGGCATCGACGCCGGCGAAGGCCTTGTCGACAAAGGCCTCGCCCATCACCCGCCGGCGCATCGCCAGCCCTTGTTCGAATTGCTCGTCGCGCATGCTTTTCCTTTCCATCCATAAGAAGCAAAAACGGCATTCTCGGCCGATCCCGGTCAGCCGGCCAGCGCCCTGGCGATTCCCGGGGCGTGCGCCTGCCCGAAGACAGCGGCCGGGAAAATGATGCACATCAGTCGTTTCGCAAGGCCGCCTGCGGCATTTCGTCGCGCGACACCATGTCGCACCGGGCGTCTCCCGGCCTTCGGTAGCATTCGCCCTTTCCAGGAAAAACCTGCGGGGTTCAGCAATGCAATCAACACACGGCAAATTCAGGCCGAGCCGGCTCGCCTGGCTGCTCGCCCTGGCGCTCAGCGGCGTCCAGGCACAGGAGTCCACGGTCGTTCTCGGCGAAGTGACGGTCAATTCCGGCAACACCGGCACCCTGCCGACGCGCAGCATCCTGACCTCGGTCGACGTCATGGGCGCCGAGCGGGTCAAGGACAAGAACGTCGCCAACAGCTGGGAACTGATCGGCCAGATGCCGGGCGTCCAGCTGACCGAATTCCGCCTCGGCGCCGAATCCGGCAAGCCGTCGTTCCGCGCCTTCAACGGCGAAGGCTACATCAACGGCATCAAGCTGCTGATCGATGGCGTGCCGAGCAACGTCAATAGCGGCAACATGCGCTACCTGGACATGATCTTCCCGCTCGACATCGACTACGTCGAAGTCGTGCGCGGCACCAACGACCCGCGCTACGGCCTGCACAACATCGGCGGCAACATCAACGTCGCCACCCGCCAGGGCGGCAACCATCTCGACGGGCGCCTGACCTATGGCAGCTTCAACACCCGGGAGCTGCAGGCCGCCCTCGGCCGCGAATCCGGCGGCTTCGCACAAAACTACTTCGTGGCCAAGCAGGATACCGACGGCTACCGCGACCATTCCCGGTCGGAGAAATACAGCCTCGGCGGCAAGTGGTTCTACACCTCCGACGCCGGCGACCTGAAGGCCGGCCTGATCGCCCGCATCTACCGCCAGGAGGCGGAATCCGCCGGCTACCTGACGGCCGCCGAACTGGGCGCCAACCGCTTCCAGTCGCCGGCCCGGAACGGCAACGACCATGACAACCGCGACATGCAGCAACTCAGCGGGCACCTCGACTACCAGATCGCGCCCAGCCTCGCCTACAGCGGCAAGCTGTACTACAACGCCATCGAGGACGACCGCCGCGTCACCTACAGCGGCTATGCCGGCAGCACCCTGCCCCGCCAGCGCCGGCTGTGGAACGAGGAGCATACCGGCTGGACCAACACGCTAACCTGGCAGTCGAGCAGGATGCTGGCCGTCGAAGGGGGCTTCAACTACGAGCACCAGAACAACCGCTACCAGCGCTACCGCTACGCCTACGCGCTGCCGAGCGATTTCTCGACGCCGGCCTCGACGCCCAACGACGACAGCTACACCCTGGACAATTTCGGCGCCTATATCCAGGCGATCATCAAACCGGGCGACGCCTGGAAGATCGTGCCGGCGATCCGCACCGACACGTTCAAGGGCCACAGCACGCTCAACGCCACCGGTCAGACCTACCCGCTGCAGGACTACGGCTGGATCAACCAGCCCAAGCTGAGCGTCGTCTACAGCCCGTCGCCCGCCTTCAGCCTCTACGGCAACTGGGGGCGCAGCTTCCAGGTGGTGACCGGTTCGCGCAACCCGGCCTACCTGCTGCCCGGCACCGCCACCGTCAGGCCCTCGATCAACACCGGGATCGAGCTCGGCACCAGGTTCCGCCCGCTGGAACGCACCGAGGCGCGCATCGCCATCTGGCAACAGGACGCGACCGACGAAGTGGCCAACCTGCCGAGCGCCGGCACGACCCAGAACCTGGGCGAAACACGGCGCAAGGGAGTCGATTTCCAGATCACCACCCACCTCGCCGACAAGGTCAAACTGTGGTTCTCGCATGCCTACCAGGAGGCGAAGATCGTCGGCGGCTACAGCGCGGGCGGCACATCGCTGATCGGCAAGGAGGTCTTCTCGACCCCGCGCACCATCACCAACCTCGGCGTCGACTACCAGGCCACCGAAAGCCTGCGCTTCGACCTGCAGGGCCGCGCCCAGGGCAACTATTACATTGACGACCAGAACAGCCAGGGCAAGTACGGCGGCTACGTGCTGTTCGACGGCGGCGTGCACTACGCGCTGAGCAAGCATGTCGGTATCGACCTGCAGGTGCGGAACATGTTCGACCGCAAGTACGAATATGCCTGGTACGACAACTTCTTCTACCCGGCCGGCTCGTACCAGCCGATGTTCTCGCCCGGCGCCGGCCGCTCGGTCTATGCCTCGCTCAACCTGAAGATGTAACACCTCACGCCCCGCAGCCCAGGCGCCCCCATGCGCCGGGGCTGGCGCACGGAAGCCCTTGCCGGCGCACACAAGGCAGCCGCCTTCTGGCATGCTGTCGGCCGCCATGCTTGCCACGCTCCGCTCCCTGCCCCGCACCGTCTGGTTCATCGGTCTGATCAGCCTGATCAACGATGCCGCCAGCGACATGCTGTATCCGCTGATCCCGATCTACCTGGCCTCCGTGCTGATGGCCGGACCCCGGGTGCTCGGCCTGATCGAGGGCATCGCCGAGGCGACGGCCAGCCTGCTCAAGCTGTTCTCGGGGGTGGTGGTCGACCGCACCCGGCGCGCCAAGCCGTGGATCGTCTTCGGCTACGCCCTGGCCGGCTTCGCCCGGCCGCTGATCGCCTTCGTCACCGCCTGGCCGGCCCTGCTCTGCATCCGTTTTGCCGACCGCATCGGCAAGGGCCTGCGCTCATCGCCGCGCGACGCGCTGCTCGCCGCCAGCGTTCCCGCCGCGCAGCGCGGCCTCGCCTTCGGCCTGCACCGCGCCATGGACAACGCCGGCGCCATCGTCGGCCCGCTCGTCGCGGCCGCCCTGCTGGCCGGCGGCATGGCGCTGCGCGATGTCTTCCTGTGGTCGCTGGTGCCGGCCATCCTGTGCCTGCTGCTGGCGACGGCGATACGCGAGCCGGCCCACGAAGCCGTCCCCCACCGGCCGTTCGACTGGCGGCTGAACGACATGCCGCCGCCTCTCCGGCGCTACCTGGTCGTCGTCGCGCTGTTCACGCTGGGCAATTCGTCGAACATGTTCCTGCTCCTGCGGGCCCGCGAGCTGGGCGTCGGCGAAGCCCAGATTCCCTTGCTGTGGGCCGCCATTTCGGCTGTCGCCACGGTCTTTTCCACGCCGCTGTCGGCGCTCTCCGACCGCTTCGGGCGCCGCCGCCTGCTGGTCGGCGGCTACCTGGCCTATGCCATTTTCTATGTCACGCTCGGCAGCCTGGCCAGCGACGGCCTCTGGCTGTTCGCGCTGTTCGGTTTCTACGGCCTGTTCATGGCGGCCACGGAAGGCGTCGAGAAGGCGCTGGTCGCCGACCTGGCGCCGGCCGACCGGCAGGGAACGGCCTTCGGCTGGTTCAACCTGACCGCCGGCCTCATGCTGCTGCCGGCCTCGCTGGTCTTCGGCTGGCTGTGGCAGGGCGTGGCCAGCTGGCTGGCATTCGCCTTTTCCGGCGCTTGCGCGCTGCTCGCCGCGCTGTTGATGGCCTGGTGGGTGCTGCCGGTTCAACGCGCCGATTGACAGCCGGCCGGCCTCTTAAGGGAGGCTTAATCCGGCGCCGCTAGACTCGTTTCCGACTCACATCGGAACCTGTCATGCACGCCCGTCTTAGCCCGTATTTCCTGCTGCTGGCGCTCGCCAGCCCGCCCGCCAGCCCGGCCGAAACGCTAACCCTGCAGGCCGCCCAGCTCAAGGCGCTGGGCATCGCCACGCAAACGGTCGGCGCTGCCGACGACGGCCGCCCGGGCGGCCTGCCCGCCCGCGTCGTCGTGCCCAACGAACAGATGCGCGTCGTTGCCGCCCCGGTTGGCGGCATGATCGAGCTGCTCGCCGTCGCCCCCGGCGCCAGCGTCAGGCGCGGCCAGGTGGTGGCCCGGCTGGCCAGCCCGCAGGCGCTCGAACTGCAGCGCGACGCCCTGCAGGCGGGCAGCCAGTCGGCCTTGCTGCAGCAGAACCTGAAACGCGACGAGCAGTTGTTCGCCGAGGGGCTGATCGCCGAATCGCGACTGCAGGCCACCCGCGCCGCTGCCGCCCAGGCCGGGGCGCAGGCCAGCGAACGCCGGCAGGGCCTGGCGCTGGCCGGTATCGCGCCGGGCAAGCTGGGCGGGCCCTTGTCGCTGCTCGCCCCGATCGATGGCATCGTGCTCGAGCAGGCTGCGCAGCTGGGGCAGCGCGTCGAGGCCTCGGCGCCGATCTACCGCATCGCCCGCCTGTCGCCGCTGTGGCTGGAAATCCAGGCGCCGCTCGGCCTGGCGGCGGGCTTGCGCGAAGGCATGCCGGTCAAGCTGGCCAACTCGGCGGTGAGCGGCAAGCTGATCGCGGTCGGCCGGGTGGTCGACAGCGCGAGCCAGAGCGTCCTGCTGCGGGCTGCGGTGAGCAAGGGAGCGGAAACGCTGACCCCGGGCCAGGTCGTCGAGGTGGAACTGGCCGGTGCCGACCGGACGGGCCAGCGCCTGCCCGCCGCGGCGCTGTTCCGCCACGACGGAAAGACCTTCGCCTTTGTTCAGGTTAGCAGCGACGACCAGGGCGCCAGTTTCGCGGCGCGCCCCCTGCGCGTCGTCAGCCAGGGGGGCGAGACGGTCGCCGTCGAGGGCATCAAGGCCAACGAACGGGTGGCGGTGAAAGGCGTTTCGGCGCTGAAAGCCATGCTCACCGGGGTCGGGAAAGAATAATGCTGGCCGCCCTGATCCGTTTTTCGCTGACCCAGCGCCTGCTCGTCCTGGTACTCACCGGGCTGCTCGTCGGCGCCGGGATCGAGGCCTTTCTCGGGCTGCCCATCGACGCCTTTCCCGATGTATCGACTACCCAGGTCAAGATCATCCTGAAAGCGCCCGGCATGACGCCGGAAGAGGTCGAGACGCGCATTGCCGTGCCGGTCGAGCAGGAAATGCTGGGCATCCCGCACCAGCGCCTGCTGCGCTCCGTCTCCAAGTATGCGCTGACCGACATCACCATCGATTTCGCCGACGGCACCGACATCTACTGGGCGCGCCAGCAGGTCGGCGAACGGCTGGCGGCGGCCATGGGCAACCTGCCGCCGGGTGTCGCCGGGGGCATGGCGCCGATCACCACGCCGCTCGGCGAGATGTTCATGTTCACCATCGAAGGCGATCTGCCGCTGGCCGACAAACGGGCCCTGCTCGACTGGGTGATCCGCCCTCAGTTGCGCACCATACCCGGCGTCGCCGACGTCAACAGCCTGGGCGGCGAGGTGCGGACTTTCGAGGTGGTGCCCAATCCCCGGCTGCTGGCCGCCCGCGGCCTGTCGCTGAAGGATCTGCAGGGCGTCCTCGAGGCGAACAACCGCAACGACGGGGCCGGACGCCTGGCCGACGGCGAGGAGTCGCTGCTCGTCCGTGCCGAAGGCGCCATCCGTCATCTCGACGACGTGCGCGCCATCGTGCTCCAGGCGCGGGATGGCCGGGTCGTCCGCGTCGGCGACGTCGCCGAGGTGCGCTTCGGCGCCCTCACCCGCTACGGCGCGGTGTCCCGGAGCGGACGCGGCGAAGCCGTCGAGGGGCTGGTCCTCGGCCTGCGCGGCGCCAACGCGCAAGCCGTCGTCGCCGGCGTCAAGGCCCGCCTGGCCGAGATCGCCCCCGGCCTGCCGGCCGGCGTCACCGTGGAGCCCTTCTACGACCGCAGCAACCTGGTCGACCGGGCGGTCGGCACCGTCTCCAGGGCCTTGCTCGAAGCCATCGTCCTCGTCGTGCTGCTGCTCCTGGCCTTTCTCGGCAACCTGCGCGCCGCCCTGGTCGTCGCCCTGATGCTGCCGCTGTCGGCTCTCGCCACTTTCATTCTCATGCGCCTGTCCGGGCTGTCGGCCAACCTGATGAGCCTGGGCGGGCTGGCCATCGCCATCGGCATGCTGGTCGATGCCGCCGTGGTCGTCGTCGAGAACGTCGAGAACCAGCTTGCCGAAGGCCCGGACAACCTGCCGACGCTGCACCTGATCTTCCGCGCCGCCCGCGAGGTCGCCGTGCCGGTGGCTTCGGGCATCGTCATCATCATCCTCGTCTTCCTGCCGCTGCTCACGCTGCAGGGGCTGGAAGGCAAGATGTTCGGCCCGGTGGCGCTGACCATCGTCTTCGCGCTCGCCTCGTCGCTGCTGCTGTCGCTGACCGTCGTGCCGGTGCTGGCGGCGGCGCTGATCCGGCGCGGCGTGCGCCACGAACCCTGGCTGGTGCGCCGGATGTCGGCGATCTACGAGCGCGTGCTCGCCTCGGCGCTGAGCCGCAGCCAGAGCTACGTCGTCGCCGCCCTGCTCGCCCTGGCCGCCGCCGCCGGCGCCTTCGGCTGGCTGGGCAAGAGCTTCATGCCGACCATGGACGAGGGCGACCTGATCATGCAACTGGAGAAACTGCCCTCCATCGGCATCGAGCAGACCGTCGCCATCGATACCGCCGTGCAACAGGCGATCCTGGCCCAGGTGCCGGAAGTGAAGGCCATCGTCGCCCGGGCCGGCTCGGACGAACTGGGCCTCGACCCGATGGGCCTCAACCAGACCGACACCTTCATGGTCCTCCAGCCGCGCGATACCTGGCGCAATCCCGACCCGGCCTGGCTGGCCGACCGCTTGCGCGCGGTGATGGCCGATTTCCCCGGCATCGGCTATGCCTTCACCCAGCCCATCGACATGCGGGTATCGGAAATGCTGACCGGCGTGCGCGGCGACCTGGCGATCAAGATCTTCGGCCCCGATCTGGCGACGCTGAACCGCCTGGCCCGCGACATCGAAACGACGGTCAGGAAGCTGCGCGGCGCCGAAGATACCTTCACGCTGAAGAACGATGGCGTGCAATACCTGAAGGTCGCCGTCGACCGGCTGGCCGCCGGCCGCCTCGGGCTCAATGTCGACGCCGTCCAGAACGATCTGAAGGCGCTGCTCGAAGGACGCAACGTCGGCACCGTCATCGAACAGGGGCGGCGCACCCCCGTCGTCCTGCGCGGCCCGGCCAGCCTGCGCGCCTCGCCGGCCGACTTCGAGGCCCTGCGCCTGTCGCTGCCCGACGGCGGCAGCGTGCCGCTGGCCGACGTGGCGCGCATCCAGCGCGTCGATGGCCCGGTCAAGGTGGACCGCGAAAACGCCCAACGCTACGTCGTCGTCCAGTCCAACGTTCGCGACCGCGACCTGGTCGGTTTCGTCGACGACGCACGGGCCGCCGTCGAACGCGAGGTCAAGCTGCCCAAAGGCTACCGCCTGGCCTGGGGCGGCCAGTTCGAAAACCAGCAACGGGCCGCCGCCCGCCTGATGATCGTGGTGCCTGTCGCCCTGCTGCTCATCTTCTTCCTGCTCTTTTCCACCTTCCGCTCGGTGCGCCAGGCGCTGCTGGTCCTCTCCAACATCCCGTTCGCCATGATCGGCGGCGTTTTCGGCCTGCTGATCGCCGGCGAGTACCTCTCCGTGCCGGCCTCGGTCGGCTTCATCGCCCTGCTCGGCATCGCGGTGCTCAACGGCGTGGTGATGGTCAGCTACTTCAACCAGTTGCTGGCGCGCGGCCTGCCCGTCGCCGAGGCGGTGGCCGAGGGCGCCAGGCGCCGCCTGCGCCCGGTGATGATGACCGCCAGCATCGCCGCCTTCGGCCTGCTCCCCATGCTCTTCGCCAGCGGCCCCGGCGCCGAGGTGCAGCGCCCGCTGGCCATCGTCGTCATCGGCGGCCTGCTGACCTCGACCGCGCTGACCCTGATCCTGCTTCCCATCCTGTTCCGGCGCTTCGGCATGGTTCCGGCACGCTCACTGAACGAGAAATCCCATGGCTGATGTCCTGCTCACCCTGATCATGCCCGACGACGTCGCCCGGCATGTCGAAGACCTGCTCCTGTCGCGCCCCGATCTCGCTCCCGGCTTCACCACCCAGGCCGCCGACGGCCACGGCACGGCCATGCCGCTGCTCGAGGATGCCGAGCTGGTGGCCGGCCACGCGCCGCGCACCGTCATCCGCAGCGTCGGCCCCGAGGCGGACAAGCGCGAGATGCTGGCCCTGATCAAGCGCCAGTTGCCCCGCGCCAGCGTTTTTTTCTGGATGACCCCGGTCATCGCGGCGGGACGCCTGTGAAACGCTTCGCCCTGCTCCTATTGGCAGGCATCGGCGGCAATGTCCTGAGCGCCGAGCCGCCGCCCGACCTGCCGCCCACCGAGGTCGTCGCCCGCGTCCTGCGCGGCAATCCGGGCATCCAAGCCGCGGCCAGCCAGATTCGCGTCGAGGAAGCCAATCGGACGCGACTCGAAGCCGGCGCCTACGAATGGTCGGTCCGGCTCGGCGCCCAACAGCGCCGCGTCAGCCCGGCGACAGCCGGCGACGAGCGCTTCAATGAGTGGAATGCGGCGCTCGAACGGCCCTTCCGACTGCCCGGAAAGGCCGGCATCGACGCCGAGCTCGGTGCCGCCGGCGTCTCGTTGGCCGAAACCGCTTACGGCGATGCCTTGCACGAATCCAGCCGGGCGCTGCTGAAAGCGTGGTTCGGCTGGCTGAAGGAAAGCGCCGCCGCCGCGCAATGGGACGAGCAGGTGGCCTTGCTCGAAAAGCAGGGCAAATCGGTCGGCCGCCGCCAGCAACTCGGCGATGCCGCCCGCATCGAAGCCATCCAGAGCGAGGCTGCCCTGGCCCAGGCCGAGGCGCAGCGCGTCCAGGCCCGCATTCGCCAGCAGACCGCCGGCGAAGACCTGCGGCGCCGCTTTCCGGGCCTGCCGGTCGTTGCCCCGGCCGGCCTGAGCGAGCCGACAGCGATTCCCGGCAGCGACGAGGAATGGATCAACGCCCTCCTCGAGCAAAGCCACGAATACCGGCTGGCCCGCCAGGAGGCGCAGCGCGCCCAGATCATGGCCGGCCGCAGCAGCCGGGACCGCTTGCCGGACCCGACCGTCGGCCTGCATGTTTCGCGGGAACGCGCCGGCGAAGAACGCGTGGTCGGCGCCTATGTCAGCATCCCCCTCTCCGGCACCGCCCGCCGGGCCAGCAGCGATGCGGCACTGGCCCAGGCCGAGGTGGCCGGACGCCGCGAGGCCGCCAGCAGCCAGAAAATCGTGGCCGAAGCGGTCGCCCTGGTCCAGGCGGCACAAGCCGCCGTACCCGGCTGGCAGGCCGGGCGCCAGGCCGCCGACCGGCTGACCCGGGCCGCCGACATGACGGCACGGGCCTATCAATTGGGCGAAGGCAGCCTGAACGACTTGCTGACCGCCCGGCGACTGGCCAACGAGGCGCAGCTCTCGGCCCGCCTGCTCCAGCTCGATGCGCTCGAATTGCGTTACCGCCTGATGCTCGATGCGCATCGGCTGTGGGATCTCGACTGACCCGCCCGGCCCGGCGGGACCGGCTCGTTCAGCGCTGCCCGCCGTCGAGCCAGCGGAGCACGGTCCGGAAGAACAGCGCCGACTCCACCGGCTTGCCGATATGGTCGTTCATGCCGGCGTCGAGGCAGCGCAAACGGTCCTCGCTGAAGGCGTTGGCGGTCATCGCCACGATCGGCACCGCATGCCCCCCGGGCAGCGTGCGGATCATCCGGGTGGCATCGATGCCGTTCATGTTCGGCATCTGCATGTCCATCAGGATCAGCGCGTACCCTGTGTAACGGGCATGCTCGACCGCTTCCTCGCCGTCCGCCGCCAGATCGACCCGCAGCCCGACGCCGAGCAGCAGTTCGCGGGTGATCTCCTGGTTGATCGGCTCGTCCTCGACCAGCAGGACGCGCGCCCCCCGATGCCGAGCGAGGATGTCCGCCTCGGCGCCGCTGGCGGGAATGGCGAATGCCGCCGTGTCCGGCTCCGCCACCTGCTCGAAACGCGCGGTGAACCAGAAGGTGCTCCCGGCGCCGAGGGTGCTGCTGACCCCGATGCTGCCCCCCATCAACTCGACCAGCCGCCGGCAGATCGCCAGGCCGAGCCCGCTACCGCCGTACTGGCGCGTGGTCGAACCGTCGGCCTGCTCGAAGGCGGTGAACAGCCGGTGCTGGTCCGCCTCGGCGATGCCGATCCCGGTATCCCGCACCGCGAAGCGCAGCACGATGTGTCCATCCCGCTCCTCGCCCGGCTGGACACTGACTTCCACCGCACCCGCCGGCGTAAACTTGAGCGCGTTGCCGACCAGATTGATCAATATCTGGCCCAGGCGCATCGCGTCGCCCGACAGGGACATGTCGGCCAGCGCCGGCGGTACGTCGATGGCCAGCGACAACCCCTTTTCGGCGGCCTTTTCGCCGATCATGCTGTGCAGGTTTTCGAGAACCTCGCCGAGCCGGAAGGGCAGCTTCTCGAGGCTCAGCCGATCCGCCTCGATCTTCGAGATGTCGAGGATGTCGTTGATCACCGCCAGCAGGTGATCCGAGGCGCGCACCACCTTGCTCAGCTGGTCGCGCTGGCGCTCGTCGGTGGCGCGGCGCAGGGCCAGGTCGGTCATGCCCATGATGGCGTTCATCGGCGTCCGCAGTTCGTGGCTCATGTTGGCCAGGAAGGTCGTCTTGGCGCGGCTGGCGGCCTCCGCCAGTTCCTTGGCGACGAGCAGGTCGGCCGTCCGTTCCTCGACTTTCTGTTCCAGCTGCTGGCGGTACTGGTCGAGCTCCTCCTCGACGCGCCGGCGCTCGGTGACATCGCGGGTGATGCCGAGAATCTGGCTCGGCCGGCCCTGCGCGTCGAGAAGCACGGTCGTCGCCACCTCGGCATGGACGATGCGACCGTCCTTGCATGGCTGATCCACCTCGTCCTTGGCGAAACGGGCCGACATGTCGCCGGCCTTCAGGCGCGCCATGTTCTCGCGCATGATCAGCTCGACCCGCTGCACCGACCTGGGCGTCAGCGCCGCCGTCCACGGCTTGCCCATGATCTCCTCCGGCTTCCAGCCCCGCATGCGCTCCACCGAAGGGCTGATATAGCTGAACTGCATGGTGTGGTAGTCCATCAGCCAGATCACGTCGGTGCTGTTCTCGGCAATCAGCCGGTATTGCGACTGGCTCTGGGCGAGCGCCTTTTCGGTGATCTGCCGTTCGACGGCCAGCTTGGCCAGGCTCGCGTAATCCTGGATCTGCCCGACCTCGGCCGCGGTGGGCTTGCTCGGCTGGCGGCGGTAAACGGCAAAGGTGCCGAGCACGCGCCCATCGCGGCCGGTGAAGGGCTGCGACCAGCAGGCGCCCAGTCCGGCCCGCCCGGCCAGTTCGAGATAGGGCGCCCAATAGGGATGCGTGCCGATATTCTCGACCACCACGCGCTCGCCCCGGTAGGCCGCCGTTCCGCAGGAGCCGACGCCATCGCCGATCGCCAGCCCGTCAATGGCGGCATTGTAGAAATCGGGCAGGTTGGGTGCCGCGCCGTGCTTCAGGTGTTTTCCGCTGTCGTCGAGGAGCAGGATGGAACACAGGCAACCCGGATGCAGCTGCTCGACGCGCAGCGCCAGTTCCTTCAGGACCTCGGGCAGCGGCGCCCCCCGCGAGATCAGTTCGAGAATCTGGTTGTGGAGGAGCAGCTCCTGCGTCCGCAGGGCAAGCTGCACCTTGCTCTGCGCTTCGCGCCGGTTGACCAGGAGGACATAGAAAAGCACGCCGCCGATCAGGCAGATGATGCCCAGCGCGACACCCAGATAGCCGTAGTACCGGCGAACGTCGATCTCGCTCGCCCCGTCGTAGAGGAAGCCGCTCAGCGAAAAATTCGACGGCAGCATGCCGATCTCGGCATAGGTATCGGCGATGTGCCGCCATCGGCCGGCATTCATGTAGCCGGGCGAAACCAGGTCGGTGGCGAGCAGCGTCACCATGCGCCCGGCTTCGAAACGCAGGAACTCGCGCTCGGTGTGCGGCGCGTACTTGCCGATGATCAGGTCGATCGCTTCCTCCGGATGCGCCATGGCGTACTCCCAGCCGCGCATGCTCGCCTCCCGGAAGGCCCTGGTCCGCGCGCTCGCCTGATGCAGCTCGCGCTCGGAGGTGAACAGGTTGTCGCCGTAGAAATCGATCCCCGCCGAGCGCGGCGTGTAGCTGACATAGGCGAAGTCGGCCATGTTCAGCGGATACGGCTCGCTGGTCGTATAGGCCGACATGGCATCGGTTTTGCCGTCGATCAGATCGCGGACGTCGAAGGAATGGGGCAGCAGCTTGATCCGCTCGACCGGCACGCCCTCGCGCCGAAGGTAGGCGAGCAGTTCCTCGGCATGCGGCTCGAGCATGATGCGCTTGTCGGCAACCGCATGCACGGTATGCAGCGCGCTTTCCTGGCGAACGATCAGCACCTGCGGCGAATGCTGGAAAATCACCCCGAGCACCACGACCGGCTTGCCGGCCTTGCGCTCCAGGATCAGGCTGCTCGTTCCGACGCCGTAGGTGGCGCGGCCGGAAATCACCTCCGCCACCACATCCATGCCCGGCACGGCCTCGCGAAACTCGACCTCCAGCCCGGCCGCCCGGTAATAGCCCAGCTCCTTGGCCATGTAGTAACCGGCGAACTGGAAGGCATGCCGCCACTTGAGCTGCAGGCTCACCTTTTCGGCGACCGGCGCCGTCGCCGCCCCCACCGGAACGGCCAGCAACAACAGGAAAAACAGGCGCAGCCAGAAACGCATCATTTTAATCAGCGAAGTCATATTTTACAAATATATCAAAAATTGGAAATTAATTCCACCCTGCCTTGCCACCTCCCCGGGCATCGGCAAGCGGACGCCATCGCCGCGCCCACCCTGAGATCCTTGCCCGGTGTGCCATTGGCATGGCGTAGAATCCCGCCATGCGTATCCTGCTAGTCGAAGACGATCCCGAACTGGGCGACGGCCTGAGCATCGGCCTGCGCCAGGCCGGCTTTGCGGTGGACTGGCTGCGCGACGGCGACGCCGCCGACCTGGCCTTGCTGGGCGAGCCTTTCGATTTCGTCGTCCTCGATCTCGGCCTGCCCCGCCTGTCCGGCATGGAAGTCCTGAAGCGCGCCCGCGGCCGGGGCCTGACCATGCCCATCCTCATCCTGACCGCACGGGACGCCACCGGCGACAAGGTTTCCGGCCTCGACGCCGGGGCCGACGACTACCTGGTCAAGCCGATCGACCTCGACGAGCTGACGGCCCGCATCCGCGCCCTGACGCGCCGCTCGGCAGGCCGCGCCGCGCCCCTGCTGATCCATGGCGACCTGGCCATCGACCCCGCCGCGCATCAGGTCACGCTCGACGGGCGCCCGGTGGAACTCTCCGGTCGGGAATTCTCGCTGCTGCAGTTGCTGCTTGAAAACGCCGGCCGCGTGCTGACCCGCACGCAGCTCGAACAGTCGCTCTACGGCTGGGGCGACGAACCCGACAGCAATGCCCTTGAAGTGCACATTCACCACCTGCGCAGGAAACTGGGCAGCGACCTGATCCGCACCCTGCGCGGCGTCGGCTATACCATCCCGAAATGACCACCGCCTGGTTTTCCCTGCGTCGCCGCCTGCTCGGCCTGCTCCTGGGCGGCGTCTCGGCCGCCTGGCTGGCGACCATGGCCTTCAGCTATATCGATGCCCACCATGAAGTCGACGAACTGTTCGACGCGCAGCTCTCCCAGGCGGCCCAGACGCTGCTCGCACTGGCCAGCCACGATGCCGGCAAGGGTGTCGAGGATCTCGGCGCGGCCGGCCACAAATACCAGCGCCGGCTGCGCTTCCAGATCTGGCGCGCCGACGGCAAGCTGGCGATCCGCTCCAACAACGCCCCCGAAACCCCGCTGACCCAGGCCGGCGGTTTCTCCGAAATGCGGGACGACGATGGCCACTGGCGTCACTACAGCCAGTGGAACGATGGCCGCAGCCTGCAGGTCCAGGTCAGCGAGGACCACCGGATACGCGACGAACTGATCGGCCATATCGCCTGGCGGCTCCTCTTTCCCGCCCTTTTCGGGCTGCCGCTGATCGGCATCTGGGTCTGGCTGGCCACCCGTCACGGCTTGTCCTCCCTGCACGGCGTCGCCCGCCAGATCGCCAGCCGCGACCCCCAGCAACTGCAGGCCATCAATCCGAAGGCGGCTCCCGAGGAAATCCGCCCGCTGATCGAGGCGCTGAACGGCCTGTTCCAGCGCGTCGAGCAGAACCTCGAAGCGGAGCGCCGCTTCACGGCCGACGCCGCCCACGAACTGCGCACCCCGCTCGCCGCCCTCCAGGCCCAGTTGCAGGTCGCCCAGCGCGCCCGGGACGGCGAGGAGCACGACCGCTCCCTGCAGCAATTGCAAAGCGGCCTGAGCCGTGCCGCCCACCTGGTCGACCAGATGCTGCTGCTCGCCCGCCTCGACCCCGAATCCGGCCTGCCCGACCCGCAGGCCGTCGATCTGGCGGCGCTGGCCGAATCGGTATGCGCCGACCTCGGGCCGCAGATCCTCGCCCGCAACATCGATTTCGATTTCGCCTCGGTCGACGACGCCATCCTCACCGGGCAAGCCGAATGGTTGCGCGTGCTGATCCGCAACCTGGTCGACAACGCCGTGCGCTACACCCCGCCAGGCGGCCGGGTGGCGGTGCGCATCAGCCGCGACGACGAGCGGCTCAGCCTTTCGGTGTGCGACAGCGGCCCCGGCATTCCGGCACCGGAACGAAACGCCGTGCTCCGCCGCTTTCACCGCCTGGAGCAGGCCGGACAGCCGGGAAGCGGCCTCGGTCTGGCGATCGTGGCGCGCATCGCGGAACTGCACGGCGCACGATTGTGGCTGGACAGTTCACCTATGACCAAAGGCCTAAATATCGGAGTACAATTTGCCACACGCTGCGCTGCATCATGATAACGGCATGGCAAATAGAGGCCGGTTGCAAATAAACCGGTCCGCAAAAACGCACAGGCACTCACCCCATGAATACTGCACAATCGCTGACGCCCCCCCCGACCACTTCGAGTGATTGCCCGGAGGGTACGCGGCGGATCATCGACGGTCGCGAACGCGTGATGTACGACGGCTACTGGATCAAGACCTACCCGGTTCCCGCCGATACCCTGGAAGCCAAGAAAAAGCTGATCGACGCCCTGACCCGGCGCCTGTTCAACCATACCGAACACGGTCTGAACATTCCCGGCACCCGCCTCAACGAAGCGCGCGAAAGCTACGAGACCGAAACCGACGCGGCCCGCAAGCGCGTCAAGGGCGCCATGCTGGCCGGCGCGCTGTTCAACCGTGCAGCCGACATCTTCCGCAAGCTGGTCGAACTGCAGGCCTGCGGCATCGAAATCCTCAGCGACAACCCGCTGATGCGCGAATGCGGAAAATGCCTGCTCGACGCCATGGAACTGGGGCGTTGCGTGCTGCACCGCAGCGGCGAGGAAGGCATTGACGAACTGTGGGGCGAACCCTTCCGCGCCTTCTCCATCCCGCTCGAGGATTTCTACGAAAGCCGCTACATCAAGATCGGCCAGGTCCTGCGCGACATCGACAAGATTTCCCGGGTGATGATCGATTCCTTCAGCGGCATTCCGGCCTTTGCCGACATCGCCGCCCCGGTGCTCGACCTGGCGACGGCTGCCAAGATCAAGACCGAAACCCTGCGTACCGACAGCGAGATCTTCGACGTCTGGGCGCGCATGGTCACCGCCGGCGAGCGCCTGACCGACATCGACTGGCACCATCGCTCCGCCGACGACGACTCGCCGCAGACCTACAACCTGTCCGACGGCCTGCAACTGATCCGCCAGGGCCGCGACCTGATTTTCTACATCTCGCGCGCCCGCACGGCGATGCCGAAAAGCACGCGCGAATACATCGAACGCTGCCGCGACTACCTGGCAACCGGCCGCGCGCCGGTCGTCAACTGCCCGCTTCCGGTCTGAACGCCGACACTATCGACAAATCCGGCCAAAGTGCCAGATTCGATGGCGCACGCCCCTTGCTCGCCGGCACCGCCCGGCCTGGCCGCAACGCGCCTTTCCCCACCCGACAAGGGTTTCCCCGCCCCCCGACCGAACCGGCCGAGGGCCCCGGATGCCTCGCCGCGCCCCTTAATGCATAAACATTTTTTGCACATTTAGGGTTTGTGCAGTTCTATAATAAGTGCTCAATAATAAACCGGGTGCAGCGTTGCCTTGCACGCGCCACCATAGATCCGAGGGGTTCATCATGAGTATTTCCAAGCGCCTGTTTCTGCTGATGGCGACAGCCGTCGTCGCGCTGACCCTGGTTGCCGGATTCGGCTACCTGCAAATGAAGAAGGTCTACGACGCCGCCAACGAAGGCAACATCAACGTCGTGCCCAGCCTGCTCATCCTTGGCGATGCGCGGAAAACCTTCCTGCTGCTGCGTCTCCGCGCCTATCGCACGGTCACTGCCAGCGACCCCCAAAAACGCGACGAAGCGATAAAGTCGCTCGAAGAAGCCCGCACCGGCATCCAGAATGACCTGAAAGCCTACGAACCCTTGATTTCGGACGCCGAGGACCGGCGCCTGCTCGACGAGGTCAAGAAAGGTTTTGCCGACTATGGCCAGACACTCGCCCCGATCATCGAACTTGCCCGCCAAGGGCGGAGCGACGAAGCCCTGAAGAGCCTGGAAGGCGTCACCGCGCAGGCCCGGGGCCTGCAAAAATCGCTCGACGAGCACATGCAGTACAACAAGAAGCTCAGCGACAAATCAACCGCCGATGCGGCAGCCACCATGACCTCGGCCACCTGGACGGCCGCCATCGCCTCGCTGGTCGCCATCGTCGCCGTCGGCATTCTCGGCCTGCAGATCCGCAGCGGCCTGATGGCCCGCCTGAACGAAGCCAACCGCATGGCGGCCGGCATCGCTTCCGGCGATCTGTCCACCCGCAATACGCCGAGCCAGATCGGCAACGACGAGGCCGGGCAACTGATCCAGGCCATGGAAAAGATGCGCCAGGACCTGGCCGGCGTGGTCGGCCAGATCGCCGCCAGCAGCGATCGCCTGGCCCACTCGGCGAGCGAACTGTCCACCACCGCGCAGCAGGTTTCCAGCAGCACGCAAAACCAGTCGAGCTCGACCGCCGCCTCCGCCGCGGCGCTGGAACAGCTGACCGTCAGCATCGACCATGTCGGCGAAAGCGCCGTCGATGCCAGCCAGCGTGCCGACGAAGCCGGCAGCCTGGCCATCGAGAGCGGCAAGGGCGTCGACACGGCTGCAGCCCAGATCCACCAGGTGGCCGACAGCATCGACCAGACCGCCCGGCAGATCCAGTTGCTGTCCGAACACGTGCATCAGATCGGCAACATCACCACCGTCATCCGCGACGTGGCCGACCAGACCAACCTGCTCGCCCTCAACGCCGCCATCGAGGCCGCCCGCGCCGGCGAACAGGGGCGCGGCTTCGCCGTCGTCGCCGACGAGGTGCGCAAGCTGGCCGAACGGACGACCCTGTCGGTGCAGGAAATCAGCAGCGTCATCAGCACCATCCAGAACAGCGTGGCGACGACGGTCGACAGCATGCAATCCAACTGCCAGCTGGTGGCCGGCGTGGTCACCTCGGCCCAGCAGGCCAGCGGTTCCATGCACGGCATCCGCGAGGCGACCGAAACGGTGCGCGACGCGATTGCCGGCATTTCCGAAGCCATGCGCGAGCAGCGCAGCGCATCGACCGAACTGTCGCGCAATGTCGAAGGCATCGCCCAGATGTCCGAGGAAAACACGGCGGCGGTCGCTTCCGTCGCCAGCACCGCGAATACCCTGGTCGGCGTCTCCGGCGAACTGAAGTCCGCCGTCGCCCGCTTCAGGCTGTAACCGCCCCCTGCATCGGGCGCGGCGACGAGGCCGGAGAGCGATCTCCGGCCTTTTTCATGCGCCCCTACGGGATGAAAGGCAGGACCAGGTCGGCGGTGCGCCCCACCCCGCTGCACATGCGGTCGCATACCGCGCAAAAGGTCTGCACGGCGCGGCTTTCATGGCGGTGGGCATGTCGTACCCGGTAGAAATGACGGCGCAGGTCCAGCTCGGGGGTGCGGATTTCGACCAGGCTGCCGCGGCGAAACGCCTCGCGCAGCGCCAGCCGCGACAGGCAGCCGATGCCGAGGTTGGACTCGACCGCCCGCTTGATCGCCTCGGTATGCTCCAGTTCCAGGCGCAGGTTATAGCGCCCGAGCAGCGGCGCCACGCCGCGGTCGAACTGGCGACGCGTACCCGAACCCTGTTCGCGCAGTATCCAGGCCTGCCCGGCCAAGGTAGCGGCGTCGGCCACGCCCGCCGCCGCCAGCGGATGCGCCGGCCCGCAGAAGACCACCAGCTCGTCTTCCAGCCAGGGCTCGACGAGCAAATCGGGATGGCTGACCTCGCCCTCGATCAGGCCGATGTCGCAATCGAAGCGCAGCAGCCGCTCGACGATGGTCTGCGTATTCGCCACCTGCAGGCTGACCGGCGCCTCCGGGTGCTGCTGCATGTAGTCGGCGATGACCAGCGTGCCGAGATAGTTGCCGATGGTCAGCGTCGCCCCCACCGTCAGCGGCGCCAGGATGCCGCCCCCCAGGCAGGATTCGATTTCCCGGGCCTGGTCGAGCAACTGCTCGGCCATCGGCAGCAAGGCGCGGCCGGAGGCGTTGAGGTGCAGCGACTTGCCGATGCGATCGAAGAGCGGGCAATCGAATTGCCGCTCCAGCTCGACCAGCGCATTGCTGGCCGCCGACTGCGACATGAACAGGCGCTCGGCGGCGCGCGACACGTTTTGTTCGCGGGCGATGGCCGAGAAGATTTCGATCTGGCGCAGGGTGAATTTCATATCGATTTTTCAAATAAGCAATACACAAATTATCCGCTTATATGAATCAATAACAAGGCTACACTGCGCCGGTCATCCACCTCGCAGCGATTGCCGAACCATGAGCGCCTTCAACACCGAAACCGTCCTCTCCGTCCATCACTGGAACGACAACCTGTTCAGCTTCCGCACCACGCGCGACCAGGCCCTGCGTTTCACCAACGGGCAATTCGTGATGATCGGCCTGGAGGTCGAGGGACGGCCGCTGATGCGCGCCTACAGCGTGGCCAGCGCCAACTACGAGGAACATCTCGAGTTCTTCAGCATCAAGGTCCAGGACGGCCCGCTGACCTCGCGCCTGCAGCACCTCAAGGCGGGCGACTCGCTGCTCGTCAGCCGCAAGCCGACCGGCACGCTGGTCCTGCGCGACCTCAAGCCGGGCAAGCGCCTCTTCCTGTTCGCCACCGGCACCGGCCTCGCCCCCTTCATGAGCCTGATCCACGATCCGGAGACCTACGAGCGCTTCGAAAAGGTCATCCTCATCCACGGCGTGCGATGGACCAACGAACTGGCCTACCACGACTACATCGAGGAAGACCTCAAGGACCACGAATACCTCGGCGAAGACATCCGCGACAAGCTGATCTACTACCCGACGGTGACCCGCGAAGCCTTCCGCAACGAAGGCCGCCAGACCGACCTGATCAACTCCGGCAAGCTGTTCGAGGACATCGGCCAGCCGCCGCTCGACCCGGCCACCGACCGCGCCATGATCTGCGGCAGCCCGGCCATGCTCAAGGAAATCTCGGCCATGCTCGACGGCTACGGCTTCAAGATTTCCGGGCATATCGGCGAAGCCGGCGACTACGTGATCGAGCGCGCCTTCGTCGAGCAATAAGCGGCGCCTTCCGGGGCCAGCGCCCCGGGCCGCGCCATGCCGCTCCGGCAACGCGGAATTTTGATCTGGCTCACCGGCCGGCGCTTGCCGGCTGCGTATAATCGCCGGCTTATGAAGCCTGCTTCGCTCCGCGACCACATCGTCCGCGCCGCTGCGGAATATCCGGACCGCCCCGCGCTGATCGCGGGCGACCGGGAATGGTCGTTCGCCGACCTCGCCGCCCTCGCCATCGGGTGCGCGCCAACCGACAGCGCCCCCCTCGCCCGCAGCGGCAGCAGCCTGGAACTGGCGCTCGACGCCTACCGCTGCAGCGCCGAACGGCGCGCCTTCTTCCCCCTGCCGCCGGAGCGCCCGGCGCCCTCGCTCGCCGCCTGCCCGCCCGACACCGCCCTGATCATCTCGACCAGCGGCAGCGAAGGCACGCCGCGCGCCGTGCTGCTCGGCGCCGCCCAGCTCGATGCCGCTGCGGCGGCCGCCAACGCCTGCCTGGGCCTGCGCGCCGGCGACCTGTGGCTAAACTGCCTGCCGCTCTATCACGTCGGCGGCCAGAGCATCCTGTGGCGCTGCGCGCGCGCCGGCGCCGGCGTTCTGCTGCACGCCGGCTTCGTCGCCGAGGCCGTCGGGCGCGACCTGGACGACCGGCCGGTGACGCATCTCTCCCTGGTGCCGGCCATGCTCGCCCGCCTGCTCGACCTCGGCATCGCCCCGCCGGCCTCGCTGCGCGCCGTGCTGATCGGCGGCGCGGCGCTCTCCGGCGCGCTCCACGACCGCGCATCGGCCGCCGGCTGGCCGCTCCACGTCAGCTACGGCATGAGCGAGACGGCGGCCCAGGTCGCCACCTTCCGGCCCGGCGACGGCGACTGGCACGAAGGCATGGTCGGCCGCGCCATGCCCGGCCACGACCTCCGCATCGGCGACGACGGCCGCATCCGCATACGCGGGCCGCAAGTGATGACCGGCTACCTCGACGGCGGCGGATGCGACCCCGACGGCTGGCTGACCACCGGCGACCTCGGCCGGATCGACGACGCCGGGCGCCTGACCGTGCTCGGCCGGGCCGATGACATGCTGGTCAGCGCCGGCCGCAACGTCCATCCGCAGGAAATCGAATCCTGTCTCGCCGCCTGCCCGGGCGTCGACGACATCGCCGTCACCGGCCTGCCGGACCCGGTCTGGGGCGACCTCGTCGTCGCGCTGTTCGTCGGCAGCATCGACGACGCTGCCCTGATCGCCCACGCCCGGCGGCACCTTCCGTCCGCTGCCGTACCCCGCCGGGTGCGCCGCCTCGAACGCCTGCCGCGCAACGCCGCCGGCAAGCTGGAACGGGCCGCGCTGCGCCAGCTGGCCGACGGAGCGGCGGCGTGATCCACGCCCTGCTCCGCCACCTCGCCGCGCCCGAAACCGCCCGCCGGATGGGCGAACTGGCGGCCGGCGCCCCGGCCTCGGCGCCGCTCAGCCTGCGCCTCGAACTCCCCGCCGTGGCCACCGACTGGCTGCACCTGCTGCCCGCCGGCCAGCCCTGGTGGTATCGCGCCCGCCCGGCGCACGGCGAATTCCGCCTCGGCATCGGCCATGCCCTGCACGTCGCGAGCGCCGGAAGCAACCGCTTTGCCGCGCTGGACAGCGCTTTCGCCGGATTCTGCCGGAACTGGCGGCGCACCGGCCCGGCCCTGGCCTTCGCCGGCTTCGCCTTCGCCGACGACAACGCCGCGCCGCTCCCCAACGCCGTGGTCGCCATTCCGGCCATCCTGCTCGAATGCATCGCCGGGCGCTGCTCGGTCACCCTCAGCGCGCCGGCGGGAAACGTCGGCCAGGCGCTGGCGATGTGGCCGTCCTGGCTGGCCGGCGCGCCCGGCCTGCGGACGGCCGCCCCCCGCCCGGCGCGCCCCGACCCGCTGGCCGAACAAGCCTGGATGGCCCGCGTCGTCGCCGCCCTGCGCGATATCGCCGGCGGCCGGATGGACAAGGTCGTGCTCACCCGCTGCCGGCAGGTCGAAGGCAGCGCCCCCTTCTCGCCCTCCGACATCCTGGCCGCGCTCAACGGCCAGCAGCCCGGGAGCACCGTTTACGCCCACGGCAACGGGCAGCACACCTTCCTCGGCGCCACGCCGGAGCGCCTGGTCCGCAAGCTCGGCCGGCAGATCCACGTCGACGCCCTAGCCGGCACCGCCTGGCCCGGCTCGCCGGCCCTCGCCGACGACAAGAACCGCCATGAGCAATCGCTGGTCGTCCGTGCCGTGGTCGATGCGCTGACGCCGTGGTGCGACGCGCCGCCGCTGATCGGGCGGCCCGACGAATACCCGGCGGGACGCCTGCGCCACTGGCGCAGCCGCATTTCGGCCAGCGCCCGAGCGGGCAGCACCTTGTTCGACCTGGTGCGCGCCCTGCACCCGACCCCCGCCGTCGGCGGCTTCCCCGGCGAGGCCGCCCGCCGCTGGCTGGCCGCCCACGATGAACGGCGCCACGGCTGGTACAGCGGCGGCATCGGCCTGCTGACGCCCGAGGGCGACGGCGAGTTCTCGGTCGCCTTGCGTTCGGCGCTGATCGAGGGCCGGCAAGCCACGCTGCAGGCCGGCGCCGGCATCGTCGCCGGCTCCAATCCCGAACAGGAACTGGCCGAAACCGAAGCCAAGCTGGGCACCCTGCTCGCCGCCCTCGAGAGTGCCCCGCCGGCGTGCGCCCAAGGCAGCCGCAGCGCCTGAACGGCGATCCAGCGTCGCGCTGTCACATTGCGGAAAGATGCCGCCTCTACCATGGCCGGCAGAACTCTCTCTGCTTCGCCCCCATCCGCGTGGGGGTTCTTTTTTCTGCCTATTGCGCAGGCAGAGCAAGCGCCCCAATGGCCGCGCGCCGCTTGCCGGCAGTTATCCACAACTAATCAACACGTTTATCCACGGATATTGTGCATAACTTGCCGACTACCCGTTACGCCCCGACACCATGAACCCGCCCGGACTCGCTCGGCCTCGCCATCCGCCTGGCCTGGCGACGCGGGCGGCAGCGAAACCTGCCGTGGCGACGAAGCTGCCGCGCACCCAGTCCAGCCAGGCCGCCCGGGCGAAGGCGAATTCGACCAGCCACAGGCTGAAGTAGGTGGCGAACCAGGCGAACAGGCAGTCGGACAGGAAATGCCCGCCCACCGACATGCGGATCAGGCTCATGTAGGCGGCGGCCGCCAGGCTGGCCAGCAGCCAGCGGCGACGCAGGCGCGGCGAGCCGAGCCAGCCGAAGACCATGATGAAGGCGGTGGTCGCCACATGGCCGCTGACGAAGGAGCAGTTGCGCCGACACTGGTCGCTGATCGCGAAGGCCGGAGTGAAGGCCAGGCTGCCGCCGAAAGCCTCGGTCTGCGCCGGCCGTGCCCGGCCGACGTGGTTTTTCAGCCCGGCATCGACGACCAGCACCGGGCCGAGCACCGCCCCGGCCAGCAGAAAGATGAAGAGCAGGCGTTGCGCCCGGAGCCAGGCAAAGCGCCGAACAAAGCTGGCCAGCCACAAGGCGAGGAATACCGCGACCAGCAGCCGCCCGAAATGCGGCAGCGCCTGGTACGGCCAGGCCACCAGCGGGCTGTCCGGCGCCAGCAACCAGGCCCAGCCGTTTTGATGAAACTGCGCGGCAACGGCCAGGTCGATATCCGGCCTGATCGCGAAGGCGCAGGCCAGCAAGGCAAAGGCGATCGACGCCCGGCGCAGTTCAGTAACCCTGGAACTCATGGGCAAGATACACCTCCAGTTGTCGCGTTGTGCCGGCATCGAGCCTGACCTGCAGCGAGGCCAGCTTGCGGGTGTCGGCAAAGCGGCCGGTCAAGGCCGCCGCCGGCGGCTGCTCGGCGATGAACAGCGCATCGCCGCCGAGATGCCTGCCGAGATCGGTGCTCAGCTTGAAGTGGTCGCCGGCCACGCCGTCGGGATTCCAGCTGACGACCCGTGGCCGCAGGTCGCGTAGTTCGTAGGCCATGTGCGCCAGCAGGCTGCGGTTGTCGGCGAGCAGCACTGCGTCGGGATGGGCGAGGACGAAGGGGCGGAGCTGCCCGGCCAGGTCGTCCCAGCCGACGGCGCGCAGGTAGGGGTTGTAGCGTGCCGCTGGCGCCGCCCCGGTCGCCGCCAGCAGGGCCGGCGCATGACAGGCCAGGGCGGCCAGCGCGACGTTGAGCGCCACGCCGGCGACCAGCAGCCCTTGCCGCTGCCGGGCAACCAGCCACGCCGCGATGGCGATGGCGGCCGGGGCGAAGGCCGGCGCCGCCCAGTTGCCGTTGGCCCCACCGCTGGCCGCCTGCACGGCGACGACCGCCCACAAAGGCAGCGCCAGGCAGAGCAGCAGACGTGCCGGCGGATCGGCCCACAGGCGGCGCAGGCGGAACAGGCCGAGCACGGCGATGCTGCCGAACAGCGGCCCGAAGGACAGCCACTGTGCCGCCGCGAACTCGGCCAGGGCGCGCAGACGGTCGCCGACATGGCCGGCCGCCTGACGATGCACGGTGATGTCGGCGGTATGGCGCAGGGTCGGAAAGTCGTGGGCGAGGTTCCAGGCGATATTCGGCAGCAGCATCGCCAGGGCCAGCGCCAGCGCCGCCCACGGCCGGAATGACACCAGGCGCGCGCGGTGGCAGCAGGCGAGATGCAGGAAAACCGCCCCGACGAAGACCGCCATGGTGTATTTCGACAGCAGGCCGAGGCCGCACACGGCGCCCAGGGCCAGCCAGTCGCCCCAGCGGTCGCCATCGACAACACGCAGGTAGCAGCACAGGCCGGCCAGCCAGAAGACCGTCAGCAGCGCATCGGTCGAGGCGAACAGGCCGAGCCAGGCGTAAAGCGGCAAGGTCAGCACGATGAGCGCGGACCACCAGGCCACCGCCTCGCCGTACAAGCGCCGGGCGAGCAGCCAGGCAAGCAGCGCGGCGAGCGGGTAGCACAGCATGGCCAGGGCCTTGACCCCGAGCAGGCCGTCGCCGAACAACGCCGTGGACAGCCGGATAAGCAGCGCGATGCCCGGCGGCTTCGAGAAATAGCCCCACTCCAGCCGCTGCGCCCAGACCCAGTATTGCGCCTCGTCGACATACAGCGTCGCACCCGACAGCGAGATCGCCGAGAAGCGCCAGGCAAGCACTGCGACCGCCAGCAGGATCAGCGACCGGGGGCCGCGGGCGGAAACGGTGGCGGCGGGAGAAAGAGAAAGCGCACTCATGCCCCGCACTGTGGGCAAGCAATGTTTCCCGGGCTTTAAGGCCAGATGAAAGCGCCTGTCATCGAATTGACAACTGCGTGGCGGATGCTGCTCGGCATTCCCATCCCGCCCCTATGCCATGACTCCCTTCCCGCCCCGCCTCCTCGCCGCCCTCGCCCTTTCCCTGCCCCTGCTCGGCGCCTGCGTCCCGGCGCTGATCGCCACCGGCGCCGCCGGCACCGCCATCAGCTACCACGACCGCCGCTCGACCGGCATCCAGGCCGATGACGAAACCTCGGAATGGAAGGGGCGCAACCGCCTGCCGGCCCGCTATCGCGACAACGCGAACGTCAATTTCACGGCCTTCGACCGCGTGCTGCTGGTTTCCGGCGAAGTTCCCGACGACAACGCCCGGGCCGATATCGGCGCCATGGCCGAAGGCATCGAAGGCATCCGCAAGGTGCATAACGAACTGCAGGTCGCCCCGGTATCGAGCCTCGGTTCGCGCAGCAACGACGTGTTCATTTCGTCGAAATACAAGGCCCGCCTGCTCGACAACGACCAGGTCGCGAGCAACCACGTCAAGCCGGTCAGCGAAAACGGCGTGCTGTTCGTGATGGGCCTGGTCAGCGAGCGGGAAGCCCGGGCGGCCATCGCCATCGCCCGCAGCACGGCCGGCGTGCGCAAGGTGGTCAACCTGCTCGACATCCGGCCGGACGACGAAATCCGGCGCATCGACAACGCCCGCTTCGGCGTCCGCTGAGCCCTAGCCCGCCCCCATGCCGAACACGCCGGGCAGCCAGGTAGCCAGGAAGGGCAGCGCCGAGATGGCCAGGGCGCCGAGCAGCATGGCCAGCACCGCGGGCAGTACCGAGACGGCAACGTAGCGGACCGACTTGGCGAACATCGCCGAGGCGAAGTAGATGTTCATCCCGGCCGGCGGACAAAGGAAACCCATCTCGATGTTGGCCAGGAAGATCACCCCGAAATGCACCGGGTCGATGCCGTAGCTGATCGCCACCGGCAGCAGCAGGGGGACGAGAACGACAATCGCCGCGTAGATTTCCATCAGGGCGCCGGCCAGCAGCAGGAAGAGGTTGAGTGCGACCAGGAAGGCGAACTTGTTGGGCAGCACCGACTGCACCCATTCGATCGCGGCGTCGGGAATCCCGGCGTCGACCAGGTAGTTGGTCAGGCCGAGCGCCATGCCGAGGATGACCATGATGCCGCCGATGACCTCGGCGCAGTCGGCAAGCGCCTGGCGGATGTGCGGCCAGTCGAGTTCGCGGTGCGCCAGCGCCTGCGTCAGCAACGCGTAGGCCGCGGTCAGCGCGGCGCTTTCGGTCGGCGTCGCGATGCCGCTGACCAGCGAACCGATGGCCACGACGGGCGCCAGCAGCTCCCATTTCGCTGCCCACAAGGCCGGGCGGACGGCGCGGTAGTCATGGTGTTGAAGCGCCACCTCGGGCAGGCTGGCGCCGCGCCTCAGGTAGCCGCCGACCAGCAGCAGGAAGATCACCATCACCACCGCCGGCAGGACGCCGGCGAGGAACATGGTGTTGATCGGCACCCGGGCGATGATCGCGAACATGATCAGCGGCACGGACGGCGCCAGCAGCACGCCGAGCGCGCTGGCGCTGGTCACCAGGCTGATGCCGCGCTGCTCGGGAAAGCCGGCCCGGGTCAGCAGCGGCAGCAGCAGGCCGCCGAGGGCGAGGATGGTCACCCCGCTGCCGCCGGTGAAGGCGGTGAAGAACGAGCACAGCACCGCCGCGGCGATGGCCGTGCCGCCCATGCCGTTGCCGAACAGCGCGGCGAACAGGGCACCCAGGCGGGCTGCCGCGCCGGTCCGCGCGAACAGCAGGCCGGCCAGCGTAAACAACGGCAGCGCGGGCAGCGAGGGATTGACGGTGATCTGGTAATGGCTCAGCGGCACCGAGGCCAGTGGCTGGCCTTCGCTCCAGAACAGGGCCAGCGCCAGGCCGCCGAGCACGGCGAAGATCGGCGCCCCGCACAGCAGCACGAGGCCGAGCCAGAGCGCAAAAGGCCAGAACGGCAGGCTGCTGCCGTCGAAATGGGCGGCGAACAGAAAGCCGGCGGTCGGCAGAACCAGGGCGAGCAACGCCCGGGCCGCCGGCCGGCCCGCCAGGCGCCAGGCGAGCTTCACGGCGAGCAGGCCGAAGCCGGCGGGCATGGCCAGCTCGACCATCCAGCCGGCGATGCCGTAGGCGATATCGCGCGGCGCCTCCATCTCGCTGAGCACGAAGGTCCAGCTGGTCCGGGCCAGCATGCCGCACAGCACGGCCGCGCTGGCGCCGGCGACATGGCGCGCCGCCGCGCGCACAAACGGATTGCCGGCAGCGGCAAAACCCGCCCCCAGCGAACTCAGGTGCTGGCCACGCTCGGCCACCAGCGCCCCGAACATGGCCAGCACCAGCCCGAGATGCTGGACCAGCACCGGCGCGTTCTCAATGCCCCGACCGAACAGCGGGCGCAGGCCGATCTCGAGCAGGGGGATCAGCAGCATCAGGGCCAGCGCCGTGCCGGCGATCAGGGCATCGAACTGGCCCAGCCAGCGGAGCGCGCCCATCGCCTACTTCTTGCCGGCGCGGTAGGCCTTCAGGTAGCCGAGCACCTCGTCGAAGCTGTCGGCCGGCACCATCCTGCCGCGTATCTTCGGGTACAGCTTGTCGGCCAGGTCGTTCCATTCCCTCATCTGCTCGGCATTCGGCTTGTTCACCGTCAGGCCGCGCTTCTTCATCGCCTCGACGGCGTCGTCGACCTCCTGGCGCGCCTTGGCGCGCAACTGCACGCCGGCCCTGGCCCCGGCTTCGCGCACGGCGGCCTGGCCTTCCGGCGACAGCTCGTCCCAGGCCTTGCGGGTAACGATCAGGGCGCCGACGATGGGCGCCCAGTTGAGGTCCAGCATGTTGCCGGCCGTGGTATAGACCTGCGTGGCCAGCGCGAAATACGGCGTCGACGGCACGGCGTTGATCATCCCGGTCTGGATGGCCGGCAGGATGTCGGCCGTTTCCAGCGGCACCGGCGTGTAGCCCAGGCTCTTCATGATTTCCTGCTGCTCGACCTCGCTGCCCCAGGCGAAGAACTTCATCTTGCGGAAATCGTCGGGGCGCACCGCCGCCTCCTTCGAGAAGAAGCGCACCCAGCCGGCGTCGCCCCAGGCGAGCACGACGAAGCCCTTGTCGAGGAACTTCTTCTCCATGGCCGGCCGCATCTTCTCGCGGACGTAATCGACCTCCTCCCAGCTGCGGAACATCAGCGGCATGTTCTGCAGCGCGGCGATCGACGGCTCGATCTCGCGCAGGCCGACCACCGACAGCAGCCCGCCCTGCAGCTGGCCGATGCGCATGCGGCGCACCATGTCGGTTTCGCCGCCCTGGCTGCCGTCGGGATAGACGAGGTAGCGGGCATTGCCGCCCTGGGCGGTGCGCCAGGCCTCGCCGAGCTCCATCAGCTGGCGGTGGTAGAGCGAGTTCTTGGTGGCCAGCGTGCCGATCCGCAACTGCTTGTCGGCCGCCAGGGCGTTGACCGCCAGCATGCAGCCGAGCAGCAGGCCGGCCAGTTTGTTCAGGGATTTCATGCGCTTCTCCATCATGCTTTCGGTTCAGAACAGGTCGTCGGCCTTGTCGAGCAGCCAGGCGGCCCGTTGCCGCATCACTTCGTTCTCGGTCGCCAGGGGGCTGTCGGCGCCCTCCCGGATCGCCAGCGCCTGGCGCAGCAGCTGCTCGAACAGCGCCCGGTCGCCGGCCGGCAGGGCATGGCCTTCGGCCTTGCCGAGCAAGGGCCCGGCGCTGCGCCCGGCCGATTGGGCGATGGCCTGGTCGAAGCGGGCCAGCGCCAGGGCCGGGCTGCCGCCCGGCCGGGCCGCCTCGAAGCTGCCGAGCAGGCCGGTCAAGGCGCCCTGCCCCCAGTCCGGATCGGCCGCCCAGGCCAGTTGCGCCAGGCGCACGGCAAGCGGCAGGTCGGCCACCACGTCGGGGTCGTCCTTGCTCAGCGAAATCCAGCCGCCCCACGCCGCCGCCGCCCAGTAGGCCAGGCCGACCCGCTCCCGGCTCAGCGTCGGCCGCCGCCCTTCGTCGCCGGCGGCCAGCGCCGCCCCGAATCCCGGCGCGGCGCTTTCCAGTGCACGCATGGCATGGCGCTGGGCGCGCTCGTAGAGCCTCGCCGCCCGCGCCCGCAGCCGCTCGGCCGCCCGCGCATCCCGCACCTCGACCCGGTCCGCCTCGAAAGCGACAAAGGCGTAGGCGTACTGGGTGAATCCGGCCGCCACCGACTCGGCCAGCGGGCGATGCCCCGGGTTCTGGCGGAGGATCGATTCGGACAGCTTCAAATGAAACGGCGCCGCGTCGCGCAACAGTTCCAGATCCTTCTCGCCGCCCGCCCCCTGCGCCGACAAGGCGTCGGCCAGGTTGTCGACGATCATCTGGCGCGGGGTACAGGCTGCCAGCGACAACAGCGCGGCGAGCGTCAAGCAGGCCAGGCCGGCCTTGTGCATGGGTGAGGACAATTTCATTCCGCCATCAGCGTTCGGTTGGCGGGCACACTAGCGGCCCGATGTTACAGCGGCGTGAATCAAGGCGTCAGACGCTGAACTGCAGGGTGCTGTCGCGCAGCCTGGCCGCCAGCGACGCCACTTCCTCGGCCGAGGCCGACGACTCCCCGGCCGCCCGGGCGCCGCGCTCGATCATCTGCGCCATGCGTTCGGTATTCTGGGCAATCTGTTCCGCCGCCTGGCGCTGCTCGTCGAGCACATCGACAATCTCGTTGGCGGCGAGCGCCGACTGCTCACAAATCGCTTCGATCTTGCGGATCGCCGCCTCGGTCGCCGACGCCAGCTCCGTGCCGCGCTGCGCACGGGCCGCGGTGGCGACCACGGCCTCGTTGGTCTGGCCGGCGGCATCGCCCAGGCGGACCACCAGCTGCTCGATCTTGAAGGTCGTATCCGAGGTGCGGTTGGCCAGCTTGCGCACCTCGTCGGCGACCACGGCGAAGCCCCTGCCCGCCTCCCCGGCCCGCGCCGCCTCGATGGCGGCATTGAGCGACAGCAGGTTGGTCTGCTCGGAAATATCCTTGATTTCCCGGGCAAAGCGCGAGATGTCCCGCGTATGCTCCTGCAATTCGCCCATGGCCATGGTCGATGCCGTGGCCTGCTCGAAAATGTGGCCGATCTCGTCGATCGCCTGATGAATCACCAGGCCGCTGTCGCCCGCCGTCTGCCGCGTCCGCTTGGCCGCATCGGCGGCATTCCCGGCGCTCCCGGCCATCGCCGCGATGGCCGTGGTCAGTTCCTGGATCGCCGCCGCGATGGTCGCCGCCGCATCGCTCTGCAGGCTGGTCGTGCTCGCCACCTCGCGCGCCGAACGCTGCAGGGCGAGCGCGTTGTCCGAGGTCACCTCGGCGCCGGACTTGACGTCGGCGATCAGGCCGCGCAGCTTGTCCTGCATCCGCTCCACCGAGGCGACCAGCGAATCGGCGGCGGCCTTTCCGGAGAGTACGCTTTGCGTCAGGTCGCCGGCCGCGACACGCGTCGTCGCCCGCACGACGGGTTCCAGCTCGCCGCCCAGGCGACGCAGGATGTGACGCGACGACCAGACGGCAAAACCCAGCGAGATCAACGCGCCGAGCACGCCGACCAGCAGGATGACAGCGAGGTTTTCCCGGTAGCGCGCATCGGCCACTTCGCTGGCGCGGCCGGCGCTGGCCGAGGCCTGCTCGCTGATCGCCGCGTAACAGTCGGCCAAGGCCGCCATCAGCGGCGCATCGGCATCGCGAATGGCGGCATCGACCATCAGCGCGTACTTGGGCATGCCCGGTTCGTTGTCGGCCAGGACCTGGTCGTAGAGCTGGTTCAGTTCGCCGCCCAGCCGGCGTATCCCGGCAATCCGCTCCTGTTCGACCAGCGCCGATTGCCGGCTCTGCGCCTCGAGCGCCTCGAGCTGCTGCCAGAAGCGCTGGCGCCCCGCCTGGTATTCGGCCTGCCCCTTGTCGAACTCGGCCGCCATGAAATTGCGCAGCACCATGCTGTTCAGGCCGTGCTGCTGGACCTGCAGCGCGCTCCGTACATCGCTGAGCAGCGCCAGGGCGCGCGTGGTGGCGGCCACCTCGCCCGATACCTGGCGGACATCGCCCCGGAACGCCGACAGGGAGGCCAGGGCCGTCACCATCAGCAACAGCCCGAAACCGCCGCCGATGATCACCATCAACAGCATGCGCGTACGAATCGACAAAGCACCCTTGGCCTGCATGAAATCCCTCATAAAACGCCAAAAACAACAACACGGTACGCAGCGAATGTTTCAGGCGAATGAATGGGGAGAGCGTGGCGCCATGAATTTCCGGGACACATGCCATGACGCACCGGGACGCTGTCATGCGAGTGAAACATTAGTGCAACAAAATGATGGACTTGAGGCCTATACTTCAAGGATCACATGGAGCTTGCGCGATGAACGACCCCCACCTGAAACCCCGTTTTCCGGCCGAAAACTATCTGAATCGGGAACTCGGACTCCTGGCATTCAATCGCCGCGTCCTGGCGCAGGCCCAGGATGAGCGCACCCCGCTGCTCGAACGCCTGCGCTTCCTGTGCATCGTCTCCAGCAACCTCGACGAATTCTTCGAGATCCGCGTCTCCGGCCTCAAGGAGCAGATCCGCGCCAATACCCCGGTGGTCACCACCGACGGCAAGACGGCACAGGAGGCCTTCCGCCTGGTTTCGGCCGAAGCGCACGCCATCGTCACCGAGCAGTACCAGCAGTTGAACGAAATCATCCTGCCGGCGCTGGCCGAGCAGGGCATCCGCTTCCTGCGCCGCTCGGGCTGGAACGAGGCGCAGCGCGAGTGGATCCGCGACTATTTCCACCGCGAGATGGTGCCGGTGCTGACCCCGATCGGGCTCGACCCGTCGCACCCTTTCCCGCGCGTGCTCAACAAGAGCCTGAACTTCGCCGTCGAACTCGAGGGCAAGGACGCCTTCGGCCGCAGCTCCAACGCCGCCATCGTCCAGGCGCCGCGCGTGCTGCCGCGCGTCATCCGGCTGCCCGAGGAGCTGGCCGGCTGCGAGTACGGCTTCGTCTTCCTGTCGTCGATCCTGCACGAGTTCGTCGGCGAGCTATTCACCGGCATGACCGTGCTCGGCTGCTACCAGTTCCGCGCCACCCGCAACTCCGACCTCTTCGTCGACGAGGAGGAAGTCACCAACCTGCGCACCAAGCTGCAGGGCGAACTGCCGCAGCGCCACTTCGGCAACGCCGTGCGCCTGGAGGTGGCCAACAACTGCTCGGAAGCGATGACCGCGTTCCTGCTCGCCCAGTTCGAACTGAAGCCGGTCGACCTCTATCGCGTCAACGGCCCGGTCAACCTGGTCCGCCTGATGCAGGTGCCGGACTGGGTGGAGCGCCCCGACATGAAATTCCGCCCCTTCGCGCCCGGCACCCCCAAAGGGCTGGCCAAGGGAGCGAACATTTTCGAGAGCATCCGCAAGAACGACATCCTGCTGCACCACCCCTACCAGTCCTTTGCGCCGGTCATCGAGCTGTTGAGCCAGGCGGCGACCGACCCGGCGGTGGTGGCCATCAAGATGACCGTGTACCGTACCGGCACCGACTCGGTGCTGATGGAGTCGCTGATCCGCGCCGCGCAGAACGGCAAGGAAGTCACCGTCGTCGTCGAGCTGATGGCCCGCTTCGACGAGGAGGCCAACATCGGCTGGGCGACCAAGCTGGAACAGGTCGGCGCCCACGTCGTCTACGGCGTCGTCGGCTACAAGACGCACGCCAAGGCGCTGCTCATCGTCCGCCGCGAGGATGGCGGCCTCAAGCGCTACGCCCACCTCGGCACCGGCAACTACCACCCGCGCACCGCCCGCCTCTATACCGACTTCGGCCTGATGACCGCCAACGACGAGGTCACCCGCGACGTCAGCGAGGTGTTCAAGCAGCTCACCGGCCTCGGCCAGGCGCGCACGCTCAAGCACCTGTGGCAGGCGCCGTTCACGCTGCAGCAGAACGTCGTCGCCGGCATCCTGGCCGAAGCGGAGATCGCCCGGGCCGGCGGCAAGGCGCGCATCGTCGCCAAGATGAACTCGCTGGTCGAGCCGGAAGTGATCGACGCCATGTACCAGGCTTCGCAGGCCGGCGTCGACATCGACCTCATCGTGCGCGGCGTGTGCATGCTGCGCCCCGGCGTCAAGGGGCTGTCCGAGAATATCCGCGTCCGTTCCATCATCGGTCGCTTCCTCGAGCACCATCGCATCTTCTACTTCCTGGCCGGCGGCAAGGAAACGGTCTACCTGTCCAGCGCCGACTGGATGGAGCGCAACTTCTTCAAGCGCATCGAGCTGGCCTTCCCCATCCTCGACCCCAAGCTGAAGCGCCGCGTCATCACCGAAGGCCTCAAGTTCTACCTGGCCGACAACCAGCAGGGCTGGGAGATGAGCTGCCAGGGCATCTACCAGCGGCGCCGCTCGAGCCGCAGCAAACCGCACAACGCCCAGGGCGAACTGATGGTCAACCTGGGAAATGCCTGACGCCGGTCAGCCAAGCGGCGGGTGGCGCGTTAAGATAGCCACCTGCCCGATTGCCTGTCCCGCCACCCGATGTCCCGCTCCCCATTGTTCCGTTTTCCGGTTGCCGCCGCTGTGCTCGCGGTTGCCGCCTGCTCCACCGCTCCGGCACCTGTGTACCGGACGGAAAACTTTGACGCGGAAACGCCCTACCAGTACCACAGCGACCTGCCGCCGCTGGTTCTCTGCGAGTACGGCAAGCGCGCCCTGCTCAGCCAGGCCTACGAGGTGGATTCCTCGGTGCCGAGCAACATCCGGGGCTCCAAGTTCTTCCAGCCGCAGGCCGAGCACCAGGTCCAGCTGCGCATCACGCTGACCTGCATGGGCACCGGGCGCGACACGACGATCTACGCCAACGCCCTGCAGACCCGCTACGAACTGAAGGCGGGCGGCAGCAGCACCGGCCTGTCGGTGAGCGGGCTCGGTTCGATATCCGTCCCCTGGCCGACCGACAAGAATTCGCTGGTCAAGGTCGGCGAGGAAACCATCGCCGACGCCGAGTTCTATCGACGCCTCTTCGTTCTCATCGAAAACCTGGCCGAATAGGCTCGTCAGCGGCAGGCGCTTCCGGTTATAGTGACCGGACAGGAATACCCGCATCCCGCACGATCAGCATCCCGCCCACAATGAATCCATTGCGCATATTGCTGGCCGACGACAGCGTATCGGTCGGCAAATACATCAGCAACCTGCTCCGCGACAACGGCCACGCGGTCACCCATGTCCAGAGCGGCGAGGAGGCCATTGCCGCCTTCCACGAAGCACCGCCGGAACTCGTCCTGATGGATATCGAGATGCCCGGCATGGGCGGGCTCGAAGCGATCAAGAAGATACGCAAGATCCTGCTTCCGGTCCGCGTGCCGATCATCGTCATCACCAGCCATGCCGGCGAAGCCACCCTGCTCGACAGCTTCATGGCCGGCGCCGACGACTACCTGACCAAGCCGGTCGAACCCCTGCAGCTCGACATCCGCATCCAGGCCATGATGCGGATCGTCTCGGCCCAGCGCTCCACCGCCGCGATGGTCGACAACGTGATGGAAGGCATCATCCGCATCGACCGCGTCGGCCGGATCACCGCCTTCAACAAGGCCGCCGAGACCATCTTCGGCTACACCCCGGGCGAAGTCCTGGGCCACAACGTCAAGATGCTGATGCCCAACCCGGACCGCGACAGGCACGACGAATACATCGGCAACCATGTCGCCACCGGCGAACGCAAGATCATCGGCAAGGGACGCGAGGTGGTCGGCCTGCGCAAGAACGGCGAGACCTTCCCCATGCACCTCGGCGTCAGCGAAGCCGAAACCCCCGACGACCGCTTCTTCATCGGCGTGGTGCGCGACCTCACGATCGAGAAAGCGCTGCGTTCCAAGCTGGCCGAAAGCCGCAACTTCCTGGCCGACGTGATCGAGAACATCCCCTCGGTCACCTACGTCAAGAACCGCCAGGGCCGCAAGCTGCTGGTCAACCGGAAGTACGAGGAAGTCACCGGGAAGCTTCGCGAGCAGGTTCTCGGCAAGCTCGACAGCGAAATCTACGCCCCCGCCGAAGCCGAGGCCTATCGCGTCAGCGACCTCGAGGTCATGCGCAGCGGCCAGGCGCTGCAGGTCGAAGAATCGCTATCGACCGCCGACGGTGAAAAATACTTCCTGTCGGTGAAATTCCCGACGCGCAATCCGGCCGGCGAAATCACCGGCATCTGCGGCATCTCCACCGACATCACGCAGATCAAGCACTACCAGCGCGAACTCGAGCGCCTGTCGCAATACGACGAACTGACGGGGCTGTTCAACCGCCGCCACTTCATGAGCCTGGCCAGGCACGAGTTGAGCCGCAGCGCCCGTTACGGCGGTGAGCTGTCGCTGCTGATGCTGGACGTCGATCATTTCAAACGGGTCAACGATGACCACGGGCACCGCGCCGGCGACCTCGTGCTCGCGGCGCTAAGCCGGGAAATCCGCCAGGCCCTGCGCGAGACCGACATCCCCGGGCGCCTGGGCGGCGAAGAGTTCGCGGTGCTGCTGCCGGAAACCGGCGCCGAGCAGGCGCAACAGGTCGCCGAGCGGCTCAGGCAGGCGGTTGCCGGCAAAACCATCGACATCGGTGACGAAAAGCGGCTCGCCTGCACGATATCGATCGGCGTGGCGGCCAAGCCGGCGGGGCCGTCGGCCGACCTGGAGAACCTGCTGCACCGGGCGGACACGGCGCTGTACGCGGCCAAGAACGCCGGCCGCGACCGGGTCGTCAGCGCCGGCTTCGATCGTCCGGCGTAAGGAACAGGCCGACGCCCAGCGCGATCAAGGCCAGCGGCCACCACTTCCTGATCAGGGCGACCAGGTCGACCTCGAACAGGTCGAGATTGACGCCGAGCGCGATGGCGCCGATGACGATCAGGGCGATGGCGGCAAAATGGCCTTTCATGCGGTCTCTCCGGTGATCAGGCGCGGCGGACGCCGACCACGCCTTCGACTTCGTGGATCAGCGTCAGCGTGCGCTGCAACTGCTGCAGGTTGGTGATCTCGACGGTGAAGCTCATGTGCGCCTTGCCCTGTTTCGACTGGGTATTGACACCCACCACGTTGAGCTTCTCGCGGGTGAAGATTTCCGAGATGTCGCGCAGCAGGCCCTGGCGGTCATGGGCATCGACGACGATGTCGCAGGCGAAGACGCCGGTCGTCTGCACGCCCCAGTCGGTCTCGATGACGCGCTCGGGGTGCAGCGCCGCCAGGTTGGCGAAATTGGGGCAATCCATGCGGTGGATCGAAATGCCCTTGCCGCGCGTGATGAAGCCCTGGATTTCGTCGGGCGGCGCCGGCTTGCAGCAGCGTGCGAGTTGCGTCAGCAGCTTGTCGACGCCGACGATCAGGATGCCCTGGTTGCCTTCCACCGGCTTGGCGGGCTTGGCCACCACCTCGTCGGGCAGCTGGGTCTCGGCGAGCAGGTCGCCGCCCTTGGCCACCGACTGGAACTGGCGCTGGTTGAGGTCGCCGCGCGCCGCCGCGATATAGAGGTCGTCGGACTTGGCGAAGCCCAGCTTGTGGGCCAGTTCCTCGATGTTCGCCCCGGTCTGCCCGGCCCGCTGCAATTCCTTGGCGATGATGCCGCGCCCTTCGGCCAGCGTTTCCTCCAGCGCCAGGTTGGAGAACCACGAGCGCACCTTGACCCGGGCGCTCTTGGTATGGATGTAGCCCAGGGTCGGGTTCAGCCAGTCGCGCGACGGCCCGCCATGCTTGGCGGTGACGATCTCGACTTCCTGGCCGGTTTCCAGCGCCGTGTTGAGCGGCACCAGCTGGCCGCCGACCTTGGCGCCCCGGCAGCGGTGGCCGAGATCGGTATGCACGCGGTAGGCGAAATCGACCGGCGTCGAGCCGGCCGGCAGGTCGACCACCTTGCCCTGCGGCGTGATGACGTAGATCGTCTCGTCGAGCGCCGCCTGCTTGTAGTGCTTGACCCAGTCCGAGCTGTCGGCGACTTCGTCCTTCCAGGTCAGCAGCTGGCGCAGCCAGGCGATCTTCTCGTCGTAGTCGTCCTCGTGCGTCCGCTTGCTGCCTTCCTTGTAGCGCCAGTGCGCGGCGACGCCGAGTTCGGCGTGCTTGTGCATGTCCCAGGTGCGGATCTGGATTTCCAGGCTGCGCCCGTCCGGGCAGCGCACCGCGGTATGCAGCGAGCGGTAGTAGTTGCCCTTGGGATTCGAGATGTAGTCGTCGAATTCCTTGGGAATCGGCAGCCACAGGTTGTGCACGATGCCCAGCGCGGTGTAGCAGTCCTTCAGGTCGTCGACGATGATGCGCAGGGCGCGCACGTCGTACACCTCGGAAAACTCGACGCCTTTCTTGCGCATCTTGTTCCAGATGCTGTAGATGTGCTTCGGCCGGCCGTAGATCTCGGCATCCCGGACCCCGGCGGCTTCCAGCTCGCCACGAACCCGGGCCACCGCGTCGACGATGAACTGCTCGCGCTCGCTGCGCTTCTCGTCGAGCATCTTGGCGATTTTCTTGTAGGTGTCCGGGTGGATGAAGCGGAAGGAGAGGTCCTCCAGTTCCCACTTCAGTTCCCAGACGCCCAGCCGGTTGGCCAGCGGCGAATAGAGTTCCAGCGTCTCGCGCGCCACCTGCACGCGCAGTTCGTCCGGGTTGGCGGCATAGAAGCGCAGGGTCTGCGTCCGGCTGGCCAGGCGCAGCAGCACGACGCGGATATCCTCGACCATGGCCAGCAGCATCTTGCGCAGCACTTCCACCTGCGCCTTCATCTCGGTCGGATTGACCTCGCCGGCCTCGATGTTGGTCGCCACGAAACCCTTGGTGATCGGCCGCAGCTTGTTCAGGCGCGAGATGCCATGCACCAGGTGCGCCGCCGGCTTGCCGAAACGTTCCTCGATACGGGCGATGCCGTGCTCGTCGTGCGACGGAATGGCGAAGAGCACCGCCGCGATGCGCGACTCGGCGTCGAGCTTGAGGCCGGCGATGATGACCGCCATGCCCAGGGCATGCGACCAGATGCGCTCGCCGCTGCCCAGCGTGCGGTCGCCATAGGTCTCCCAGGCATATTCGACGGCTCGCCTCAGACGCTCGGCGTCAGCCGCGGGAAGGCCCTCCGCCAGCGTGGCGAGGAACTGCTCGAAGTCGCTCAGCGCGGCGACGGAATGGACGACGGAAACCATGGTTCGACATTATAAGACCGATCCCCGGCCTGGCCATGCCGGGCCGCATAGATTTGCTCGCCGGACGCAGTGCGCCAACGGCCTCGCCGCCTTCAGGCATAATCCGCCGACCATGCAAAAACTGTTCGCCAACCCCTACCTGCTGCTCACCCTGACCGTCCTGTTCTGGTCGGGCAACATGGTTATCGGCCGCGGGGCGCGCGGCGACATTCCACCGCTGACCTTCGCCTTCTGGCGCTGGATGATCGCCTTCGTGCTGATCGCCCCCCTCGCCTACCCCCACCTCAAGACGCAATGGCCCCTGCTCAAGCGGGGCTGGAAACCCCTGCTCGTGCTGGGCATCCTCGGCGTCGGCGGCTACAACACCTTCGCCTACCTGGCCCTGCAGCACACCACGGCGACCAACGCGGCGCTGCTCAACTCCTTCGTGCCCATCGCCACCATCGCCATTTCGTGGGCCTTCCTCGGCAAGCACCTGCGTCCGGCGCAGGCGGTCGGCGTGCTCGTCTCGCTGGCCGGCGCGCTGACCATCGTGTCGCGCGGCGACCCGGGCGTGCTCGCCCACCTCAACCTCAACGTCGGGGACGTCTGGATGCTGGTCGCCGTGCTCGACTGGGCCATCTACACCGTCGCCCTCGCCTGGCGGCCGGCCGGCGTGCACCCCATGCTGATGCTCGGCAGCACCGTGGCGATCGGCCTCGCCGCGCTCGGCCCGGCCTATGCGTGGGAACTGTGGCAAGGGCGGCAGCTCAACGTGAATTGGGCCTCGCTGTCGGCCCTGGCCTATGTCGGCATCTTTCCCAGCTTCGTCGGCTACATTTTCTACAACAAGGGCGTGGCCGACGTCGGCGCCAACAAGGCCAGCCTGTTCATCCACCTCATGCCGGTCTTCGGAACGCTGCTCTCCTTCCTGTTCCTCGGCGAAATCCCGCTGTGGTTCCACTATCTCGGAATCGGCTTGATCTTCACCGGGATTTGGCTGACCATGAAACGATGATCGGACTGCTCGACAAGCTGCGTGGCCGGAAACCCAGCCGTATTCCCGACGACCTGTGGGCGGCGATCGTCACGTCGATGCCTTTCCTCGAAATCCTCAGCCCGGCCGAGCAGGCGCAGCTCAAGGACATGGCCGAGGCTTTCCTCGGCAGCAAGGAATTCAGTACCGCCGGCGGCCTCGAACTGAGCGACGAAATCTGCGTCTCGATCGCCGCCCAGGGCTGCCTGCCCATCCTCAAGCTCGGCCTGAGCGCCTACCGCGACTGGGTGGGCATCATCGTCTACCCCGACGAATTCGTCGTTCGCCGCCATATCGAGGATGACAGCGGCGTCGTGCACGAGTACGACGACGTGCTCTCCGGCGAAGCCTGGGCGGGCGGCCCGCTGATCGTTTCCTGGCACGACGTGAAGATGGCCGGCGACGGCTACAACGTGGTCATCCACGAATTCGCCCACAAGCTGGACATGCTCAACGGCGACGCCGACGGCATGCCGTCGCTGCACAGCGGCATCGACGAGGGCAAGTGGCGCGAGACCTTCCTGGCCGCCTACGACGACTTCTGCCGGCGCGTGGACAGCGGCGAGGAGACGATCATCGACCCCTACGCCAGCGATACGCCCGGCGAGTTCTTCGCCGTGCTGTCGGAAAGCTTCTTCGAACTGCCGGATGTCGTCGCCGACGAATACCCCGCGCTCTACGACCTCCTCGTCCGCTACTACCGTCAGGACCCGCTGGCGCGCCTGATGAAGGCGTCGAGGGCATCGAGCACCGCCGACTCCTGATCGCGCTGCGGCGAGTGGCCGCAGCGGGCCAGCTTCAGGAGCTGCGTGCCGGGGACGGCAGCGGCGATGGCCTCGATCTGCCGCATCGTCGCGTACTCGTCGTCTTCACCCTGGATGGCGAGCACCGGGCAACGGATGTTCGGCAGGCAGTCCTCGATGTTCCAGTTGCGAAACGCCGGCGACAGCCAGCAATCGTTCCAGTCGCTGAAGACGCGCTGCGGGTCGCGGTGATGGCGCCCCAGCCTGTGCGGCCAGTCGGTTTCCTCCCACAGCTTGCGCGCCGCGCGGATGCCGGCCAGCGTTTCTTCCTCGACGAACTCGTGCGGCGCCATCACGGCGACGCCGAGCGGCACCCCGGGATGGGCGCCGGCGCAGATCAGCGCGATGCTGCCGCCGTCGCTGTGACCGATCAGGATGGGCTTGTCGATCTCCAGCGCCGCCAGCAACGCGGGCAACATCTCCTCGCCCTCGCGATGCATGTAGCGCGCGGTGCGCGGCTCCGGGTAGGGCTGCGAACCGCCATAGCCGGCGCGCGACCAAACGATGACGCGGCAAGCGGTCCGCGCCGCCAGTTTTTCGGGAAAATGCCGCCACATGCTGACGCTGCCCAGGCCTTCGTGCAGCAGCAGCAAGGTGGGACGGCCGGGCAGGCTGGCCGGGTAGTCGCGATACTCGAGTTTCAGGCCGTGGACGGTAACGTGTTTCATGCGCTCAACAGAAAATCGCGGACGACGCCGATCTGCTCGTCCGACTGGAACATCGGGGCGTGGCCGACCCCGGGAATTTCGGCCAGGCGCGCGCACGGCCCGCGCGTTTCCATGCGCTGCCAGGTGTCGCGCGTCAGCAGGTCCGAGTCGGCGCCCCGGACGACCATCGTCGGGCAGGCGATCAGGTCGTAGACCGGCCACAGGTCGATGTCCTTGTCCACGAAGGCGGCCCGGAACGGCTCGGCGATGCGCGGATCGTAGCGGAAGGCCCAGCGTCCGTCCGGACGTTGCACCACGCTGGTTTCGGTCAGGTGATACCACTGTGCCTCGGTCAGGTCGCCAAAAGGCTGGCTGACCAACCTGACGTAGGCCAGCGCCTCGTCGAAGGTCGCCCAGTCGGGATCGGTGCCGACATAGGTGGCGATGCGCTGCAGCGACTCGACGGTGATCAGCGGCCCGACATCGTTGAGGACCAGCTTGTGGATCGGCGTCCCGTCCTGGGCGGCAAGCGCCATGCCGATCAGCCCGCCCATCGAGGTGCCAACCCAATGCACGCTGTCGACGTTGAGGCGGGCGATCAGCGTCACCATGTCGGCGACGTACTGCGGGATGGCATAGCCGGCCGGATCGCGCAGGCGGCCGCTGCGGCCGCGGCCGACCACGTCGGGGCAGATGACGCGGTAGTGAGCCGACATCGCCTCGGCCAGCGCGTCGAAGTCGCGCCCGTTGCGGGTCAGCCCATGAACGCAGACCAGCACGCGCGGATTGTCGCGGGCGCCCCACTCGGTATAGGCCATCCGGTGCAGTCCCGACGGCCCGATACATTGCACGGTTCGTTGTGTATATGACATAGCCACCTCCTCCAGCGGAAATGTATCACCGGCCGTGCCAATAGCGGCGATGTTCTTGCCGCCAGGCCGAAATCGACGCCCCCTCGCGGTTCAGCACCGCGCGCAGGGCACCGTCCCGGTCGGTGCGCCAGAGGCGCGCGCCGCTTGCCTCGTAGCGCCCGACCACCTCCGGCTTGGGGTGGCCGAAGCGATTGCGGTAGCCGACCGGGATGATCGCCTGCCCGGCCCCCACCGCCTTGACGAAAGCCGGCGTCGACGAGGTTTTCGAGCCATGATGCGGGACCAGCGCGATATCCGCCACCAGGCCGTCCGGATACCTGGCGAGCAACGCGGCCTCGTCGGGCGCCTCGATGTCGGAGGTGAGCAGCATGCGCCGGCCGCCGGCCTCGACGCGCAGCACGCACGACAGGTGGTTGGGCCGGGTCTCGGCGGCATACGCATCCGCCGCCGGATGCAGGACCTCGAAGCCGACGCCGTCCCACACCCAGCGCTGGCCGGCAACGCAGCGCTCGCCCCGGCTGCCGGCAATCGACGAACTGATCCGTTCGACGGACAGCGCCGACAGCACCGACGCCGCCCCGCCCGAATGATCGGTGTCGCTGTGCGTCACCATCAGGGTATCGACCCGGGCAATCCCCTGTGCCCGCAGGTAGGGCACCACGACCCGCTGCCCGGCATCCGATTCGGCGCTGTACAACGGCCCCGGATCGTAGATCAGGGTGTGTTCCCGGGTCCTGACCACGGCGGCCAGCCCCTGCCCGACATCGAGCACGGTGACCCAGGCCTCGCCGCTGGCCGGCCTGTCGACCGGCCAGAACACCGCCGGCACCAGCAACATGCCGCCCAGCCAGCGACCGGGCAGCCCGCGCGGCAGCAGGCAGACCGCCACCCCCAGGCCGGCGGCGGCAGCCGCCCAGACAGGCGGCGCCGGCGCCGCCCAAACCGGCCACCCGGCGCACCACGCCAGAAACGCCATCAAGCACGCCAGCACCTGGTGCGCCAGCGCGAGTATCGGCCACCACGGAAGCACCGCGGCGAGCAGCGCCAGCGGAGTGACCACGAAGCTGACGACCGGGATGGCGAGCGCATTGGCCAGCGGCGAAACCAGCGAGAACTGCTGGAAGACCAGCAACAGCACCGGCAAGGAAGCCAAGGTCGCCGCCCACTGGACGACGCCCCAGGCGCGCAGCCTGTCCCGCCAGCCACGCCCCTCCCCGGCCGGCGCCGAGCCGACGTAGAGCAAGGCGCCGACGGCGCCGAACGAAAGCCAGAAGCCGGCGGCCAGCACCGCCCACGGATCGAGCAGCACGACGACCAGCAGCGCCAGGGCGAGGATGCGGCTGGCCGCGACGATGCGCCCCGAGAGCATGGCCAGCCCGGCAACCAGCAACATGTAGAGGGTACGCTGGGCGGGCACCGCGAAGCCGGCGAGCAGGGCGTAGACCAGGGCCGCCAGGCAGCCGGCCAGCAACCCCGCCTTCTGCGCCGGCCAGCGCAAGGCCAGCGCGGACCGGCGGCGCCAGGCGAAAGACACCAGCCAGCCGGCCATGGCGGCCACCATGGTCACATGCAGGCCGCTGATCGACATCAGGTGCGTCGTCCCGGTCCGGTTGAAGGTTGTCCACAAATCCCCCTTGGTCACTGCAAATGAAAATTTGGGATGTAGAAATAAATGTTGGGATATGAAATAAAGTTGAGATAGCCCCCAGCAGTCACTGCACAAATTCAATGACGAAGTCATCTATGTCATCAGAAAACTTTCCTCCGGTGATGCGAAAGCGCCATCTCAAATCTTTATTCGCAATACGGCATCATGGAGTCCATGACACCCTAAGCGCTGCGAGTGAGTGAACCTCTCGGCGGCGTATCGGCGACGCATCCACCTGCACCTAAAAAAAACACGGGGGTTTCCGAAATCAATTTGAGGCGAAAGGCATGACTTCGAAATAAATTTGCGCTGAAGTCGCCATTGGTGAGTCCTGCTAGCCATCAATAGACCCACAAGTCATAATTCTCCCCGGCTACACAGTCAATCGTCGCCCAAGAACAACGAACAAGCCACCTGGCTACCAGGCCATAAATAAAAGAACAATGAACAGCCAAGCACTTTCCTCTTTTATCTGGTCCGTTGCCGACCTCCTGCACGGTAATTTCAAGCAATCCGAGTACGGCAAGGTCATCCTCAAAGCCAAAGTCATTGGCGACATCTCACCGGATTTGGGTGATGCATGCACCAAGAAATGGGAGGACGAGGAGGAACCTAGGCGGCGATAAATGGCCCGCTCAATCAATCCCCTCCCCCGTGCCGAGACCACCCTCATGTTGCGCCTCGTCGACATCATGTCCGATGGTTAGGACTGCTGTCAGCCTAGGCACTCAACTCCCAGAAGATGCAGGAGGGCCTGAAAGACACGCTTCTCGGACCTGCTCAGCGTTAAGAAGTATTGCGGACACGCTCACAAACATCAGCCGCTCATGGGCGATAATTATCAACACTATCCATTTCACATTGTTTTCTAGCATACCGAAGGCAAAATATCGGTCTTGCTAACTTAGCATTGACGCTTCTGATTCGGCAGAAAAAATAGAACAAGGGATTCCATGGGATTGTTAAAGAAATTTTGGGCCTGGCTCACCACGTCAGTTGCAAGAGGGCCGCGAAAAGCTCATCCAGACCTCTACCCCATTGATGTCGACAAAATTGCTCGAGAACTTAACTTAGTCGCAGAGGCTGCAAGACTGGGGGAAGGCGGACTTCCGGCACCAAATTCTAAGGTTCTATCAGGACCAGAAGCAGCAATCGTCCAACGGGTCGAGAAGGCTCGACAAGACTATGTGGACTGGGCTGTCCTAAGACTAAACGTTCTCAGTCAGAACTTGGCTCGGACAAACATTACCCAAGACGCTAATCGTGCAAGCCAGGCGGACAAAGAGTTTGAGCGTAAGGCGAGCGCGCTCCTATCAGAACAAGACAGTCTTATTCGAAGTCTTGGTGAGACTGCTAAAAGAAAAAAATCCGAGTTAGCATCATTTAGGGAACAAAACAAGCTGTTCCGAGATGCGCATTACCCAACAGCAACAGGAACTTTTGTTCGAATCGTAATTCTGCTCCTGCTTATCGTCGTTGAGGGCATGTGCAATGCGAAATTCTTTGCACTCGGTCTCGACTCAGGATTAGTGGGCGGCTTTGTCACTGCCGGCATTCTTGCTGCGTTCAACGTCGTCGTTGCTTTCTTTTTCGGTAAATTCCCTGTCCGATATATCAACCACGTATCGTTCGGTTGGAAAACAGTAGGGGGATTCTCCGTTGCGGCATCATTGCTCACGATGTCCACAGTTGGTTTGGGAATCGCCCATTATCGAGATGCGCTAATCGCTGAGGCTATTGACCCAGGCAAGGCTGCTCTCGACTCGATGCTGGCGCATCCATTCTCTTTACACGACATGTTTTCCTGGACCCTTCTCGGAATCAGTATTGCCTTTGGAATAGCAGCTCTGATTGATGGACTGACCAGTGATGACCTCTATCCACGTTACGGCTCTCTAACGAGACGAACCATTGAGGCCATCGATGACTACGAGGACGAGCTCGCTGGACTTCGCAGTGAACTTGAGGAACTGAAGGACGAAGAACTACAGTCCCTCGACAAGGTAGCGAACCAATCTCAAGTTTCGTTGGCAAAATTCGCAGACACCATCAACGACAAGAAGATGGCAGGCTCGAGACTCGCCAATGCCATCCAGGATGCAGACCACTCTCTCAACGCTTTGCTCAGCAAGTTCCGGACAGAAAACCAACTCCATAGGAAAGGTCTCCCTCCTCCTGAGTATTTCGACCGGCAACCCGAACTACAGCCAATCCAGGAAATCGACTTTGCAACTAACGAAGATGAAGCTGCCCTATTCAATCAAAAGGAGCTTGTTGCCCGTCTTCTAGCAGAAATAGAAGATATACGCGCTCGGATTCAGGCTGCGTTCAACCAACAATTTGACCGGCTTAAACCGTTAGACATCCATTTCCCATCAGAGGAAAACCAATCATGACAAAACTTGGACGACGAGCACGCAAACGGCGCAATAATGATTTGCTTCTAGGCGCCACACTCTTCCTTGTGTTGATTGGGATAATTGGTGGTATAGCGTACGCCATTATTTCGCAGCCTCAAGGACTCGACACAGATACTTTGTGTCCTAAGGACGGTGCAAAAGGTCATTATGTTCTATTAGTCGACAAGACGGACCCACTAACATTTACTCAAAAACAAGCATTCTCAGTTATTGTTCATGAGCTTATTGAAAAACGCATACCGGAAGGTTATCTGTTTTCTGTTTTCGTGCTTGGCGAGGACTTCAGAGAAACTGCTGCTCCAATTGCTGAGCTATGCAATCCAGGGACAGGCGCAGAGAAAAGTGAGTGGTCTGCCAATCTGAAAAAGCTAAGGCGCCAATATGAAGAACGCTTTGCTGGACCGCTAGTAAAACAAACTGAAGCTCTCGTATCAACGCAGTCTGCAAAGACGTCACCTATTTTCGAGATGATGCAGCTTGTGGGTATTAATGCCTTCCGAAAGCATGATGTTAGAGGGGAACGGCGCCTTATCATCTTGTCGGACATGCTTCACAACACCCCGCAATTTAGTATGTATCGGGGCAGTATTGATTTTGCCAACTTTGCTACCACTGACTATGGAAAGAAAGCTCAGGCCGATTTGCGTGGCGGTGAAATCGAAATCCATTACCTGATGAATAGCCCCCAACTTCAGACGAAGCGCAATTTGAAGTTCTGGGAAGATTATTTCGAAAAGGCTGGTGCCCGCATAGTAGCTGTCCGCCCCTTAGAAGGCTAAAGATGAATTCAATCGCCAAAATACAAGTTCAAAAGTTATTCGTAGTAGCCTTAATCCTAAAGGTAACCTCCGCATTCATTGGTTGGTATCTGCAAATGCCTTGGAGCTTGGGATTTGCGCTACCCCTTCTCGTAATGGTGGCCTATATCGTCCTCGGCTATTTCCGCAAGGATACTGATGTAAGCGACGAAAAATTCGCAGATACATGCTATTACCTTGGTTTTATCTTCACTATCACATCGATTATTTTCAGCTTGTTCGATTTGCCCAATATTGGTACGCGAATCCAAGACATCGCTGTACGTTTTGGCGCTGCGATGGTAAGCACTGTCCTTGGTCTTGGCGTTCGAGTTTATTTGGTAAGCTTTAGACAGGACATTAATGACGCAATCAAAGACGCTGAAGACGCTGTTCTGGATGCCACTCGGAAATTCACTGAGCAATTGACTATAGCCCTTGAGCGACTTCGAGACTTCGAGTCGCAGGTCGACTCAGCAGCGAAATCCACCGTCGAGAGGGTGAATCTCCAAATTGAAAACCTGTCGATGAACCATGCAAACAAACTCACCGAGTTCTTCACTGAGCTGACGACGCAGAACCAGAATGCCTTCGTTTTAGCACTAGGCGAGGTAAAAACTGCCAGCCGCCATCTCGCTGAATCCGTTGACGGATACTCTGATGGCATGCGGGCTAACCTTTCTAGTATTGAGGCTAAAGTTACTGCATTCGCTGATGCCGTTACCACTCGTCTAAAGACAACAACGTTCCCTGACGATTATTTTGCTAAACAGCTACAGGCCCCGCTTGCTCAAATAAGTGAAAGTGCGGCCGACATTTCCAATCAGATTAAACAAGCGTCTACGGAGGTTGGACAATCATCCACAGTCCTTGGCTCTACCCTGAAGAAGCTTCGTGAAAAGGCAAATACCGTTGATGCTTCGCTGGATACCGTACTGAAATTAACTGCCCAGCAACAAGCAGTTCTGGATTCAGCACAAGGTCAGCTATCAACGCTAGCGCACTTGGCAGGAAGTCTGAGCAACTTGGATACGACCCTCACTTCTACCCTGGCCGAAATTAATGCCGGAAACATAGCCGCTAAAGACTTGGTAACTCATGTCTCGGCACTCACTAGCGAAGGCCAAGAAACACGTAATAGCTTGGTTCGTTCGTTAATGGAAGTATCCGGAAAACTTGAGACAAGCAATGCATCCACCACAATGATTGCTGAAAAACTGGATGCAGACACACGAAGCAGACTAACAGCGAGCGAAACCTTAGCCCAGAAACTTGCTGCAAATTCAGATGCAGCAAACGCAGCAGTTAACGCTATCGTTTCTCGGCTCGACGCAAGTCATGCATCAAATTACACACTAATCACAAAGTTAAGCGATAACGTAGAAGCGTCTGAGAAAATTGTTAGCCGTCTAAATGGCATCGCCAGCGCTGATGCACAAGCCATTCAACAATTGACTTCCTTAGGGCTTCAAGCTGGCACGGCCATAGGAAAAGTCGAGGACGCCATTGGGCAACTTCAGGCCATAGTTCATCAGTTTTCCACCCTAGATTCGGCATTGCGCGACCAGAGTGCTGATTTGAAAAAAGTTGCTGAACAAATCAAAGACGTCAAAGTCATTGTAGAAATGTCACCGATGGCAGGAGAGCACCTACCCAGCTCTGCTCAAATTGCTGCCCCCGCTACCCTTGGTGCATCTTTGATGGAGCCCAAACCGGCAGAAGTCAATTGATGAAGAAATTAAAAACACCAATTAGCTAATTTACGGGAGTTACATTCGCACCAACTAGTCGATGCAACGACCTATTGTTCTTTGCTGACTAACTCCCTCCACCTCCAAATGGGAAGCGATAAGGATTTTGCGTGGCCCAAAAAAATGACCAAGTATTTCAGCTTTCATTAACTGAAATCGCTTTCACAATAGTTTTCATCCTTCTGCTTTTACTCGGCTATCTCGTGTTTAAAGAACAATCGGAAAGGATGGCCGCTGAGGCAGCTCTCGCAAATGTGCAATCTACTGAGAGCGCAGCAAATTCCTTAAACGAAGCCAAGGAGGCGCTTAGCAAAGCAGTACGAAGCAACACCAAGGCCAATCCGGACGAAGTAATCACTCAACTCATCGCGGCTAACACCATACGAGAAGAGCGTGACAAGCTTAAGAAAAAGGTTGATGACCTAGACGCAAAGTTGACGGCACTAACGGAGCTACAACAACAACTCGAGAATGCAGCCAAGGAAAGTCGGGGTGATATCGCCAAGGACGAAATTGAATCCGCCCTCGCACTCCAAGAACAGGTACGGCAAATGATTACAGCTGAGAGAACAACTCCTACAAAACCAGCGGATACAGCCTCCTCCTCCAAGCAGGAAGAAACCAAAAAAGGCAATGAATTAGCGAATACAAAACAGCAATTACCAAAACTCCCTAAAGAACAATTGAACAAACTTGCTGTTGAAAGAGTAAAACAAGCTATAACTGTGGCTAGTGAGTTAAAAACCCAAATCAAAAAGATATTAGACAAAGAACTTCGTTTGGGAGAAGAGCAACAAACAATCCATGACATTGTCTCCGATGCAAAACGCTACCAAGACATTTCAAAGAATGGCACGAGCCCAGAGACTCTTCGGAAGGAAAACACTGACCTTCGGGGTCAAGTTGCTTTCTTGAAAAATAGGCTAGATGCAAGAGGGGGCAGGGATTTCCCCCCTTGCTGGGCTGATGAAACAGGCAAAGTTGAGTTCCTTTTCGCTATCGAAATTAGGCCCGATACCATCGTTGCCACCCCTGCTTGGCCAGCTCGACGCGAGGCTGCTGCATTAGCACTTCCAGGAATTTCCGAGATGCTAGCGGGTCCGTACAGCCATCAAGACTTTGTGAGAAACGTTCAAGGAATTTTCAATTGGAGTAAGAAGCAAGACCCTGAGTGCCGCCATTATGTCCAGCTCAAAAGCTCAATTAATGATGCAGTCCAATCAGATAGGGCCCGGCTAATGGTTGAAAATTATTTTTACAAGACAGAGGCACGCCGCTAATGCCACCCAATGAGCATGAAAACATATTCGGGGAACAACCGATATTCACTGTCCCCTACAAACCAATTAATAAACTAGTGCGGATACGGTCTGCTCAGAGTATTTCAAGAATAACTGGTAAGTTTCGCCTCACCATTAGGCTCCTCCTAGCTCTAGGCTGCATAGCAGCAAACGCTTCCAACGCCGCAACATTAATGGGTGAAGTGATAGAAATCACAGATGGCGATACGATTACGCTTATAGATAGCAGCCGGATTCAACACAAAATTCGATTGGCAGGAATCGATGCCCCAGAAAAACGGCAAGCTTTTGGAGAAAAGTCAAAGCAACAACTTGCCGACCTAGTCTTTCGCAGGGAAGTTTTAATTGAATGGAGCAAATCGGACCGATATGGTCGGATAATCGGTAAGGTTTTCCTTGGAAACAAAGACGTCAACTTGACGCAAATTACCTCCGGTATGGCTTGGCACTACAAGCGATATGCAAACGAACAATCTATGACCGATAGAGGTTCGTATGCCCAAGCAGAAGAGGAAGCCAAATTAAAAAGGCGAGGATTATGGAAAGACCAAAACCCTACACCCCCCTGGGATTTTCGCCATCACAGATAATTGCCTGCCATAGAAACGAATCACCATACAAACATTTAGGCAGTGAATAGAGCCGCCTGCTGTCTCAACCCCACCACACGTCTGTAGCTTATTCCTTGTCTGCCACTATCCGTTGATGGATGTTGCTCGACCAACCTCGGTGCCATGTCTGCTGGTATCTAATATGGCTCGAGTTCAACCTGCTCTGGAAGCAGGGCGGACTTCTTACGATTGAAGTAAGTGCAACGCGATATTCCCAAAACTCGTCATGGCATTTGCTCTGCCAGCGAGCCACGGCGTCGCTTTTCTCCTCTACGCCGACCACGGGCGCGTTGGATTTTGCGAAACACCGCATCAGAAAATTGGCTCCATAGTCATTTGGCCACAGACCGTACAACAGCCCTGATATCTGCCTCTTTCAACGGCACCGGCAACCCAATGCCACCATGGGAATGCCGCAGATTAAGAAATTCTGGGCAAAAACTCCACTTGCTGTTGTCACTTGGCATAATTGGCTGAATGTCGTTCTAAGCTGACCTATGACCTGCCCTTTTTGCACACTGCCGCCTGAGCGCATTGTTGAAGAAAACGACCACGCCGTCTGGATTTATGATGGATTTCCGGTATCCCCTGGCCACTGTTTGATAATCCCGAAGCGACACGTTGGTTCTTTCTTCGAGGTCAGCGCCGAGGAGCGCATCGCCATGTTGGCCTTGCTAGACAAAGCAAAGGTAGTCATTGAGGAAAAGTACCAGCCCGACGCCTTCAACATCGGTATCAATGATGGAGCTGCTGCGGGACAGACCGTCCCCCACCTGCATCTGCACCTGATTCCCAGATATGAGGGCGATGTACCAGATGCCAGGGGAGGTGTCCGCTGGGTTATCCCAGAAAAAGCAGACTACTGGACCAAACGCTAAGTGGTTTCTTCAACGTCCGCCCCGTCTGCAGAAACCCAACTTCAGTTTCTCGGCAAACTGCAGCGCCTTTTCGCTGAGGGTGATTTCACCGCGACGTACAAATTCGCTCTGCTTATCTCGCTGGCAGACCTTGCTGTCGAGTTGGGGAACGATACAAGCCAGGAACTGGTGCTGACAAACCGACAACTTGGCGTACGCTTCATCAGCCTCTACTGGAAGCATTGCCTTCCATATGGCAATCGGAACAGCAACGGTGCAGCCATCCTCATCCAGAATCACGGAACCCAGGCCGCCGTTGTCTCGGCTATCTCCGCATTCCGAGAAAGAACTGGCCTCTCCTCCCTCCAACTCGCAAGCGCCCATCCAGACTTCCGAGCCTTGCTGACCACCGTTTCGCAAACGGTGTCAGCCCAGCCCCTTACCTACTTACAGAACTTTGGTGGAGGAACTGACGAGTTTCTGTACGAGCGCTTTGGCTCAGGAAAGATTCGCCTCAAAAGCGGTGTTGCCTATTGCCTACGACGCTTCTACCCCTTGATACAACAACTTGCCCGCTCACATTGGATTGGCCATATCAAAGCGAACCGGCTTAACCAACCTATCCTTGGTGAGGCCGACGACCTCGACAGTTTTCTGTTCTCTGCGTCTCGACAGTCTTTGGAGGTCATGGGGCAAGGTCTTCGAAAACTCGAGGGTGCCCGCTGCTTCTATTGCGGACACACCCTCTCAACGGCGGATGTCGACCACTTCATTCCATTTGCTCAATACCCACGGGATTTAGCCCACAATTTTGTTTTGGCGCATCCCAGCTGTAACCGTAGCAAGTCAGATACGTTAGCAGCCCGCGTTCATTTAGAACGGTGGCTGGAGCGGATAATGCGGCAGCACGATGCGCTGACCGAGATTGGCCTCAATGCCGGTCTCGTAACCGACTCACAAACTGCAAAACACGTTAGCCAGTGGGCCTATACCAGCGCAATGGCCAGCCAGGCCAAAGCTTGGGTCCGTGCCAATAGTTACACCCCAATCGACACGACCTACGTCGACTGTTTCGCTCAAAACTAAACCCTCGCTCTCCAAGGTTTCGAACAATAGCAATCATATCGCTATGACATCGGGTAACCTGGTCATCCTTGTGGGAGAGCGCGCATGAGCATTCACGACATCGAAGATGCGGCAGCAATTCGAGCTGCCATGGACGAATACGACCGCGTCGGTCGTATACATGCCGCCAGAAGATTTTGGAGAGCGTCAGATACTCGACCGCTCCCAGGATGCCGCAATGACTCTCAAGGAATTCACCCGTTTGATACTCCTGAAGGTCATACAGCAAAACAAAACACCGCTGGCCAACAACCCGATGGACAACCGCCACATCCTCAACGGCCTCCAGCCGATTCCCATCAACATTTGGAATATTGAAGTTCGGGAACGCGCAGGCCTGCTCACCCGATACTCGGAAGCCGACATCCGCTTTGCATTGCTTCCCCAAACCGAGGCTAGCGTTAGCCGGCATGGCATCCAGGTTGGTGACTGCTATTACACCGCCCCGGAAGCCATGAAAAACGGCTGGTTCGTTATTGCAGGTGATGGGCGCTTCAAGAAAACAGTGTCGTATGACCTACGCCTGGTCGACACCATTTACGTTCATGACGCCAGCCATCCTGATGGCTATTTCGTTGCCTTTCTTCAAGAGCGTTGCCGCCAGTACGCCGGCCTGAGCTTTGCCGAAGTTAGCGGCCTGCTGTACCAAAAAAACGTTATCCGCCACGAAGGCAAACATACCAAACGCCAGCTTGAAGCCGACTTCAACGCTGTGGCGAAACCACTGGTTGATGACGCAAAAGCAAAGACCAAGGAGGCAACGAAAGGCAAGTCACGTAGCGCACGCAAGAAGGACACGGTCGCAGCCAGAACAGATGCCCGAAGAACTGAACGCCAGGAGGCTGCGCAGTTAGCGGCATCGATACCACCACCAGCCACAGACAGTGCGGCGGTCATTCCGATGCTACCGCCACGCCCAGCCAGCGCGCAACCTAAGTCACGTAAAGACCTCTACCAGGACCTCCTCGATGGAAACTAAAACCAATGAATTTGCTGTCGAAGCACGCTACACCCCACAACGCATTCCCCAGTACCGTGGGAACCCGTTAATTGAGGCTTTACCACCTACCGAAGATGACGAGGCGTTGTTAAGGTCTCTTTTCTGTGTCCCGGAGTTTTCCGAGGAACAGCGTAGCTGGTCGGCCAGTGAGCGGCTTCAGATGATTGCTCAGCTGGGCAATTTCATGCTCCCAATGGACCGGCATCTGAAGCTGGCTCAAGGCCTCGATGCCATGATGCGCCAGGGCTATGTCGGTCGGGCACCCCGTACAGCGGCGTCTCACGCCGTTTTCAACAAGCTCTATGAGCAGCAAAAGGCTGGCAAGACTTTCCAGGCCAATATTGGCCAGCTAACCGCTCAGCTCTCCGGCAGCCTCCTCGGCATCCCCGGGATGGGTAAAACGACAGCGCTTCGTCGCATTCTGGCCCGCATTCCCGAGGTAATTTTCCATCCGGATATCAACTTCTATCAGGTACCGTAGCAACGGATTCAAGCATGCAACGGGACCTCAACAGGTTGCTGGGTCAGGTGCTCGTCGAGCGGCTCAGTCAGCAACACCATCGAACACTCAGGGCAAACAAGGCTCAGATGCCCATCAATCGTGGCTTGCTCAAGTTCGGCGCTGGAAAGCGGGCTGTGGCAGCCAGGGCAGACAATACGAATCATGGCGTGCTCCTACAGTTGAATACTGTAATTCTATACAGTACACAGCAAGGGGCAATACTGTATGCCAAACGCGTTGAATCTAACCGCTCAACGAACCGATACGCGCTGTTGCAATCAGTTACTTGAGCTTAGAGGGAGCCCCCCGTAAATTACATCCATGCGCTGAACCCCAACAGCCTAGGCGGCCACCTCTCCCCCTCCCTGAATCGGCCGCCTTGAAAGCCCCGCACTCCCCCGGCGGGGCTTTCGCCTTTCTGGAGCTTGGGTTAAGCGTTCTCCTGCCAGGAAATTCGGCCTTGACCAGCTTCGTTCAGATGAGCCACCAGGGCATCGGCGGCGGTATCTGCCAAGCTGAAGGCAAACGTTACTAGGTCACCGTGCTGGACGCTGAGCAAGGCGCCCCCCGCGTTCTCTATCTCTCGCCGCAGCAACCCTTCCAACGCGTAGGGCACAGCACAGTGCAACGTTCTGACTTTGACGATAGGAACCTTGGTCGCGCTCTTCAGCGCCTGCGCCACACAATCGGTGTACGCACGAACCAGCCCACCAGCCCCCAACTGGATACCGCCGTAGTAGCGAACCACTGTGGCCAGTACGCCTTCTAGGTCCTGATGGCGGAGTACCTCGAGCATGGGCTTCCCGGCGGTGCCACTCGGTTCGCCATCGTCGACCGCCGCGGAATGGCCGCCGGCCATCAAGGCCCAACAGACATGTGCGGCACCCGGGTGCTGTTCTCGCAGGCGGGCAACAATGGCTTGGGCGCTGGCCCGGTCAGGTACGGGCTGAACGCAGCCGAGGAACCGGCTTTTCTTGATGAGCAGTTCGCTCTCGACGGCGGATGAAATGCTTTGGGGCATAGGCCCGTAGGGTAAATCAGTCCCGGGGCATTCGCCAGGCAACAGCAGGAAGCCTTTCTGTCACGCGCTGATAACTGGCTCGAATTGACCGTTGCTGTCATTCGACACTCCCATTGTTAACGTCTGCTTCCTTTTCAAAAGCAGACTACAGCCGCTCATCCTTACGCCAATTGCAACTATTTGTTGCAGCGCCGGATTTATCTGCAATAGCGGCTATAACTGAAGTGACGGGATAGGAAAACACCTCGTCATGATGGTTGTAGGTATTCATAGCCTTGATGAATTAACCGTTTGGGAGAGCAAAATGACCAAGAACACCTTGAAAATTACCCTGTCTGCTATCGCACTGGGTTTGATGGCATCTGCTGCTTCCTTTGCCGCTGATGCCCCGATTTACGGCAGCCAACTGATGACCAATCAGGAGCGCATAGAGCACCGCAACAAGATGCAGGCCGCTAAAACTGCTGAAGAACGTGAGCAAGTCCGGCTGCAACATCATGAACAGATGCAATTGCGCGCCAAGGAACAAGGCGTGACCTTGCCGGATACGCCGCCTGCTCAAGGAGGTGGACAAGGTCGCGGCATGGGGCCGGGCGGCGGTATGGGTGGAATGGGTCCTGGTGGTGGTATGGGCCCGGGACGGAACCGCTAAGCGTTAAATAAGGGCATCGGTGGCAACCGGTGCCTTTTCTATTTCATGTCTCAAACCATTGGCCGCTGCGCCAGCAACCCGAAGTAGTAGGGCGCACTCGGCCCCAGGTCCACATGAAACACCGAATCAAACCCAGTCTCGGATAACCAGGAAGCACATTGTTTGGGCTTCGGCCGAATGTCCTATGGTGGCCGGCAACCACCTGATGCAATTTGAATAGTGGCTTTAGGGCGGCACTCGACCCTTAGCGGCCCTTGGTGACTCAGGGCGATGAACGTCAGGTTCTGGGTTCCAGCAGCCAGCTATGCACAATTCCGCTCAAGTTGATTTTGCTGCCGGAAATCCAGCAATCCAAGCTGATACTCCGCGACGAGCTCTTCCCGGGAAAGCTTGGATTCGGTCGCATCCTGGCGAATGACCATCGCCGGGTAGGCGCCTTTATTCGCCCCGGCAGAGAAGGTCAGCCAGTTGTATGTGGTTATCTGGACATGTAACGGGGCCAGAGCATCAAGAAACGCGGAGAACTTCGTCAGGGTGCCAAGCGCGGGAACACAAATCAATTTCCCATTGGGTTTGAGCCAGGAGAGTATCTTCGCCAGCGTCGCTGTATCGGTTTGTGAATCAATCATGCCCTGGGTATCCACTATGCTGTCGAACTGCTGGTCAGGGAAAAAGCGCGCACCATCGGCAACGGCATACCTCAGGTTGGTGATACCGAGTTTCACTGCCTGGCGTTGTGCCGACTCGATGCAGGAGGGAGAAAGGTCGATACCCAGCACCCGGGCTGCCGGGTTCTGCCGGGCATACCAGGAAGTCAAGTAGCCCATGTTGCAACCAATATCGAGAATGCGCTCTCCTTCGAGCTCCTGAAGAACGAACTCCCCCGTGACGCGGATAGCATCCGCCTTGTTGGAGTGTCCCCAACTCGCCAGGCGAGGACTGGCCAGAAACTCATAGAACGCGACCACATCGGCCTTTTTGGGGCGACCTTTATTCAACGGCCGCGACAGTTGTTCAAGGCGCTTTAGCTGTCGTAGCTCTGGCATCGGGCTCGTGCAGTCAGACTGGACATGTATGCCAAACGCCATGAGGTGATTGGACAGCGAAACGGGGTGAGCGGCGTTGCAGTCAGTCATTCGCTTACAGCCCGAGCAGGTAGAGGGAAGCGGAAATCGTCACCAGCGAACCTACGGTGGTTAGCAGGATGACGCGGGACACCAGCGCAGCTTCCCGGTCGTAAAAGCTCGCCAGCATGAACGGCCCAGTTCCGGTCGGGAGGGCACTGAGCAGCAAGGCGGAATTGGCCCATAAAGCCGGTAGCTCGAAGACACGAAAGGCAAAGAACCCGGTTACCAGCGGTTGCAGCACCAGCTTTGCGGCAACAAGCCCGACCGTGCCGTCGCGCCGGCCTTCCTGCTTTTGGGCGAGGAATAGGCCAAGGGAAACCAGGGCGCACGGCGTTGCCGCCATCCCCAGCAAGGAAAGGAACTGCGTTGCGGCGGGGGCCAGTGTCCAACCACTCGCGGCCCAGGCTCCACCGAGCAAGGGCGCGATGAGCAAAGGATTTGTGGCCAGGGATTTGCTGACCTTGAAGACGGCCCGCAGTGGATGCTTCTCCTCCTGCAAGCTGATTTCAACCAGGATGATGCCGACCGCGAACAGCAGGCAAGCCACAATCAGCGTGGCGATGATGGCCGGCAATAAACCTTCATCGCCGAGCACCAGCACGCAAAGGGGAATGCCGAGAAAACCGGTATTGGCGTAGGCCGCGCTCAGCCCATCGATGCTGGCGTCGGCCAGGCGGCGCAGTTGCCGCATCCGGTAAATAACCGTCACCACGAAAACCAATACACACCCAGCACAGACCGAGGCAACGAATCCAGGCTGCCAGATTTGTTCCCAGGTGGATGTAGCGGTCACCTTGAACAGCAGCGCCGGCAGCGCCAGCCAAACGACGAAACGATTGAGTTCAGCGGAGGCGGTTTCGCCCAGGCGCCCAGTACGCCGACAGACATATCCGGCCAGTATCAGACCGAAAACAGGCAAGACGACATTGATGATGGAAGACATAGGCGCGCTCGCATCGGGAATGAGCACAGCTTAGGATTTCCAATAAATACCGTCCAATGCTATATATTCGATAAATAAATACGGAAAACGTATCAATGACAATCGACCTTCGCCAGCTCCGCTACTTCGTGACCTTGGCCGACACTCTCCATTTCGGCCGTGCCGCCACGCTGTTGCACATCTCGCAACCCCCCCTCAGCCGGCAAGTGGCGGCCCTGGAAGAAGAGCTCTGCGTCTCGCTGCTGAAGCGTTCGACGCGCTTGGTCGAACTGACCGCCGCCGGTCGACATTTCCACGAGCAGGCAAAGCGCATCATTGCCGGGCTGGATACGGCGGTGCGCAGCACTCAGGCCATTGAACGCGGCGAGCTTGGCGTGCTGCGCGTCGGCTTCACTATGGCTGCAGCGTGGAGCGTGCTTCCACCGTTGATTAAGCGTTACAGCGATGCTTTTCCGCAGGCTGATGTTCAGTTGAGCGAGGTACTACCCAAGGAGCTGAACGATGCATTGATGTCGGGCAACGTGGATGTGGGCATTGCCTTTCCATGGCAGCGGCCGCCGGGACTGGAATACCTGGCTGTGCACACCGAGCCGCTATGTGCTGTGGTGCCGAGCGACCATCGTTTGGCGCAAGGCGATGAAATTGCGGTTAGTGACCTGGCTGGAGAGCCTTTCATCACCTTCCCGGCGACCACGGCACCGGCGCTCCATGAACTGGTTATTGGGTGCTGCCGCGAACATGGCTTCGAACCGCGTATTCGACTGGAAACCCATCTGCAACAAAGCATCGTCAATCTGGTTGCAGAAGGACTCGGCGTGTCATTGGTTCCCCAGTCGATGAGCAAGATGCGACTGGCCGGGGCAAAATTCCTGCCGGTATCCGGTACTCGGATGGTTGAGCAGGGGGTTATATGGGCAGCGGGCAACGACAGTCCTTGCCTGGCGCGGTTTCTGGAATGTGCACGTGCTTTTGGTGGGCTGGCTTAGGGGCACACCGGCCGTTCAAATGACGGCTTTGCCGATGGGGCGAACTTCCGCTTCTGGCCGGGAACTGCCTGATGCCAACTGGTTGCCGTAACGTAGGGCAGCCCTCGACCCATTGCTGCCGATTACTGTTCTCAGGCAGCACGGCTGCAATCAAGTACGACCAGTCATTCAAGCTCGGCTACGGGTTGTCTTGAGTTTTGAGGAGTTTGGACACGCTCGGAATCCGAATTTTCTTGCCATGCACCTCGAGCAGCCCGCTATCCGCCAGGTCGTGCAAAACTCTGGAAAAGTGTTCCTGGGTGATGTTGAGGCGTGAGGCAATGACCCCTTTGCCTGCAGTGAGCTCAAACTCCAGTTTGTCTGAGTCTATTGCTGCCTGAGGCACCTGGGTCATCAGATATCCAATAATTCGTTGTTTGGCTGATTGCAACGAGTACGCTTCGACGTCCGTCATCAAGTCGTGAGTGCGTTTTGCCAGCCCCGCCAACATCTTCCTAGTGAATTCGTAGTCGTGTTCCAACTCATTCAGGATGGCAGCCTTGGGGACATGAATCAGCATCGAATCCTGCAGCGCTTGAGCAAAGACAATATAGGTCCGGTCCAAAAACATAATGGCTTCGCCAAAGCTTTGACCCTGCTGAATTATTTCCACAATCTTCTCGTTGCCCTGAGAGGATGTGAATGCAAGTTTGACCTGGCCGAAAACCAGAAGATGAAAGCCCGTACAAGCATCTCCGGCACGAAAGAGTACATCGCCTTTTTGCGCGTGGATAAGCTTGGAGCAACTGGCAATGTGTTCGATATCGCTGGCAGCCATGCCAGCAAACAGGGGCAAGTGAGCCAGGTGGCTTTCGAGGCTAATTGACTTGTGGTCGCGCATATTCGTCCCGAGACAAACGACAATTCGCCTATCATAGTTTGATTTGCATCAAAATTGAATCTGGCATTCGCTTTTCTAGTAACATTGTGGCGAACGCTCTTGAATTTGCTTGATGCGCGGGCGTCATGAAAAACAACCAGGTGAGCGAAAGACCCCGTCGGTTGCACTCTACGCAAAGCATATTAGGAAAATATGAATTGGTCGCCTATACTTGTTAGTAATCTATTACTTACAAGCGGCCATGTCTATAAACCCTCGTCAATCCACAGAGTTACGCCAGGCAGAAATCATCGCCACTATGGTTCGGCTTTCAGCCGAGCGCAGCCCCGCAGACATTACGACGACGGACATTGCCAAAGCCATGGGGGTTAGTCAGGGAGCACTTTTTCGGCACTTCGCCACCAAGGAAGCTATCCGCCTGGCCGTGGTCGAATGGATAGATGAGCATTTGATGTTCGAACTACTGGCTGCCAAGGAGCGCTCCCCTGATGCGCTGACTGCCCTCAAGGCCATGTTCATGGCTCACGTCGGCTTTGCCAAAGCACACCCCGGAGCGCCTCGTCTCATTTTTGGCGAGCTTCAGCAACCTGCTTCATCACCCGTCAAGCAGCGGGTTCAGCAAATCATGCAGCGCTATCGGCAAACCCTTTCCCAAACCCTGGCCGCGGCTATTGAGGCGAAGTTGATTCGCGCCAATGCCGATTGCGCAGCGGCGGCAGCCCTGTTCCTTGGGGCCATTCAGGGCTTGGTCATTCAATCCATGCTCAGCGGACACACTGAGCAGATGGAGCTACAGGCGGTCGGCGTTCTGGACCTTTATCTTGCCGCCCTTGGGGTCAAGTCATGAAGCTAAATGGTTTTCTCAGCCGCAAGTTTGGCCTGGTGGCTTTTGCCGTGCTTCTTCTGCTCGGATTTGGTTTTGTCGTCGCCCGGTCAGGCCCACTGGCGCCAACCAAGGTCACCATCACTCGGGTCGAAACCGGGAGCCTGTCGTCATCCCTGTTCGGTATTGGCACGGTCGAAGCGCGACGCAGCTATTTTATTGGCCCAACGGCGGCTGGTCGCGTCAAAGCAGTTCATGTCGATGTGGGCGAACACGTCAAGGCCGGACAACTGCTGGCAGAAATCGACCCTGTTGACCTGGACGAACGACTCCGTTCCCTTGATGCCTCGTACGCTCGGGCATCCAGCGCGGTTTTGGCGGCTGACGCTCAGCGCAAGGATGTTCTGGCCCGCCAGACGGTTGCCGGCTTGAATGCAAAGCGCTATCGCGACCTTGGCGACAAACATTTCGTCAGCCCGAGCGCTGTTGAAAGCAAACAACAGGAACTGACATCGGCTCAGGCAGCCGTCGATGCAAGCGAAGCCAACCTGCAAAGCGCCCGGCAGGAGGTCGTCCGCCTGAAGGCTGACCAGGATGCTTTGCGGCAGCAACGGAATAACCTGCGCCTGGTCGCACCCGTTGACGGCGTGCTGACCAGCCGTGATGCTGAAGCTGGCTCGACAGTCGTTGCAGGGCAATCAGTGCTCAAGTTGATAGAGCCCAGCAGTCTCTGGGTCAAGGTCCGGCTGGACCAGGGGCGGTCCCGCGGCCTGGCTGCTGGACAAGCCGCAAGCATTGCCCTGCGCAGCAATCCGGGAATGCCATTAACCGGCAAGGTAGTCAGGATTGAACCGGTCAGTGACAGCGTGACCGAGGAGCGCATCACCCTGATTACCTTCGACCAGATTCCTCCTGGCCTGAGCATTGGCGAGATGGCCGAGGTGACCGTTCAAACGGCAGCCAATCAATCTGGCCTGACACTGCCCAATGCAGCCATCAAACAAATGCCTGAGGGTTCTGGTGTCTGGAAACTACGCGATGGCAAGCCCGTCTTTGTCGCCATCAAACTCGGCACCAGCACCCTGGATGGTGCGGTGCAGGTACTGGAAGGACTTGGCGCAGGTGACGAAATCATCGTTTTCAGCGAGCGCGAGCTGTCTGAAGGTAGCCGTGTCAAAGTTGTCGAACAACTGGCAGGACAACGCCAGTGATAAGTCTGGCCGGGCGCGACATCCTGCATTCCTGGTCGAAGTTCGTGTTGACCGGAATCGGTCTTGGCTTGCTGATTGGCGTGACGCTGACCATGGCCGGAGTTTATCGAGGTATGGTCGATGATGCCAAGGCGCTGCTCAACAACAGTGGCGCTGACTTGTGGGTCGTTCAGCAGGACACGCAGGGGCCTTATGCGGAGTCCTCGAGCATCCATGATGACGTGTACCGTTCAATGCTCAGCCTGTCGGGCGTGGCTCGCGCCGCCAACGTGACTTATCTGACCATGCAGGTTCGTCTGGACAATACCGATGTGCGTGCGATGGTTGTAGGTTTCGAGCCAGGGCAGCCGGGAGAGCCCGGCTACCTGATTGCCGGACGTCACATTACCCGTAACCATTACGAGGCCGTCGCCGACGTCAAAACCGGGTTCCAACTGGGCGATAGCATTCGGATTCGTCGGCACGACTACCGGGTCGTCGGCCTGACCAAACGCATGGTTTCGTCCGGCGGCGACCCCATGGTCTTCATTCCGCTGAAGGATGCACAGGAGGCACAGTTCCTGAAGGACAACGATGCCATCCTCAATGAGCGGGCAAGAACAACGGCCAATCCGACATTGAATCGCCCGGGCGTGCCGGGTTTGCTCGAGGCCATCCAGGCATCGCAGAACGCGAATCGCAACGTCAATGCCGTGCTGGTCCAGGTGTCTCCAGGAAGTCACCCCGAGACCGTCGCAAATGAAGTCAGGCGCTGGAAGCACTTGCAGGCTTTCACCCGGCTTCAAATGGAAGAAATTCTGGTGTCCAAGCTGATTGCTACTTCTGCCAAACAAATCGCGATGTTTCTGGTCATTCTCGCGGTGGTCAGCGCGGCCATCGTCGCTTTCATCATTTACACGATGACCTTGGGCAAAATTCGTGAGATTGCCGTGTTGAAGTTGATAGGCACGCGTAACCGGACCATTGCCGGCATGATTCTTCAGCAGGCGCTGGGCCTGGGGCTTATCGGCTTTCTGGTTGGCAAGGTTTCGGCAACCGTATGGGCGCCATTCTTTCCCAAGTATGTTCTGCTGGAGCCCGGCGATGCTGCGCGCGGCTTTGTCGTGGTCATGGTTATTTGTGCGCTGGCAAGCACGTTGGCGATTCGGGCTGCCCTGCACGTAGACCCTGCCACCGCCATTGGAGGATGAGATGGACGGTTTCGGCATTCGTATCGAAGGTTTGAGCAAGCGCTACGGTGAGGGCGATACCGCAGTCGACGCCTTGAAAGATGTCAATATGACCGTCGCCCCAGGTGAGGTGGTTGGCTTGATTGGCCCCTCTGGTTCCGGAAAAAGCACCTTGCTCAAATGCCTGGGCGCGGTGATTGAGCCGACAACCGGCAAGATGACCCTGGGTGATGAGGTCATCTACGACAATGGCTGGAAGATTCCGGACCTGCGCGCCTTGCGCCGCGACCGAATCGGGTTCGTATTTCAGGCCCCCTACCTGATTCCATTCCTCGATGTCATCGACAATGTGGCCCTGTTACCCATGCTGGCAGGCAGACCGAATGGGGAATCGAGAAAGCGTGCACTCGAGTTGCTTGAAGCGCTTGATGTCGGGCACCGCGCCAAGGCCCAGCCATCGCAACTGTCGGGAGGGGAGCAACAACGCGTGGCAATTGCCCGGGCCCTGGCGAATCAGCCGCCCGTCATCCTCGCCGATGAGCCGACCGCACCTTTGGACAGCGAACGCGCCTTGAGTGTCGTGCGCATCCTCAACCAGATGGCGCAGCAGTTCAATACGGCCATCATCGTGGTGACCCACGATGAGAAAATCATTCCTACCTTCAAGCGGATTTACCACATTCGCGATGGCAAAACCTTTGAAGAAAAAGGCCAGGCTCTGAGCTGAGTCTCAGATAGGCGGGCAGACAATGCCCTATTTCAAGCGAAATCAGATGCTGCGCCCGTTTTGCCCGCCTCTCCTGGCCGCAAGTATTGGTGGCTAACCATTTGCAGATGACTAGTTAATCAGAGTTCATCCCTGGCGCATCATGATTCTTCAGCCTTTGGCGGCTTTCCAACCCGTATGCTGGAAATATTTTCCATATGCCTTCAGAGCTTCAAGTGCTTGCACCGCGCCATCGTGGCGCGACTTTGAAGTTTTTCCTCTCATGGTCTCGGCGCCTTCCATCAGGTCTGCAATAACCAAGTGAAGCATCGCATCAGCCTGGGGCTCGAGTTTGCAATTCTGAATTGCATAGGCCACCTTTTCACTGATTGTCGTCGCTAATGCTTGATAGTCGTCGTTGCCGTATTGATTCTTGTGAATCGCCGGTATTGCCTTCGCCATCGCTTGATTGATGTCGTTCATAGCCTGACGCAGCGGCTCATCAGTTGCCCATTTTTTTCCAACGTTAAGGTGGAGCTTTGTCGGTTCGACACTCCCATGGCTATGGTTGTGTGCGGCACTTTCAGCTGCGAGGATATTGGGCGAAGCTCCAAGCGCAATGGCAGTCAGAACTACGGCGAATATGGTTTTCATCGGGTCTCCTATTTCATGGGTGCAATACCCAACCAATATAGTCAACTAATCTTAACGCAAGCTTAAAGCCAAGACGGGTTTCCGTTGCTTGTTGAGTCCGCCTACCGAAGATATTTTCAGCCCAAGTTCAAGCATCCTTGGCATAACCCATATTGGTTATTCTTTCAATTTTTGTTATGCACTGAGCGATACTTAAGGAACTGATGTATCAGAGTTTATCGTGTAGGCGTTGCGGCGGGTATCGGCTGCTAACCAGTCATTCAAATGGCTGCTGATAAAGACAGGCGACCGTCCGCTCATGGCCGGATACGGCCAATGGCTTTAGGTCACATCGATGAGTTTGGGCGGTCAACTCAGACGAGCATTTGCAGTTTTGTTATTCTGGTGCCATGTGCTCCCACTACGACCCACAAACAGACCCAGCGCGGCTGCGCACCTATTTTGGTGTCGAGGACCTTCCTTCGGGTCTGAAAACCAGTCTTTGGCCAGGCTACCACGGTCCATTTGTTCGCAAGCACGAGTTCGCCGATGTCGGTGATGAAGCCGTTCCTTTTCGTGAGCTGCTGGTCGGCTCCTTTGGCCTTATTCCGCATTGGTCAAAAGATGCCACCATCGCCCGACGGACATACAACGCCCGCTCGGAAACCGTTCACGAGAAACCCAGCTATCGAGACGCGTGGCGTCTAGCCCGGCATTGCATCATTCCTGCTGAGGCTATCTACGAGCCAGATTGGCGCTCCGGTAAAGCGGTACCAACCCGCATCACACGGGCGGATGGCAAGCCGATGGGTATCGCTGGCCTGTGGTCTGTATGGAAGCCGCCGACCGGCGATATAACCCATAGCTTTACGATGCTGACCATCAATGCAGACGACCACCCCTTCATGCGGCAGTACCACAAGTCGGAAGACGAGAAGCGGATGGTCGTTATTCTGAGTGAGCATGACTACGAAGCCTGGCTGAGCGCGCCAGCCAATCAGAGTAGAGATTTTTTGCGTCAGTTTCCCGCGGACAACCTGCTTGGAGAGCAGCCCCAGCAATCGCTTCTTTGAGGCTGCTCTGCCACGACAGCAACGTCTTTTCAGGCAACGGACGGACCGAATAACGCTGACGCAGACAAATCAAGTGCGACTTGGCGAAGCCCACCGGTGAGCGATAGGCTATCTCGTGTGACTTAATTTTCGCTTTCACTGCGAGGGCATGGCAAAGCTCTATTACCTCCCCGAACCATATCCTGACGAACTTATCGGGAGCATTTTGGTTCGAGCTGGCCGTCACCTAGGACATCCCATCAAGAGGATGCACCAGCTTTTGGGGGGCACTCCGAAAAGCCATTGGGCGCTGTTATTCCAGAATCAACTCCACCCTATCGCTGCCGCATTGGCGATGCCAGCAGAGGAGTTGCTGTTCAGGCATACCCCATTCCCATACGTCACAGCCTTCCTGAGTCCAGAGCAGACGCTTCGCCTGGCAACCTACTATTGCCACTTCCCACAGCTAAAGGCATCAGCGCTATCGCAATCTGCCACGACAGGAGGGGCAATCGCCCGCTATTGCGAGGAGTGTATTGAAGATGACCACCGAAAGTTTGGAGAAGACTATTGGCACCGGCGCCATAACCTGCCTTTTGTGACCCGCTGCTGGAAACATGGCTCGCTTCTCAAGATGACTGACCGCAGACGTGTTGGTGTCGCCGTGACTGGACTACCTCACGAACAACAGGGGACGACTGTTGTCCCGGTTTTTGAGGAATACATTCATTCCTTGCTCGAACCCATCTCTATCGAACTGCTGGATTCAACGTTCCGGCAACCGCCCGAAGCTTGGCAGAGTGGCTATCGAAACATTTCCATGCAGCGAGACTTCCCCCAACAGGGCAATCTTCTTTCGGCGATTGCGTTATGTGCTGGGTTCGTAGCCTTCTATGGCAAGGCACAGCTTAAGCGTGCAGGCCTGGATGTGCCGGACAGACCCAATCCGTGGCCGGTCTCGCTGCTGCGACTAAATGAAACCTCCAATGTATCCGCCAAGCACATCTTGATGCAGGCCTACTTGAAGTTTGCACCGGTGCCAGATGCGGTTGCAACCACACCTCCTGGGCCACAACCTCTCAATTGCCAGCAGAAGGATGCAGTCTTTGCGAGAGCCATCCGAAAGCGAGTATCAATGCTGGCAACTGGCACGCGAATAACTGTCACCCAACTGCTAAGCCAGTTGGAAATCCTTCAGCCAGTCCGGCACCACAGAAACGCACTGCCACTGACAGCCGCCGCCATTGCTGAATTTCGTCAAACCGAGTTTTCCGAGCGGCAAGCCGGCCGGCGACCACGGAAGAAATACCTCAGTTCTAAAAAGTCCTAGAAAACCAGTACAATTAATTAAATAATTGATACTAAAGTACATTTTATTTAATAACCAAATGTACTGAGCTCAAATTTCTTTTCCTAGCACGCGGAAAGGGAGAGGCTTTAACCCTCAGTTTTCGTTTTTTGCTGTGGTTTTCGAGTCCAGAAAAACCGGGCTTAAATCTGGCCGGATTTCTAAGTAACCAGCTCAGTTTTTAATTCTGACTTTCCACCCTGAATGGCCTTCTGGTCGCCGACCGCCAAGGCGACCAGGACGCCGGCGAAGGGGTATTCCGCCTCGGGGAGCATGCGCCCGAACGAATCGCGCACCGTCTGGCGGAAACGCTCGACGACATAGCCGGGCCGCCACACCATGTCGGCCAGGCGCTGCGGCGGCGTGGCGCGGATGTAGCCGGTGGCGCGGATATTCCGTTCGAGCAGCCAGGCCTCGTAGTCGAAGACGCCGGGATTGGCGTTGCCATGCGGGCGCTTGAGACGCACCGTGAACCGCCAGCGCTCGCCGGCGCGCAGGGCGGGCGGCTCGGCTGCTTCGGCCGCGCCCCGCCCCGGATACCAGGACAGCATGATCCTGCCCGGGACAAGCGCGCCGGCCTGAACCCCGGACACGTCGAACTCGAAACGCGTGCCGCCGGCGAATGCCTGCGGCAAACCGGCAACGACGCCCACCACCTCGACGTCGCGCCCCTCCCATTCCGCATCCAGCCGGTCGGCGAGGCGGGTTTCGGCCCGCCATCCCGCCCACGAAAACCCGATGGCGACACAGCCGGCGACGGCCAGCATCGGCCAAGGCCGCTTCCGCCAGAACAGCCCGGGCAGCGCCAGGAGCAGCCCGGCAGCCAGCCAGGGCTCCCATGCCGGCAGGGTCGGCTGCAGCTGCAGGCCGAGGATGCCGGCGGCGAAGGCGAGAATATTCAGGCGCATGGCGCAATATTCGGGGAAAGCCCGTCTATCCGCCAGTCATATTCCGGACGCCGGCGGGCAGCCGACGACCGCCGGTATTGTCAGGCCGGCTTATCCGGGATAATGCAGGCATGCGCCGTTACCTGAAAAAATACCTCCCCGATCACGAAACGATCCGCAACAACCCGTGGCTGCGGCCTTTCGCGTCGTCGCTGCTGCATCCGCGGCTGTGGCACCTGAACCGCCATTCGGCGGCCGGCGCGGTCGCCGCCGGGCTGTTCTGCGGCCTGATTCCCGGGCCGCTGCAGATGCTCGGCGCGGCGGCGTGCGCCCTGGTCTTTCGGGTCAACCTGCCGCTGGCCATGCTGGTCACGCTGTACACCAACCCGTTCACCATCGTGCCGCTCTACCTGGTGGCGTACCAGATCGGCCGGGCGACCATCGGGGAAAGCAACGGCTTCGTCGCGCCACCGAATGTCGACGTGGCGAATTTCATCGGCTGGACCGAGGCCATGCAACAGTGGATGCTGGCGGCCGCCAAGCCGCTCGGCATCGGCCTGCTCGTGCTGGCCTGCGGGCTGGCCGTGGCAGGCTATTTCGCCACGCAGGCGGCGTGGCGGATCTGGCTGATCGCCGCCTGGCGGCGGCGCAAATCGATCAGGTCTTGAAGCGGGCGATCGCGCTGGTCAGCGCGTGAGCCAGGTTGCGCAGCGTCTCGGCCGTCTGGGCGTTACCGGCGACCGCCACGTTGTTCTCCTCGGCCATCTGGGCAATCCGCTCGACGCTCTGGGCGATTTCGGTGCTTGCCGAGGTCTGTTCGCGCAGGGCGACCGAGATTTCCGAGACGGCATCCAGCACCTGGCGCGACTGCGTCTGCACCTGGCTGATCGCGTTGCCCGCCAGTTGCGCCTGATGCACGCCCGCCGCGACACGCCCCACGCCTTCCTTCATGCTCGACACGGCGGTTGCCGTGCCGGACTGGATGGCGCCGATCATGCCCGAGATTTCCTGCGTCGACTTGGCGGTCCGCTCGGCCAGCTTGCGCACTTCGTCGGCGACGACGGCGAAACCGCGCCCGGACTCGCCGGCACGCGCCGCCTCGATGGCCGCATTGAGCGCCAGCAGGTTGGTCTGATCGGCGATGTCCTTGATGGTATCGACGATGGCGGAAATCTGCCCCGACTGCTGTCCCAGCGCCTCGACCGCCGCCGCCGACTGGTTGACCGTATGGGCGATGGCCTGGATTTCATCGACCACGCCATGCACGATCCGTCCACCTTCGGCCGCCACTTCATCCGAGCGACGCGAGTATTCCTGGGCGTCCTGGGCATTCTTGGCAATGTGGTCGATACCCACCGTCGTTTCCTCGACGGCAGCGGCCATGCTCGATGCCGAATCGCTCTGCGACGAGCTGCTGGCCGAAATCTGCTGGCTTGACGAGGCGACCTGCTCCGAGGCGTCGTTGATCCGGTGCACATCCCGCTGGACGCCGCCGAGCAAGGTGCGGAACGAGGCGGCCATGTCGTTGAAGTCCTTGCCCGCAGCGTGCAGCTCATCAGTCCCGTGATTGTCGAATTCCACCGTCAGATCGCCATCCGCGAGACGGCGCGCGCCCTGCGAGAAGTTATGGACGCTGTTGATGACGGAATAATAGGTGCCGATACCCAGATAGCCGACGACGAGGATGATCAGGATGGCGATGATGAAGTTGAAAGCCAGCGTCCGCTTGGCTTCGTCGATGCGCTTCTGGAGCTGCTGCTCGAATTGCGGGATCAGGGTGTCGTACATCACCTTGTAGCCCAGATCGAGAACCTGGGTCACCTGATCGAAGTAGGCCTGGGGCGGCGTTTCGAACTTCTCGCCGATGATGTCGTTGCGTACCAGCGCAAAAATCCGCTCGGCCCCGTCGGAAAACTCCTTGGCAGGCGCCGCCAGTGCTCCCTGCAGGGTCGGCGCGTAGCGCAACACCTTTTCCACGTTGATGTTCTGCGCCTGCAGCGTGCCGGTCATCTGGGCGATCTGCGAAGCCAGGTCGATGCGCATCTGCGGCGACAGTTCCTTCTTGGTCAGCACGCCGGTGCCGCGCGCCCGCGTGATGCCGAGCTGCTCCAGGACCGCCGGCATCTTGGTGACGACGGTATCCATGAAGTAATAGGTATCCATCGCCGGATCGAGCGTCAGCTCCGAGTCGTCGGCGGTATCGCCCATGAACTGCAGGACCTTGGCAACCATTTGCGAATGGCGCTTGATATTGTCCGGGGCGGGCCAGGACAGGCCCTGGGCGCGGATTTCATCCCAATCCTGCCGTATCGACTTCCAGCGCGCGCCCTCGCGCAGCGTCGCGGACAGGGTCGTTTCGACCGCCGAAACCGCCTCGCTGACTTCCTTTTCCTTGGCTGCCCGCTTGTCCTTCATCGCCTCGTTGCCGCTGAGGACGCCCGAGGACAAGCCCCGGTGCTGCTGCATGAACTGCGCCATCTTGTTCAGGGGCTTGATCATGCTCAAGCCTTCCAGCTCGTGGCGTGCCGTCACGATATCCCGGTTGAGAGAGGAGAAAACCGAAAACAGCAGCAGGACGATGACGATACCGACCGCGGCGCCGAGCAGCATGAACTTGCTGCGGTAGCGCAGATTGTTCATCAAGGCGACCGCCGGCGAAAAAAGTGCTTGCATTTTCATACTCCCCAACAAACGGCAAAGAAGTCAGTTTTAATAAATTCTTGCAATTATGCCATATTGTAGGGGTGTTGTAACTATGTGTCTAGAACCCCGTCATTTAATTTCAAGATGCGATCCGCCTTCGCAGCCAGCTGCAGGTCGTGGGTCACCAGAATCAGGCTGGCCTTTTGCGAGCGTACCCGTTCGATCAACAGCCCGAACACGACGGATGCCGTATGACTATCCAGGTTGCCGGTTGGTTCGTCGGCCAGCAGGCACGAAGGCTGGCTGACCAGCGCCCGGGCGATCGCCGCCCGCTGGCGCTCGCCGCCGGAAAGTTCGCCCGGGCGGTGCTCCAGGCGGTGCCCGAGGCCGACCGCGGCGAGCGTTTCGGCGGCCTTCTCCAGCGCCACCGCCCGCTTTTCGCGACGAATCAGCAGCGGCATGGCGACGTTTTCCAGTGCCGAAAACTCCGGCAGCAGGTGATGGAACTGATACACGAAACCAAGGTGCCGGTTGCGCCAGTCGCCACGCTGCGCCTCGTTGAGCGAGGAGAACTCCCGGCCCATCAGGGAAACGTCGCCCGCCGTCGGCTTGTCGAGGCCGCCCAGCAGATGCAGCAAGGTACTCTTGCCCGACCCCGAGGCGCCGACGATGGCGATGGTTTCGCCCGCCATCACGCTCAGGTCGACAGCCGAAAGGACGGGCACTTCCAGTCCGCCGCCACGAAACACCTTGGTCACGCCGCGGGCGATCAGGATGGCTTCACTCATAGCGCAGGGCCTCCGCCGGATTGACGCGGGAAGCCCGCCAGCTGGGATACAGGGTGGCGAGCAGCGCGAGCACGAAGGCGATCAGCGTGACGCCCCAGACATCGCCCCATTGCAGGTCGGACGGCAGGTCGGAAATGTAATAGACCTCCTTGGACAGGAAATGCACGCCGAGCAGGCGCTCGATGAAGGGCACCACCACGTCGATATTCAGCGCCAGCGCGACGCCGCCGGCGATCCCCAGGCCCAGCCCGATGAAGCCGACGAGCGCCCCCTGGATCACGAACACCGCCATGATCGACAGGGGCCGCGCGCCCAGCGTGCGCAGGATGGCGATATCGGCCTGCTTGTCGGTCACCGCCATGACCAGGGTGGATACCAGGTTGAAGGCGGCCACGGCGACGATCAGCGAGAGAATGATGAACATCATGTTCTTCTCGATCTGCACGGCGCGGAAGAAGTTGGCGTGGCTCTTGGTCCAGTCGTGCAGGTAGGCGTCGGCGTCGATGTAGCGGACCAGTTCGCGGGCGATGCGCGGCGCCTGGAACAGGTCGTCGACCTTGAGGCGCACGCCGGTCACCCGGTCGTCCATCTGGTAAAGCTTCTGCGCGTCCTCGAGATTGATCAGCGCCAGCCCGGAATCGTATTCGTACATGCCGACCTCGAAGATGCCGACCACGCGGAAGGACTTCAGGCGCGGCACCACGCCGGCCGGCGTCACCGTGCCCTGCGGCGCGATCAGCGTCACCTTGTCGCCGGTGAAGACGCGCAGCGAGCGCGCCAGGTCGGCGCCGAGGACGACCCCGAACTCGCCCGGACGCAGGTCGTCGAGGCTGCCGCTCTGGATGGTCTTGCGGAAATCCGCCACCTTGTCTTCCTGGTCGGGCAGGATGCCGCGCACGATGGTGCCCTTGACGCCCCCATCGACGCTGAACATCCCCTGCGACTGCACGAAGGGCGCCGTCGCGCGGACCTCCGGATGCTTCATCGCCTGCTGCGCGATCGCCGGCCAGCCGGTCAGTTCGCCGTTGATGCCGGTGATCTGGATATGCGAGGCGACGCCGAGGATGCGCGTGCGCAGCTCCTTCTGGAAGCCGTTCATCACCGAGAGGACGACGATCAGCGCCGCCACGCCGAGCCCGATGCCGAGCATCGAGATCAGGGAAATGAATGAAATGAAATGGTTGCGTCGCTTGGCCCGCGTGTAGCGCAGGCCGATCAACAGTTCGTAGGGCAATGCCATTCGTATGCTAGCGGGCGTGAAAAGTCGCCATGGTACACTCTTCGGCCTCATCCCACCCTGACCGAACCGCGAACGCTTCCCGTGCACCTCACCCTGCTTGTCCCCGAACTGATCTGGCCTGAACCGAACGACCAACTGACCCTCGGGAAGCTCTCGGTGCCGGGCTTCGAATGGCTGGCCGCCCGCGCCCGCCTCGACCGCCGGCCGAAACAGGCTTTCGAAATCGCGCTCGCCCGGCTGTTCGGCACCGACGACATGCCCTTCGGCCCGCTGCGCCTGCTCGGCGAAGCCATCGGCGATGCGGCCCGCGACGGCCACTGGCTGTGCGCCGACCCGGTCCACCTGCGCTTTCACCATGAGCGCATCGTGCTCGCCGACGCCGGCGCCTTCGACGTGGACGACGACGAAGCCACGGCCCTCGCCGGCGCCCTGAACGAAACCTTTGCCGACGTCGGCCGCTTCCACGTCGCCACCGCCCGCCGCTGGTACCTGCGCCTCCACGAAGCCGTCGACCACCCGGTCGAACCGCTGTCGACCATGGCCGGCCGGCGCATGGACGGCGAACTGTCCGGCAAGGAAAGCCGCCTCACCCGCTGGCTCAACGAAGTGCAGATGTTCCTCCACGGCCACCCGGTCAACGCCAGGCGCCAGGCCGCAGGCAAGCCGGCCATCAACAGCCTGTGGCTGTGGGGAGGCGGAACCCTGCCGGCGCTGCAGACCGCCGCCTGGTCGGCGGTCTCGACCTGCAACCCGCTGGCGACCGGACTGGCCCTGGCTTCGGGCATCCCCGCCGAGCCGCTGCCGGCCAGCCTGGCCGAACTGCTCGAACGCGCCAAGGGCGACCGCCAGCTGGTCGTCCTCGACGCCCTGCTGCCGCCCGTGCTGTACGAGGACGGCCAAGCCTGGAAACAGGCCTGGCAGGCGCTGGATGACGACTGGTTCGCCCCGCTGCAGGGCGCCGCCGGCCGCCGCATCGAAAGCCTGAGCATCGTCGCCCCGACCATCTACGGCGAGCTGACCTGGACCCTGCGCGGCAAGGACCGCTGGAAATTCTGGCGCCAGGGCCGCCCGCTCGCCGCCCTCGCCAGGGAACTGGCCGAAGGAAACGCTTCGTGACCCGAATCACCACCCGCAGCGCCCCGCCCCGTGTCGTCTGGCAACTCGAACAGCAGGGGCTGCACCCGCTGCTCGCCCGCCTCTACGCCGCGCGCGGCATCACCGACAAGGCCGAGCTCGACTACGAGCTGAAGTCGCTGATCCCGCCCGCCGCCCTGACCCACGCCGGCGACGCCGCGCAACTGCTGGCCGACGCCATCGAGGCCGAGGCCAAGCTGCTGATCATCGGCGACTACGACTGCGACGGCGCCACCGCCACCGCCGTCGGCATGCGCGCCCTGAAGGCGCTCGGCGCCGATGTCGACTTCCTGCTTCCCGACCGCTTCAAGCTCGGCTACGGCCTGTCGCCGGAAATCGTCGATGTCGCAGCCGAGCAGTCGCCCGACCTGATCATCACCGTCGACAACGGCATCGCCAGCCTCGAAGGGGTCGCCCGCGCCCAGCAGCACGGCATCGCCACGCTGATCACCGACCACCACCTGCCCGGCGACACGCTGCCCGACGCCGAGTGCATCGTGAACCCCAACCAGCCCGGCTGCGATTTCCCGTCCAAGTGCATCGCCGGCGTCGGCGTCATGTTCTACGTGATGCTCGCCCTGCGCGCCGAACTGCGCGAACGCGGTTATTTTGCCGAGCGCCCGGAACCCAACTTCGCCAACCTGCTCGACCTCGTCGCGCTGGGCACGGTCGCCGACGTGGTCAAGCTCGACCGCAACAACCGCATCCTGGTCAGCCAGGGCCTGAAGCGCATGCGCGCCGGCCACATGCAGACCGGCATCGCCGCCCTGTTCAAGGCCGCCGCCCGCGATCCGAAGCGCGCCACCGCCTTCGACCTCGGCTTCCTGCTCGGCCCGCGCCTCAATGCCGCCGGCCGCCTGGCAGACATGCGCCTCGGCGTCGAATGCCTGCTCACCGACGACCCGGCACGCGCCCTGAGCATCGCCCAGCAACTCGACAACTTCAACCGCGAGCGCCGCGAAATCGAGGCCGGCATGCAGGAACAGGCGCTGCACCTGCTCGAGTCGATGGTCGTCGACGATGCCGCCGCCGGCATCGCGCTGTTCGACGCCGGCTGGCACGAAGGCGTCGTCGGCATCCTCGCCTCGCGCATCAAGGACCGCCTGCACCGCCCGGTGTTCGCCTTCGCGCCCGGCGAAGGCGGCATCATCAAGGGTTCCGGCCGCTCCATCCCCGGCCTCCACCTGCGCGATGCGCTCGACCTCGTCGCCAAGCGCCAGCCCGGCCTGCTGGTACGCTTCGGCGGCCACGCCATGGCGGCCGGCGCCACCCTGCGCGAAGGCGACTTCGAACGCTTCAGCGAGACTTTCGCCGCCGTCGCCAGGGAACTGCTAGCCCCGGCCGACCTGACCCGCACGCTGGAAACCGACGGCAACCTCGAAGGCGGCTACCTGTCGCTGGAAGCCGCCCGCCTGCTGGAAAACGAAATCTGGGGCCAGGGTTTCCCGGCGCCGCTGTTCGTCGATGAATTCGATGTCGAACAGCAGCGCGTGCTCAAGGAAAAGCACCTCAAGCTGCGCCTGCGCAAGGGCAACAGCCGCATCGACGCCATCCAGTTCAACTTCGCAACCCAGCCCGGCAACCGCACCCGGGCCGCCTACCGGCTGGCGATCAACGAGTACATGGGCGTCGAAAACCCGCAGCTGATGGTCGAATACCTGGAATGAAGCCGGCCGGGACGTCGGCAAGCCCGCCGACGCGGCCCCGATAGCCGCCCGGCCGGTCAGTCGCCGCCGGTTTCGGGAAACACCAGATCGACGCGGCGCATCAAGCGTCCGCATTCGGACGAACGGCAAGTGCCGGGCCTGACCTCGCCGCCGCCGACCCGCCGCCTGATCTGGTAGGCGCTGACGCCGTGCTTTTTCAGCACGGTGGCGACGGCACCGATGCGCGAATCGACGATCGCCAGGTTGAAGGAACGACTGCCGTGGTCGGCGGCATACCCGACCAGGGTTACCGACTGGCGCCGCTCGGCCAGCAGGCGGGCGGCCAGCAGCTTGAGCTTGCGCCGCTCGGACGAGGCGATGGTGCTCGAGCCCGGCGCAAAGAAAATGCTTTCATCCGGATTGACCGGCAAGCCCTCGTTCCTTCCCGGCGTCGGCGACTGCTCCGGCGCGCCCGGCCCCGCCGCAGCCTCGACCCGCGCTGTCGCCGGCCCGGACGCCTCGCCGGCGACGGCCGGCGCTTCCGGCCGGGGATTGGCGGCGCATCCGGCAAGCAAGGCGAGGAGAAGCGGCATGGCGACACGCAGCACCATGCCCCTACTCCGCATCGCGCACCATGTCGGCCAGGGGAATCCGCGCGAACTGCTCGTCCCTGTCCTGCAGATGGCTGATCAGCTCGGCTAGATTGATATTCAATGTTTTCAGCGCAACTTCGGGCAGGCCGGCGAGCGCCGCCGGCAGCACGCCCTCGGCCGGCCCCGGCAGACGCGCGATGACATCCCGGCCGGAAGCGGCGAGAACCAGACCGACCCGGCGCCTGTCGGCCGCCGTCTTCTGTTTTTCCAGGTAACCCTGGCCGACCAGCCTTTCCACCAGCTGGCTGCAGGTCGACTGATGTATCCCCAGGCGCTGGGCCAGCTCGGTGACGCCGATGGCCGGGGCGCGCTCGACCTCCTGGAGTATCCACATCTGGCTGCCCGGCAGGCCGCAGCACTGCTCGATGAGACGGAAATACTGGCGCATGGTGCCGTAGATGACGCGGAATTGCTGCAGCACTTCGAGCGACAGACTGGACGTGGGAGTCTTCATAAAAATTGCACTAAACGAGTGCGGCAATTATATTTATAACCAATGTAGTTTACAACCACCCACCGCACACTTCATTGGGCCAGCCCGACGCGGGCGACTTTCATCCTCATGCTGAACTCCATCCAGCTCTTCGGTTTCGTTCTGCTTGGCGGCCTGCTCGCCGGCGAAACCGCGCGCCGGCTGGCCAGACTGCCGAGAACAACGGGCTATGTGCTGTTCGGCCTCCTGGTCGGGCAGAGCGGCAGCAACTGGGTGACGCCGCTGCATGTCGAGTCGGCCCAGTTGTTCATCGACCTGGCCCTCGGCCTGATCCTGTTCGAACTCGGCTACCTGGTGCCGGCCGTCAGCCGTGCGCAACGCCTGATCCGCCTGCGGAGCGGGGCCGCCGTCGCCTGCGCCTCCGGCGGGCTGCTTTTTGCCGGCTTCGTCGCCAACGCGGTGCCGGTCGGCGTGGCGCTGTTCGCGGCGGCGCTCTGCCTGGCCACCTCGCCGGCCATCAGCATCGCCACCTGCAGCGATGTCGGAGCCCGGGGCGAGCGCACCGGCCTGCTCTACACCCTGGTCGCCATCAACGGCGTGATCGCCTTCGCCATCGTCATGCTGATCCTGCCCTTCCTCGACGACAGCCAGGCCCTCGGCACCTTCGGGCGCCTGACCACGGCCTTCGGCAGCATCGTCGGCTCCTTCCTGCTCGGCGGGGCATGCGCCGCGATCGTCCTGTTCGGGGCCGAGCGCCTCGAACGCCTGGCCGAGCACCAGCACCTGCTGATACTCGGCACCATCGTGCTCGGCGTCGGCACCGCCATCTATCTCGACATTTCGGTCTTTCTGCCCATGCTCGTCTTCGGCGCCATGGTCAGGGCGATCGACCACGACCACAAGGTGGTCGCCATCCGCATCGCCAGCGATGCCCGCGTCTTCCTGGTCATCACCTTCGTGCTGGCCGGGGCGGCGCTCGATATCGGCCACCTATTTTCCTACTGGCGCGAAGCGCTGCTGATTTCCCTGCTGCGCTTTATCGGGCAATGGGCAGCCCTCCGATACTGCCGCCGGGATCTGGCCCTGAGCCGGCGCGAATGCCTGCTCTTCGGCATCGGCCTGCAGCCGATGTCGAGTGTCGCGCTGGTGCTGCTGGTCAATATGCAGACGCTACACAACCGGATGAGCCCGGACCTGGTCGGCATGCTGATGGCGACCATCCTGCTCATGCAATTGCTCGGACCGCTGGCCACGCAGACGGCCATCCTCGGCTTCGGCGAGGCGACGCGGCTGCAGCCCGCCGCCGAGCCGCCGACCACCCATCGACAAGGAGTTTCGTGATGGCAAGACGTCCGTTACGCATCGGGCTCTCGGCCCGCATCTACCATCCCCTGCCCGGCGCCACCGGCCTGCAGTCCAAGTCGCTGCACTACCTCGAGCAGTCGGTTGCCCACTGGGTCATGTCGCGCGAGGTCATGGTCTTCATGATTCCCTCGGTCAGCGGCGACGGCCTGGTGCACCGGAGCAGCATCCGCCTGTCCGACTATCCGCAGCATCTCGACGGCCTCGTCCTGCAGGGCGGCGCCGACATCAGCCCGCAGAGCTACGGCGAGGAGCCGGCGCAGCCCGAGTGGGCCGGCGACCGCCTGCGCGACGCCTACGAGATGGAATTGCTGCACGAGTTCATGGAGGCCGGCAAGCCGGTGCTCGGCATCTGTCGCGGCGCCCAGCTGATCAACGTCGCGCTCGGCGGCACGCTGTACCAGGATATCGCCACCCAGTACGAGCGGCCCGACATCCACGTCCATGACGATTACGACAAGCATGCCCACGCCATTGCCTGGGAGACGGGCGGCAGCCTGGGCAAGCTCTACCCCGAGCAGGCCGGCGGGCGGGTGGTTTCCATCCACCACCAGGCGATCAAGGCGGTTGGCAAGGGCTTGCGGATCGAGGCGCGCAGCGTCGAGGACGGGCTGGTCGAGGCGGTTCGCCTCGAAGGCAAATCCTATGTCCTCGGCCTGCAGTGGCACCCGGAATTCCACCCGCCGGGCAGCCCGGAGCTGCTGAACTGCACGCCCATCCTCGACGAATTCCTCAACGCGGCGCGGGGCCGGCGATGGTAAGGCCGGGCCTGGCCTTGTCGCGGCGCACGACCGGGAGCCGGAGATGATCGACCGCCTGCTCGCCCCGCTGCGCCACGCCTGGGAAAGCCTGGTCGAGCGCCTGCTCTTCCTGCCGCCCTTTCCGGAAAGCATCGATTCGCTGGCCCTGTTCAGCCTGCTGCTCGTCGTCGGCCTGCTCATCGGCGAGTGGCTGCACGCCCACGCCCGCTGGCCGAAGGTCATCGGCTACGTGCTGGCCGGCATCCTGTTCGGGCCGTCGGCCCTGGGCTGGATCAGCATCGAGGCGCTGGCCCAGGCGCGGCCGATTGCCGACGCGGCGCTCGGCCTGCTGATGCTGGAGGTCGGCCGCCGCCTCGAACTGAAATGGCTGCGCCGCAACCCGGAGCTGCTGCGCGGCACGCTGGCCGACATCTCGCTCTCCTTTGCGCTGATCTTCGCCTTCGCGCTCTGGCTGGTCGGCCTGTCGCCGGCCTGGGCGGCCGCCACCGCCGCCGTCACCATGGCCTCGGCGCCGGCCGTCGTCCTGCTCACCATCGAGGAATCGCGCGCCCAGGGGCAGGTCACCGAACGCATCATCCTGCATACCGCGATCGGCTCGGCCGCTTCCTTCGTCGCCTTCGCCGTCGTGCTCGGCATCGTGCATGCCGAATTGAGCGCCGACTGGCTGAACGCCCTCCTGCATCCGCTCTGGGTGGTGGCCGGCGCGCTGCTCGTCGGCGGCCTCGGCGCCTGGCTGGCGCTGCGCATCGCCGACGCCCTGCCCAAGCGTTCGCTGGCCCAGGTCTTCGTACTCGTCGCCTGCGCCCTGCTCGCCGTCGGCATCGCCCGCATGCTGGCCGTGCCGGTCTTCCTCACCCTTTTCCTGATGGGCGTGCTGCTCGCCGCCTGCGACCGGCGGCAGACGCTGCGCTACACCGACCTGCCCGAGGGCCACTGGCTGCTCGCCATCGTGCTCTTCGTCATCGTCGGCGCCTCCTTGCCGTGGCAGGAATTCACCTGGCTGGCCGGCCTCCAGGCGCTCGGCCTGCTGCTCGTGCGCGCCGCCGCCAAGGCCGCGGCCCTGGCCTGGGCAGGAGGCAGCCTGCCGCTGTCGAAACGGCTGCTGGTCGGCGTCGGCATCCAGCCCCTGTCGGCCACGGCGGTTTTCATGGCCTATGAAATCGCCAGCCTTTATCCGGAGGTCGGGCGCTCCGCACTGACCCTGCCGCTGTTCGCCGCGGCGATGATGGAATTGCTCGGGCCGGCGCTCTGCCGCCTGGCCTTGAGCCGGTCCGGCGAATGCGGCGCCGGGGACAAGGGAGGTATCGCATGAGCGCCAGCGGACTGGAAAATTTCAAGGAAAGCGCGCCGCTGTCGCTCGGCGTCGAACTCGAGCTGCAGCTGGTTTCCCGGCGCGATTTCGACCTCACGCGCGGCGCCACCGACCTGCTCGGCAGCCTCGATTACGACGGGCGCTTCGGCGAGATCAAGCTGGAAATCACCGAAAGCATGATCGAGATCAGCACCCAGGCGCAATTGACCGTCGACGGCATCGCGGGCGACCTGGCCGGCCTGCGCGACACGCTGCGCCAGCACGGCGAGCGCAACAACATCGGCATCTGCGGCGGCGGCACCCATCCCTTCCACCACTGGCCGGAGCGGCGCATCTGCCCGGGCGAGCGCTTCAACGGCCTGTACCAGCGCTACGGCTACCTGGCCAAGCAATTCACCGTCTTCGGCCAGCACATCCACGTCGGCTGCACCTCGGCCGACGAGGCCATCTGGCTGACCCAGGCGCTCGGCGTCCATGTCCCGGCCTTCATCGCCCTGTCGGCCGCGTCGCCTTTTGTCGACGGGGTGGACAGCCTCTACCAGTCGGCCCGGCTCAACGCGGTATCGGCCTTTCCGCTCAGCGGACAATGCCCGCCGCTCGACGACTGGCCGGATTTCTGCCGGCATTTCGAGTTCCTGCAGGCCTGCGGCATCGCCCAGGGCATCAAGGACCTGTACTGGGACGTGCGGCCGAAGCCCGAGTTCGGCACGGTCGAGATTCGCGTCTGCGACACCCCGCTCGCCATCGAGCAGGCCGTCTCCCTGGCCGCCTTCGCCCAGTCGCTGGCGCGCTGGCTGTTGCGCACCCGGCCGCCGCTGCACACCGAAAGGCAGGCCCATGTCGCCCGCTACAACAAGTTTCAGGCTTGCCGCTACGGCCTGGAGGCGGAAATTTCCGACCCGGTCGGCCTCTGTCGCCAGCCGCTGCGGCAGAGCCTGGCGTCGCTGCTCGAAGCGATTTCCGGAGACGCCCGCGAACTCGGCTGCCTGCACTGGCTGAATCCGCTGAAGAACATGCTGGCCGAGGGCGCGGGCGATGCCGCCTGGCTGCGCGGGCGTTTCCGGCAGCATGGCAACCTCAACGACGTGGTGCGCGAAGCCAGCGAACGGCTGATGCGCTGAACAACCCGATACGGAGTATGAAAATGAGTCGCCGCTGGCCAGTTGTCCTGTTCCTGCTTTTGCTGCCGCCGGCGGCCCCGGCGGCCGCGCCGGGCTGCCAGTTCGACAAGCTGCCGGCCGGCGAGCGGAAACTCGGCCCGTGGATCGACCAGCGCAACTGGCTGGACATCGAGAACCAGCGCCTGACGCTGCAATCGGCCACCACCTTCATGCCGGCCTGGCGCCTGGCGCCGGCCACCGGGCGGCCGGCCGCGGCACGGGCCGCGCGACCGCTGGAAGAGCTGCCGGCAGTCGATCCGCTCGACGGCCAGGCGCGCAGCCTGGGTTTCCTGCTCGACAGCCGGCTGGCGGCCGACGGCATCGTCGTGCTGCGCAACGGCCGGGTCATCGCCGAGCGCTACCGCAACGGCCTGGCGGACGACCGGCCGCGCCTGCTGCTCGACGCCACGCGCCCGCTGCTCAACCTGCTCGGGGCGATCGGCGTCAGCCAGGGAAAGCTCGCCGCCGACAAATCGGTTTCCCGCCATATCCCGGCTTTCGCCGCCTCGGCCAGCCTGCGCAAGCTATCCATCCAGCGCCTGCTCGACGCGAACGAACGCCGCGCCTGGCCCCCGGAAGAGCTCGCCGCCTGGCGCCGGGCCGCCGGCTGGCGCGAAGGTGGCGGCGACGAGGGCATCCGGAACTGGCTCGCCCAGCCGAATCTCTGGGACAAGCCGCTGCCCGGCGGGCCCGACGCCGGCGCCACGGCCACGCCCGAAGACGACCTGCTGGCCTGGGCCCTGGCCGAAAGCAACGACCGGCCGCTGGCCCGCCTCTTCTGCGAGCAGCTGCTGCTCCCGGCGCGGCCGGAACACGAGGTGCTGTGGCTGAGCGACCCCCAGGGCGTCGAACTGGCCAACGGCCTCGCCCTCTCGCCACGCGATTTCGCCAGGCTCGGACAACTGCTCGTCGAGGCGCGCGGCAGCCGCAAGCGGACCAGGATTCCCGCCTGGTTCGTCGAAACCCTGCTCGCCTCGTCCGGCCTGCGCACGGGCGACATCAAGGGCCTGGCCAAGGGCAGCGAGCTGCGCTACGGCTTCGTCCACCTCGGCGGCGCGCCCAATCGCGTCGCCCTCGTCGGCACGCACGGCACCAGCCTCTACCTGGATTTCGACCAGCGGCTCGTCATCGCCAGCTTCGCAAGCTACCCGCAGGCGCATACGCCGGCGATGCTGGCCGTGCTCGAACAGGTCTGGCTGTCCATCGACCGCGGCCTGAAGCCCGCCCGGGCGCGCTGAGGCGGTCGCCGCGCGGCGGCTCAACCCAGGGCCGCGCGCAGGTAGTCGTCGACCGCGGCAAGCTGCATCGGCCGCGCAAACAGATAGCCCTGGAACTCGTTGCAGCCGCAAACCGCCAGCATGTCCCGTTCCGCCCCGGTTTCGACCCCCTCGGCCACGATGTGCAGGTTCAGGGACTTGCCGAGGAAGATGATGGCGTGCGGAATGGCCATCGCCTTGCCGCCCCGGTCGCAGCCGGAAACGAAGGAGCGGTCTATCTTCAGCGTGTCGATCGGCAGGCGTTGCAGATAGCTCAGCGACGAATAGCCGGTGCCGAAATCGTCGACCGCGATGCGCACGCCGAGGGCCTTGATCGACCTGAGCACGCGGATGGTGTGCTCGACGTCGCCCATGATCATGCTTTCGGTGATTTCCAGCTCCAGGCATTCCGGCGGCAGGCCGGAGACGGCCAGGGCATCGGCGACCATGGCCGGCAGGCCGGGCTCCTTCAATTGCCGCGCCGACAGGTTGACCGCGATGCCCAGGGCCTGGCCGTCGACCAGCGGCCAGCTCGCCGCGGTGCGGCAGGCGGCGTACAGCACCTGCTCGCCGATGGCCAGTATCTGCCCGGTTTCCTCGGCCAGCGGGATGAAGCGGTCCGGCGTCACCAGCCCCTGGCCGGCGCTGTTCCAGCGCACCAGCGCCTCGAAGCCGCGGACCCGCCCCGCCGTGTCGGTCTTCGGCTGATAGACCACGGTCAGCTCGTCGTGCTCGATGGCCCGCTGCAAGGCGCTTTCCAGGACGAAACGGTCCTGCGCCACCTGGTTCAGGTCGCGGGTGTAGAAGTGGTACTGCCCCTTGCCGGTCTTCTTGGCGTGGTACATCGCCACATCGGCGACCCGCAGCAGCCCGTCGAGGTCCGGCGCGTCGTCGGGGTAAACGCCGACCCCGATGCTGCAATTGACGCGCAGGGCATGGCCTTCCAGGGTCAGCGGTGCCTGGACGGAGGCCAGCAGGCGCTCCAGCAATTGCCGGGTATCGTCGCTCGAGGCCTGCTCGCCGATGATCAGCACGAACTCGTCGCCGCCGTAGCGGGCCACGGTATCGATGCCGCGCAACGACTGGCGCAGGCGGCCGGCGATCTCGATCAGCAGCTGGTCGCCGGCGGCGTGGCCGAGGCTGTCGTTGATCACCTTGAAATTGTCGAGGTCGACGAAAGCCAGCGCGACCTTGCTGCCCTGGCGCTGGGCCAGTTGCACCGCCTGCTCGAGGCGATCCTGCAGCAGGTTGCGGTTGGGCAGGCCGGTCAGCGGATCGTGCGTCGCCTGGTGCTGCAGCACCGACTGGTAGCGATGGCGCTCGGTGATGTCCTCGACCGTCCCCTCGTAGTACAGCAGCGTGCCGTCCGGCGCGCAGACGGCATGCGCGTTCTCGGAAATCCAGATGCGGCTGCCATCGCGGCAGACGACCTCGGATTCGAAATCGCCGACCCGGCCGTCGCGCTGGATGAGGCGCTTGAAATCCGCGCGCCGCCGCGGATCGACATAAAGGCCGGTGGCGATATCGGCGAGGCTGGAGATCAGGGATTCCGGTGTCGGGTAACGATAGAGCGTGGCCAGCGCCTGGTTGGCCGCCAGGTAGCGCCCGCTCTCGCTGCTCTGGAACATGCCGACCACCGAGTTCTCGAAAATGCTGCGATAGCGCAACTCGGTTTCCGCCAGCTGGATCTGCGCCTGAACGCGATCGGTAATGTCCTCGAGATAGCCGTCGATCACCTGGCGGCCGGCCTCGTCGCGCAAGCCCATGCCGCGCTCCAGCACCCACTTTTCCTCGCCGTCCCGGCACATGATGCGGTACTCGATGCGATAGCGCACGCCGGTGTCGAGTGCCGCCAGGATGGTGCCGCGCACGGCGGCGCGATCCTCGGGGTGGGTCAGCGACTCCAGCGACAGGCGGGGATTGCCGACCATCTCCCGGGGGGCATGGCCGGTCAGTTCGCGACAGCCCGGACTGACCGACAGCAGGGTCCAGTCGTCGTCGACCAGGCAGCGAAAGAACATGCCGTCGAGGTTCGCGAACAGGGTGTTCATGGCGGCCACGCCCCGCACCCCGGCGGCTGCGGCGCCCTGTTCCGCGCCCAAGCCCACCCGCCCGGCCAGGGGCGACAGCAAACCGAGCCTAGGCACGCTGTACTGGAAGGACATGCCCATCCCCGGCCTTCCCGCTTCCGGCGGCCGCCAACTCGCTGCCGCTCTCGTTGATCCAGGCGAACACGCTGTCGATCGCCGCCGTCGCGATATCGAAATACTCCTGCGCCGCCACGCTGATGCCGGAACTGAGCAGCATCCGGGTGCGGATCACGCGAGCCATTTCCTGCACCGCCAGCGCCGCCTTGTCGGCCTTCGCCCCCTGCCCGCCCACCTCGTTGGCCTGGTTGAGCAGGGCCTCGGCCCGCGCCACCAGGAACATCAGGCGCACCCGCGCCACGGCGGAACAACCGCGCTTTGCCGCGACGCTGGTTCCCAGGGCCCGGGCCTGGCCCAGGCACTCGGTCAGGGCCGGCAGGCGGCTGGCGTAATTGCGCACCAGACCGCGGGCACAGCGCTCGACCAGCAGCACCTCGACCCGCGATTCGCCCAGCGCGGCAAGCCATTGCAAGAGCTGATCGACGAGAAAGCTATGCTGGGCGATGCTTTGCTCGACCGACAGGCCGCCCAGCTTCTCCCGCAGTTCCCCCCAGTGGAACTGGAACAGCGACAGATCGTTCTGGGTCAGGCAGGGATGCGCCCGTCCCCCTTCCTCCCGCGCCACCTCCCGCAGGGACGGAATCAGCGCTTCGATCTCGCGCGCCTTGCCGTCGAGGCGCGTCCGGAAAGCCCGGTCGCCGGACAACAGGGCCGAACTCATGCCGCGATGCTGCTGGAAATGACCGACCAGCGCCAGCAGGGAACGGCAGGCCGCCAGCGTACCGGCCAGCGACTTGCCGGCCAGCTCCCGGCGGCGACGACGATAGCGCGTCGCGCCCGCGGCAATGATGATGCCGGCCAGCGCCAGCATCGCGTAAATGACCCAATTCATGTCGACCTCATTCGTATTGGTATTTTTTCAATGCCCCGGTCAGCTGCACCGACAAGTCGCTGAGATAGCGGGACAGTTCGCTGTTCTCGCGCACCAGGTGCTCGTTGGCGTCGGCCAGCTGGGCGACCTGCTCGATGTCGCGGGCGATGTTCAGGCCGGCCGCGCTCTGTTCCTGGCTGGCCGCCGCGATGTCGCGGATCAGCGCCAGGGTCTGCCCGGCGTTGGCCTCGACCCGGCGCAGGTCGGCCACCGCCTCGCCGGCGTCGCTCAGGCTCCTGGCGGCCTGGCCGGTGGTCGCCGCCATGGCGGCGATCATGCCGCCGACGTCGTGGCGGACGCCTTCGATGCGCTCGCCGATATCGCGGGTCGCGTTGCTGGTCCGCTCGGCCAGCTTGCGCACTTCGTCGGCGACCACGGCGAAGCCCCGCCCCTGCTCGCCGGCGCGGGCCGCCTCGATGGCGGCATTGAGCGCCAGCAGGTTGGTCTGCGCGGCAATCTCGGCGATCAGCTCGACGATGACGTCGATCTCCTGCGAGCGCTGGCCCAGGCGGCTGGCGCTTTCGGAGGTTTCCCGCACCGTCGCGACCAGGCTTTCCAGGCTGCGCGCCAGGCCGTTGACCCGCTCGGCGCCGGCCATCGCCATCTGCCCCGAGGCCTCGGCCACCGAGGCCGCGCCCTGGGCGCTTTCGCTGGTCATGCCCAGGCTGACGGTGAGCTGCTCCAGGGTTGCCGAGGACGACAGCGTGATGTCGCGCTGGCGGCGCACGCCGTCGTCGCCGCCCCGGGCGTTGACGTTGCTTTCGCCGGCGACGCTGGAAATCTCCTGCGACATCCGGGCAAAGGTCAGGAACAGGCCGGACAGCGAGCGGGCCATGCCGTTCAGGCGCTCGGCCAGCGGCGCCAGGGCGTGGCAAGCCCGGGGATCGAGACGGCTGACCAGGCGACCGCCCGCCAGGTCGAGCGCGAAGCGGTCGATCACGGCCAGCGCCGCCTCCAGCCCGCGCTGCATGCCGACGAAGATGGCCAGCGCCAGGCCGAGCAAGGCCAGGCCAGCCGCCGCCCAAAGTTCGCCCGGCCCGCTCGTCGCGGCGACGGCCAGTGCCGCGCCACCGCCCGCCGCGCACAGGCAGCCGGCAAACAAACGGCGGCGCAAGGCATTCATGCAGGCGCTCAAAGCCGGAACCGATTCAGCCTTTGTCATATCGTGTGGACACAAAGTAATGAAATTGCCAATCACTAAGCAACTCCCTTGCCACAACGCCAATAAAAATAATTATCGCAACAAAATCAGATAATTAAACAATGCACATCGGGCGATGGCGGTCAAAACACCCCGGCCGCCGCCGCCCGCGCCGCGATGCGGATTGCTGCACCGCACCAAACAAGTGCCGGCATCGCCCCGGGCATGACGCGCCGGCGCACCCGAAAAGTGCATCCGGATGCCGCCTTGCCCACCGGCTATAATTGCGGTTTTGCCACGCAACGAGAAGAACGTCATGGAAGCAGAACAGCTCAACAGCATCTCCAACAAGCTCGACGATCTGGCGCAGCGCGCCGCCGAGCTTCGGAGGTATCTTTGACTACGATCACAAGCGCGAACGCCTGACCCTCCTGAACAAGGAGATGGAAGATCCCAAGATCTGGGACGATCCGAAATACGCCCAGGAGCTGGGCAAGGAAAAGAAATCGCTGGAAGACATCGTGCTCGTCCTCGAAGCCGTCGATAGCGGCGTCGCCGACGGCCGCGAGCTGTTCGCCATGGGCAAGGAAGACAACGACGACGACACCCTGCTCGCCGTCGAGGCCGACAACGCCGAGCTGGAAACCAAGCTCGCCGCCCTCGAATTCCGCCGCATGTTCAACAACCCGTCCGACCCGATGCCCTGCTTCCTGGAAATCCAGGCCGGCGCCGGCGGCACGGAAGCCCAGGACTGGGCATCGATGCTGCTGCGCATGTACCTGAAGTACGGCGAAAAGAAGGGCTTCAGCGTCGAGGTCATGGAAGAATCGGAAGGCGACGTGGCCGGCATCAAGAGCGCCACCATCAAGTTCTCCGGCGACTACGCCTACGGCACGCTGCGCACCGAGACCGGCATCCACCGCCTGGTCCGCAAGTCGCCGTTCGACTCCAACGCCCGCCGCCACACCAGCTTCACCTCGGTATTCGTGTTCCCGGAAGTCGATGAATCGATCGAGATCGCCATCAACCCGGCCGACGTGCGCACCGACACCTACCGCGCTTCCGGCGCCGGCGGCCAGCACATCAACAAGACCGACTCCGCCGTCCGTCTGACCCACGTGCCGACCGGCATCGTCGTGCAGTGCCAGAACGACCGTTCGCAGCACCGCAACCGCGACGAAGCCTGGCAGATGCTGCGCGCCCGCCTCTACGAGTTCGAACTGCGCAAGCAGCAGGCCGAGCAGCAAAAGCTGGAAGACGCCAAGTCCGACATCGGCTGGGGCCACCAGATCCGCTCCTACGTGCTCGACCAGTCGCGCATCAAGGACCTGCGCACCAACCACGAAACCGGCAACACCCAGGCAGTACTCGACGGCGACCTCGATCCCTTCATCGAGGCCAGCCTGAAACAGGGCGTCTGAGGCCGGGGGTGAGTCAGCCGTGACTCGCCTCTTCGCCTGGCTGGCCGGCGCGCTGCTCCTGCTCGTGCTGGCCGCCGGCGGCCTGTTTCTGGCCGCGCTGGAAGACAAGCCGCTGGTCGAGCGCAGCGAGAACATCTCTCCGGCCGCCATCGATCAGGCACGCTGGCTGTTCCACACCAACGATCCCCGTCGTCTGCAGCATGGCGAGGCCCGCCGCACCGCCATACCCGCCACGCTGCTCGACGAAGGCATCAATACCCTGGCCAGCCGGACCCTGAAGGCGCGCGGCACCTTCGTCCTGACCGGGCAAGCCGCCGAGATCCGGCTCACCCGCCGCATCCCGATCCCCGGCACGCCCTTTCTCAACCTGAAAGCCAGCATTCGCGAAGGCCGCGGCGAGCCGAAGATATCCGCCGCGGCGATCGGGCCGATCCCGATTCCCCCCGCCGTTCTCGAAACCTTCCTCAACATCGCCGCCAGTGCCGGGGGTTACGGCCAGGAATGGCAACTGGCCCGCCGGGCGATCCATGAGCTGGCCTTCGATCCGGCGCGCCGCCTGGTCATCGTCGGTTATGTCTGGGAACCCTCCCTGCTCGACCGGGCGCGCGCCATCGCCTTCTCGCCCGACGAACTGGTGCGCATTCGCTCCGCCCACGAATCGCTGGCCGGGCTGCTCGACCACCATGCGCCGGGACGGCGCATACCGCTCGCCGGCATCCTGCGGGCCATGCTCGACGTCGACGGCAGCGACCAGCGGGAAAACCGGCGGGCCGCGGTGCTGGTTCTCGGCGTCTATCTGGCCGAGAAGAACATCGCCTCGCTGATCCCGGAAGCCCGCACCTGGCCGCAGTTGCGGCCGGTAGCCATGATGCTCGCCGGGCGCAACGACAGCGCCCAGCATTTCGCCGTTTCCGCCATGCTGGCCGCCTGGGCCGGCGAGCCCGTCGCCGATGCCATCGGCCTCTACAAGGAACTGGCCGATGCCGGCCACGGCAGCGGCTTTTCCTTTGCCGACCTGGCCGCCGACCGGGCCGGAACCCGTTTCGGGGAGCTTCTCAACCGCGGCGACCGGCGGCTGGACGGCTTGCTGAAGAACGACCTCCACGACCGCGACCTGGTACCGCCGCTTGGCGACCTGCCGGAATCCATCAACGCCGTCGATTTCCAGCGCCACTTCGGGAGCACGTCGAGCCCCGCCTATCGCCACCTGACCGCCGAGATCGAGCGCCGCCTCGACGGCATGCCCCTCTACCGGCCGCAGCAACCATGACCGACAACCTGTTCGCCGAGCTTCCCGCCTCGCCCCGGCCGGACGAGCTGTTCCAGGAACTGCTCAAGCGCCCGGGGCTGCGCATCGAACGCATCGTGTCCACCGGCCAGGCCAGCCCGCCGGGATTCTGGTACGACCAGCCGGAGGGGGAATGGGTGCTGCTCGTGCAGGGCGAGGCGAGCATCCGCTTCGCCGACATGCCGGAAGCGCTTGCCCTGAAGCCCGGCGATTTCCTGGAGATCGCCCCGCATCGACGGCACCGGGTGGAATGGACCCACCCGCAGCTGACGACGGTCTGGCTCGCCATCCACTACGCGCCCTGACTCGCGCACACCCGCAGGTCCCGCATCAGGCGCTCGTCACGACCGCCCCGCCGGGGTTTCAGGTCTCGGAGAGGAAGCTTCTTGACGACGGATTGCCGCTGGCCACCCGGCCGATCCGCAGCCATCGCAGGATCACCGAATACAGCAACTGAGCCTGAATCGGCTTCGGGATGAAATCGCTCATGCCGGCGTCGAAACAGCGCTGCCGGTCGCCGGCGAAGGCATTGGCGGTGACCGCGATCACCGGAAGCCCGGCCCGCTCCGGCATGGTCCGTATCAGGCGGGTGGCCTGCATGCCATCCATGTACGGCATCTGGACATCCATCAGGACGGCCGCGTAGTCGCGCTCGCGAACGGCGCGCACGGCCTCCAGGCCGTTCTCCGCCACATCGATCTGCAGGCCGGTGCCCGACAGGATCGCCAGGGCCACCTCCCGATTGACCAGGTCGTCATCGACCAGCAGCAGGCGCTTGCCGGCAAAGTGCCGGGCGATATCGTCGAGCGGCGAGTCGACCGGTACCAGGGGCGCGGCGAACGGCGCACTCGCCCTCGCCAGCTTGACCACGAACCAGAAGGTGCTGCCTGCTCCGGGAGTGCTGCTCACGCCCACCTCGCCCCCCATCAAGCCGACCAGCTCGCGCGTGATGGCCAAGCCGAGCCCGGTGCCGCCGTAGCGCCGGGTGCTCGAGCCGTCGGCCTGACAGAAGGAGTCGAAGATGCTGTTGAGGTATTCCGGGGCGATCCCTATCCCGGTGTCGCGGACTTCGAAACGCAGCGTGCAGCGCGATGCCGAGTCTTCGACGAGCAGGGCGCTCAGCGTGACGCCGCCGCGCTCGGTGAACTTCACGGCGTTCGAGGCGTAATTGAGCAAGGCCTGGCTCAGGCGAACCGGATCGCCGAGCAAATCGGGCGGCAAGGCTGCGGACTCGACCCGGAAGGTGAGGCCCTTGCCGGCGGCGCGCGGCTCGACTGCCGCTGCGACCCCGGCCAGAATGCCGTCGATGGAGACGGGCACCGATTCCAGCTCCAGCTTGCCGGATTCGAGCTTGGAAAAATCCAGGATTTCGTCGATCAGGCCGGCCAGCCGGTGTCCCGCCACATCGATATGCTCGACCTGTTCGCGGGCATCGCCGGTCAGCCCCCGCTGCTTGAGCAGGAAGGACATCCCGACGATCGCGTTGAGCGGGGTCAGGATTTCATGGCTGACATTGGACAGGAACTCGGATTTCATCCGCCCAAGCCGGGCGGCCGAATCCCTGGCCACCGCCAGCTGATCGGCCAGCGCCTGCTCGTCGCTGACATCCCGCGTCAGCAGCGCAAAGCGGCGTCCGCCATCGGCCGGCTCGATTTCGAGAGACGACAGCTGCAGCGGGAAAAGATGCCCGTCCACCTGCCGCCCGGTGAAACGCAGACGCTGGATGTCCTGCTCGCCGATCAGCCAGCACAGCGACTCCATGCATTTGCCGCCATCCTGCTCGTTGACGAGGAAGCCGGCGAAATTGCGGCTCCCCGGCTCGCCCGCGATGCCGAACATGCTTTTGGCGTTGTGGTCCATGGACAGCACGAAGCCTTCCTCATCGACCACCGTCACGCCGAGCTCGGTTGCCTGCATCAGCTTGTGGCTGCGCTCCTCGGCGCGCTCCCGGGCGACGAGGTTGCGTATCCGGGCGCGCAGCTCCACCGGGAAAACCGGCTTCGCCACGTAGTCGTCGATACCCAGGTGAAACAGTTCGACGCGCCGTTGCGGGGTATCGAAAGCGGTCAGCGCGACAATCGGAATCTCGCCCCTGGGCGCGGCCTGCCGCCTGATCCGGTTGATCAGCCGCGATCCCGTCATGTGGCCGCCAAGCACGATATCGGTCACCACCAGATCGTGGTCGCCCCCCAGGAAAGCGGGCCAGGCTTCGTCGGCGGAAGCGAAGGCATCGACCTCCGCGCCCCACTCGCGCAACTGCGCCGCCAGCGCCAGGCGCTGCTCCGGCGCATCCTCGACATAAAGAATCCGGCAGCGCAAGGGCTGCTGCGCATCGAGAAAATGGCGCGCAAAGGCCACCAGTTCCTCCAGGTCCTGCTTGCGGAAAATCTCCGTAATGCCCGCGCGCTCGGCATCAATGGCCATTTCGGCGCTCGGGCTGCCGGTCAGCAGCACGATAGGCGCGATCGGCACCAGGCCATCGCAGCGCAACTGCCGGCCCAGCGACAAGCCGTCGCAGTCGCTCAGCTGGCCGGAGATCACCACGAAATCGACCGTTTGTGCTGCCGCCTCGGCAAGCGCTTCCATCCGCGTAGCCGACAGGACGAAGTCGACGCCACGGAAGCGGTTGAAGCTCTGCTGAAGGATCTCCCGATACAGCGGGGAGCTCTCGACGATGAGGACTCGCACAAAACACCTATTCTGCCAATAACGACAAGAATAATACCACTCGCCACAATTAATTACAGTGTTTCATGCTACCCGAATTCCAGCCTTTCAAACGACCGTATCGAAAACAAGTTGCCTCCCCGGGACCGCGACAGCGCCGTCGCCGCCAGGCATGCCAAAAAGCGCGGCATCCCGCGCCGCCGGCCTTGTCGTGAGGGGGGCAAATCGGCGAAAATTCAGGGTTTTAGCGGTAGCCCGCAGCGAACCCAATTTTCAAGGATTCCCCATGTCCCAGAACGACAACGCCGAACAGCCCGTCCAGCAGGACGAGAACCACATCATCGCCGAGCGCCGTGCCAAGCTCGCCGAGTGGCGCAAGACGGGCCAGGCCTTCCCGAACGACTTCCAGCGCGAGAACACCGCCGCCAAGTTGCACGAGGGCTACGGCGAGAAATCCGCCGAGGAACTGGAAGGCCTGCCGGTCGAGGTCAAGGTCGCCGGCCGCATGATGCTCAAGCGCGTCATGGGCAAGGCCTCCTTCGCCACGCTGCAGGACGTCTCCGGCCGCATCCAGGTCTACATCGCCCGCGACAAGGTCGGCGAGGACGTCTACGCCGCCTTCAAGGGCTGGGACCTCGGCGACATCCTCGGCGTCGTCGGTACGCTGATGAAGACCCGCACCGGCGAACTGACCATCCAGGCCACCGAAATCCGCCTGCTGACCAAGTCGATCCGCCCGCTGCCCGACAAGTTCCACGGCCTGTCCGACCAGGAGCTGAAGTACCGCCAGCGCTACGTCGACCTGATCATGAACGAGGAAACGCGCTTCACCTTCCGCGCCCGTTCGGCCATCGTCCAGTCGATCCGCAACTACATGACCGGCCACGGCTTCATGGAAGTCGAGACGCCGATGATGCACCCGATCCCCGGCGGCGCCTCGGCCAAGCCCTTCGTCACGCACCACAACGCGCTCGACATGCAGCAGTTCCTGCGCATCGCCCCCGAGCTCTACCTCAAGCGCCTGGTCGTCGGCGGCTTCGAGAAGGTCTTCGAAATCAACCGCAACTTCCGCAACGAAGGCCTGTCGCCGCGCCACAACCCCGAATTCACGATGATGGAGTTCTACGAGGCCTACGCGAACTACCACACGCTGATGGACTTCACCGAAGGCCTGCTCCGCCACGCCGCCCGCGAGGCGCTGGGCAAGGAAGTCTTCATCTACCAGGGCCGCGAACTCGATCTGTCCAAGCCTTTCCATCGCCTGACCATCAACCAGGCCATCCAGCGCCAGCACCCGGAATTCTCCGATGCCGAGCTGGCCGACGCCGAGTTCCTCAAGGCCAAGATCAAGCACTTCGGCGAGCCGGTCAAGCCGGGCGGCCTGGGCAGCCTGCAACTGCAGCTGTTCGAAGCCTGCGCCGAGGCCCAGTGCTGGGAGCCGACCTTCATCATCGACTACCCGGTCGAAGTGTCGCCGCTGGCCCGCGCTTCCGACAGCAACCCGGAAATCACCGAGCGCTTCGAGCTGTTCATCGTCGGCCGCGAGATCGCCAACGGCTTCTCCGAGCTCAACGATGCCGAAGACCAGGCCGCCCGCTTCCAGGAGCAGGCCAAGGCCAAGGATGCCGGCGACGAGGAGGCGATGTACTACGACGCCGACTTCATCCGCGCGCTGGAATACGGGCTGCCGCCGACCGGCGGCTGCGGCATCGGTATCGATCGTCTGATCATGTTGCTGACCGATTCCCCCGCTATCCGCGATGTGATTCTGTTCCCCTCGATGCGCCCCGAGTAATGAATGGCCGGCTGCGCTTGGCGATACGGCGTTGCGCGGCACCTTGCATAGCCTCTACGGGCCACCCCGTAGCGCTGCTATGCGGCGGCCCCGCGCGCCTTGTCTCGCCGGCGCTCGCTCGGCCATTGGGTTTCGGTAATTGATTGGCTTTCGGTAATTTCAATGCAGGTTCGCCAAGTGCAAATCGCCCACGACGCCTTGCAGGACCGCCTGGTCCTGCGCGTTGCGACGCAGGCTGACGAGGAGTTCCGGGTCTGGCTGACCCGGCGCTTCCTGCGCGAACTGTGGCCGCATCTGGCCAGGTTGCTGACCCAGGCGAGCAGTAGCGCCCCGCTGGCCAGCGTCGAATCCGTCCCGGCACCACCCAGCTTCGAGGCGGCTTTCGAGGACGACAAGGCGACCTATCCGCTTGGCTCGAATCCCTTGCTGACCAGCGAAATCAAGGTCGACGCCCAGGCCGACGGCAGTTTTCACCTGACTTTCCGCGAAGGCCGCGAGCGCAGTTTCGATCTCGGCCTGACGCCCGACCTGCTGCAAGCCCTGTGCGCCATGCTCAGGGCGGCTGCCGAGCAGGCCCAATGGGGCCTCGACCTGGCCTATGCCGCGCCCGCCCCGACCCACGCCGCCGCGGGCAAGGTCGCCTCCCACCTCCATTAAGTGGACAAGCTGCAGCCCGCCCGTCTCGCATTCACTCCGGACGGCATCCCCTTTTCCGCTGACTGCGGCGCCCCCCGGGACGCGGCTCATGGCGGCCCGGCGCTGGCCCGCCACGTGTTCATGGACGGCAACGACCTGCCCCGGCGCTGGCAAAACCGGGACCGTTTCGTCGTTCTCGAAACCGGCTTCGGTCTCGGGCTCAACTTCCTGAGCACCTGGCAAGCCTGGCGCGACGACCCGCTGCGTTGCCGGCACCTGCATGTCGTCGCCATCGAAAAACATCCCTTCACCGCCGCCGACCTCGCCACCGCCCATGCCGCCTGGCCCGAACTCGCCGCGCCGGCCGGCGCACTGCGGGAACGCTGGCCGCCGCTCACCCCCGGCATCCACCGCCTGCACCTCGACGCCGGCCAGGTCACCCTGACCCTGGTGTTCGGCGATGTCGCCACACAGTTGCGCGCCATCGACGCGGCAGCCGACGCTTTCTACCTCGACTGCCTCCCGCCGGCCCGCGAGCCGGAACCGGGGATGCCGGCGCTGTGCCAGGCCCTCGCCCGCCTGGCCGCACCCGGCGCCACGCTGGCCTGCGGCGACACCAGCGACCCGCTGCGCGCGGCGCTGAGCGCCGCCGAATTCGATACCGAGGCACGCCCGGGCAGCGCCGGCCAGGAGCCGACGCTGAGCGGCCGCTTCCGTTCGCGCCGCCCGAACCGCCACGCGCCACCGGCCGAACGCCACGCCATCGTCGTTGGCGCCGGTATCGCCGGCAGTACCGCGGCCCATGCCCTGGCCAGCGCCGGCTGGCAGGTCACGGTCCTGGAGCAGGCCGATGGCCCGGCCACCGGCGCCTCCGCCAACCTGGCCGGCGTACTGCGCCCGCTCCCTTCCGCCGACGACAATCGCCTGTCGCGCCTGACCAGGGCCGGCTACCTGGCGACCCGCAGCCTGCTGGGGCAGCTTCCGGCAGTACGCTGGGATGCCTGCGGCGTCCTGCATCTCGGCCGCGAACCGATCCACGAGGCGCAGCAGCGGCGCGCCGTCGAGCAGCTCGGCTGGCCGCCCGAGGTGCTGCAGTTTATCGACCGCGACGCGGCGAGCCGCCGCCTCGGCTGGCCGGTCGACACCGGCGGCTGGTGGTTCCCGAACGGCGGCTGGGTGCGCCCTTCCAGCCTTTGCCAGGCGGCGCTGGCCGCCTTTCCGGAACGCATTGCAGCACGCTACGGCAGCGCCGTCGACCGGCTGAACCGGACAGCCGACGGCTGGCAGGCCCTGGCGGCCGACGGCACGGCCATCGCCGAGGCGCCGGTGCTGATCATGGCCAGCGGCCATGCCGCACCGCGTTTCGCCCAGTTCGCCTGGCTGCCGCAGCGCGCCGCGCGCGGGCAGGTCAGCCACCTGCCGGCCGGCGCCACCCCTGACTTGCCGCACGTCGTCTGCAAGCTCGGCTACGCCACGCCGGCCATCGACGGCCTGCGCCTGATCGGCGCCACCTTGCAGTCCGGCGATCCCGACACCGCCCTGCGCGACATCGACCACCAGGAAAACCTGGCCCGGCTCAACCTCAGCCTGCCCGGCTTCGCGCAGGACGTGGATCCATCCGCCCTGAGCGGCCGCGTCGGCTTCCGTCCGATGTCGCCGGACCGCCTGCCCATCGTCGGCCAGCTGCCCGATCCGGCGGCGGCAGGCGCGAACGCCCGCCTGCACAGCCTGCCCCGCCAGCCGGGCCTGTGGTGCGTCCAGGGCTACGGCGCGCGCGGCATCGTCTGGTCGGTGCTGATGGCCGACCTGCTTGTCTCCCGCCTCGAAGGCGAACCGCTGCCGCTCGAAAACGACCTTGTGGACGCTGTCGATCCCGGCCGCTTCCTCCTGGCGCCCCGGCGCCGCACCACGCCCTCCGGCAACGATTCGTAATCACTTGTAAGGCTTTGTTTCCGGCGTCGTCGCCCGCGTCCGGGCTGCGTTATTCGGCTCATGTCCCACGCGGAGAACAACCGATGAAACGCACCGCCCACACCACCCACCCGATGATCATCGTTGCGGCAACCGCCGCGACCATCGCCAGCCTGGCCGCCACCGCCCATTTCGCCGGGCTGCTGCCCAAGACGGCAGCCGAGCCGGTGACGCCAGCGGCGCTGCTTGCCGCGCCGGCCCAGGCCACGGCAACGGTCCAGCCGGCGGCCCCCGAAACGAAGCCGGCGCCGCGCCCGCGTCCCGCCGCCACGCCCAAGCCGCGCCCGAGAAACGAGGACGAGGCGCCCGCCGCGATGACCGGCGCCCCCTCCCGGAACAACGGCGACTGGCGCCACGTCAGCGAGCGGAGCGCGACGCCCTACCCCGTCGCCAACGATGTCGGCATCGACGTCATACCGGCGCGCCCCGCCGCCCCGGCATGCAACGATTGCGGCATCGTCGAATCGGTGCGCGAAGTCAGCACGCCGGCGGAAGGCAGCGGCCTCGGCGCCATCGCCGGCGGCGTCGTCGGCGGCCTGCTCGGCAAACAGGTCGGCAAGGGCAACGGCAGCAACGTCGCCGCCATCGTCGGCGCGCTGGGCGGCGCCTACGCCGGCAACCAGGCGGAAAGGCAATACCGCGCCGAGAAGCGTTACGAGATCACGGTGCGCCTGGATGATGGAACGACCCGGACCTACACCCAGGATACGGCGCCGCGCTGGCGGAGCGGCGAACGCATCCGCCTGAGCAACGGAAACCTGCTGCCGGTCTGATCCGCCCCCCTTCCTCTCTCGAACACAAGGGCCACCGCCCACAAGGCGGTGGCCCTGATACACTTTGCATTTTTCACTCCACCAAATAATAGAGAGAGACGCACGCATGAAGATCGAAACCATTGCCGTCCACGGCGGCTACTCGCCGGACCCGACCACCAAGGCGGTCGCCGTCCCGATCTACCAGACCACCTCCTACGCCTTCGACAGCACCCAGCATGGCGCCGACCTGTTCGACCTCAAGGTCGCCGGCAACATCTACACGCGCATCATGAACCCGACGCAGGACGTGCTGGAAAAGCGCGTCGCCGAGATGGAAGGCGGCATCGCCGCGCTGTGCATGGCCTCCGGCATGGCCGCCATCACCGCCGCGATCCAGACCATCGCCGAGGCCGGCGACAACATCGTCACCTCCAGCACCCTGTACGGCGGCACCTACAACCTGTTCGCCCACACCCTGCCGCAATACGGCATCGAGGTCCGCTTCGCCGACTACCGCGATCCGGCCGCCTTCGAGAAGCTGATCGACGGCAAGACCAAGGCTGTCTTCTGCGAATCGATCGGCAACCCGCTGGGCAACATCACCGACTTCGAAAAACTGGCTGAAATCGCCCACAAGCACGGCGTCCCGGTCATCGTCGACAACACCGTGCCCTCGCCCTACCTGTGCCGTCCCTTCGAGCACGGCGCCGACATCGTCGTCCATGCCCTGACCAAGTACCTCGGCGGCCATGGCAACTCCATCGGCGGCATCATCGTCGATAGCGGCAAGTTCCCGTGGGCCGAGCACAAGGCCAAGTTCAAGCGCCTCAACGAGCCGGACGTCTCCTACCACGGCGTGGTCTATACCGAAGCCCTCGGCGCCGCCGCCTACATCGGCCGCGCCCGCGTCGTGCCGCTACGCAACATGGGCGCCGCGATCAGCCCGTTCAATGCCTTCCTGATCCTCCAGGGCGTCGAAACCCTGGCCCTGCGCATGGACCGCATCTGCGACAACGCCCTGAAGATCGCCCAGTTCCTGCAGAAGCACCCGAAGTGCAGCTGGGTCAACTACGCCGGCCTGCCCGAGCACAAGGATCACGCGCTGGTCCAGAAGTACATGGGCGGCCGTGCCTCCGGCATCCTCAACTTCGGCGTCAAGGGCGGCCGCGACGGCGGCGGCAAGTTCCAGGATGCCCTGCAGCTGGTCACCCGCCTGGTGAATATCGGCGACTGCAAGACCCTGGCCTGCCACCCGGCGTCGACCACGCACCGCCAGCTGTCGCCGGAAGAACTGACCAAGGCCGGTGTCTCGGAAGACATGATCCGCCTGTCGGTCGGCATCGAGCACATCGACGACCTGATCGCCGACCTCGACCAGGCGCTCAACGCCGCCTGATCGCCGACGCGTCGACTGGCCGAAATGCCGATCACCGAGGTGATCGGCATTTTTCATCGTGCCGGCACCACCACTACGATGCTCGACATGACAGACACGCGACGACCTTCATCTTCTCCCCCGCCGTCCTCCGCCCCGTGGGTCATCCGCCTCATGACACCGGCCGACCTGCCGGCGGTGCTGGCCATCCAGCAAAGCTGCTATCCGCCGTCAATGAACGAAACCGAGGCGACGATACGCGATCGCCTGGCATGCGCGCCGGGGTTTGCCTGGATTGCACTATTGAATGAAAACCCCGCGGCCTACCTGATGACCTATCCGTCGAAAACGGGCAAGGTCACGCCGCTGGGCGGCGCCTTCGACATCCCGCAGGCGCCGGACTGCCTGTATGTCCACGATCTGGCGGTATCCCCGACAGCCGGCGGAAACGGGCTGGGCGCCGCGCTGGTGCGCCATGCCCTGGGGTCGTCCCGGTGGCCGGCGGCGGCGCTGGTCTGCGTCCAGGATGCCCGTCAATTCTGGCTGCAGCAGGGATTCGCCGATCTCGCCCCACTCGACACGGAACAGGCGGCGCACCTGGCCACCTATCCCGGCACCGCCCGCTACATGCTCAGGCGTCCGGGCTGAAGCTCACTCGCCGACCACGTCGGCACCCGCCGGCGGCGTGAATCTGAAGGTCGACGCCGGCAGCGCAGGATTCTTCTCGACCCGCGAGAAGCGAATCAGGGTCGTCTGGCCAAAGCTGTCGAGCAATTCCATGGCCTTGAGCTCGCTACCGGAAAACCCGAGGCGTACGCGTTCGAAACCGCTGTCGTTCGCCTTGGGAATGGCTTCGACCCAGGCCATGCCGTCGGATTCGCCGGCTTCCTTGAGGGTGAAATTCCTTTCCAGCTCGTTGCTGCCCGCCAGCAGGGCGGCCGGCGAACCGCCGATCGCCTGCCCGGCCTTGCGCACCGTCACCTGCTGCAATTCCGGGTCGTGAATCCAGATCTTCTCGCCATCGCCGACGACCAGTTGCGGATAGGGTTTCTGGATTTCCCAACGCAGCTTGCCCGGCCGTGAAATGGCGACGATCCCCGAGGACTGCTGCGGCTTGCGGCCGCTCTTGGCGATCACCGCCTGGGCGAACTCGGCCTTCAGGGTTTTCGTGTTCCTGAGAAAGTCGTGCAGCTGATCGACCGCGCCGGCCGCAGCCAGTCCGGGGGCAAGGGCGATGATGGCGGCCGACAGGATTCTTTGGAAATTGTTCATGGGCGTAGCTTAGCGCGCCGTTGTCCGGCGCGCTGTTTCAGGGTGTAACGGTTTGCCGGCCGCCTCTATTCGGCCGGCTTCTTCATCAGCACTTCGCGGCCGCCGCGACCGTCCATGGCGGAAACCAGGCCGGCCTTCTCCATCGCCTCGATGAGGCGTGCCGAACGGTTGTAGCCGATGCGCAGGTGGCGCTGGACGAGCGAGATCGAGGCACGCTGGTTCTTGAGCACGATATCGACGGCCTGGTCGTAGAGCGGATCGCTTTCGGCATCCCCGCCTTCGCCGGCCTCGCCGCCGCCATCCTCGTCGTCGCCGGCGCTGCCGGAAAGAATGTCCTCAACGTACTCCGGCGCGCCGCTGGCCTTGAGGTGCTCGACGACGCGATGCACTTCGTCGTCAGACACAAAGGCGCCATGCACCCGCGTCGGATAACCGGTGCCCGGGGCGAGATAAAGCATGTCACCCATGCCGAGCAGCGCTTCGGCGCCCATCTGGTCGAGGATGGTGCGCGAGTCGATCTTGCTGGAAACCTGGAAGGACAGGCGGGTCGGGATGTTGGCCTTGATCAGGCCGGTAATCACATCGACCGACGGACGCTGCGTGGCGAGAACGAGGTGGATGCCTGCGGCGCGGGCTTTCTGCGCGAGGCGGGCGATCTGTTCCTCGACCTTCTTGCCGACCACCATCATCAGGTCGGCCAGTTCGTCGATGATGACCACGATGTAAGGCATGGTCTTCAGCGGCTCCGGCGTTTCCGGCGTCAGGGTCAGCGGGTTGGGAATGTTCTCCCCCTTCTTCTCGGCGTCCTTGATCTTGGTGTTGAGGCCGGCAATGTTGCGTACGCCCATGGCCGACATCAGCTTGTAGCGCTTCTCCATCTCGGTCACGCACCAGTGCAGCGCGTTGGCCGCCTGCTTCATGTCGGTGACGACCGGCGCCAGCAGGTGCGGGATGCCTTCGTAGATGGAGAGTTCCAGCATCTTCGGGTCAACCATGATCAGGCGTACCTGGTCCGGCTCGGACTTGTAGAGCATGGAGAGGATCATCGCATTGACGCCGACCGACTTGCCGGAACCGGTCGTCCCCGCCACCAGCAGGTGCGGCGTCTTGGCCAGGTCGGCAACCACCGGCAGGCCGCCGATGTCCTTGCCGAGGCAGACGGTCAGCGGGCTGTGCATGTCGTTGTACGGTTTGCTGGAGATGATCTCCGACAGCTTGACGGTCTGCCGCTTGGGGTTCGGCAGTTCGAGCGCCATGCACGACTTGCCGGGCACCGTCTCGACGACGCGGATCGACACCATGGCCAGCGCCCGCGCCAGGTCGCGCGCCAGGTTGACGATCTGGGCGCCCTTGACGCCGACCGCCGGCTCGATTTCGTAGCGGGTGATGACCGGGCCGGGCATGGCCGCCAGCACCTTGACCTGGACGCCGAAGTCGGCCAGCTTGCGCTCGATCAGACGCGAGGTGTATTCGAGGGTTTCCGGGCTGACCGTCTCGGTGGCCGGCGGTGCCGGATCGAGCAGGTGCAGCGGCGGCAGCTGGCCGCCGACGATGGCCTCGGGGAAGAGCATGGCCTGCTTTTCGCGCTCGACGCGGGCCTCGGCCTTCTTCGACACCGGGACGGCCGGCGGGGCGGGCGTTTCGATGATGATCGGCTCATGCAGCTCGACGCGGCGTTTTTCTTCCTCGACCACCACTTCGCGCTGCTGCGCGACCTCCTTGCCGATCTGGCGGTCGCGCCAGGCATCGACCCGCCCGTAGAAGAAGCCGACGCAGGCTTCCAGCAGCAAGCCGAGCTTCTCGAAGGCCCACAGCCAGGACATGCCGGAAAAAATGCTCCAGCCGACGGCCATCGTCGCCAGCAGGAACAGCGTCGAGCCGGTGTAGCCCAGCTGGGTGGACAGCATCCGCCCCAGCTCGAGACCGAGCATGCCGCCCGGCGCCAGCGGCAACTGGGCCTGCAGCGAGTAGAAGCGCAGGGCCTCCAGCGAGGAGCTGCCCAACAGGAGAAAGACGAAGCCGCCGAGTGCGATGAACAGGGGATGCTGCCGGTGCGCCTCGGGTGCGTTGAATTTGCGCACGCCCCACCACACGAACATGCCGAGCAGAACGATCCACCACCAGGCGGACAGCCCGAACAGGTAGAGCATCAGGTCGGCGATCCACGCACCGGCGCGGCCGGTGGGATTGTGCAGGGTCGCCGATACCACGGAGTGCGACCAGCCCGGATCATTCTTGTTGAAGCCCCACAGGGCCATGGTCAGGAACAAGGCAACGGCGCCAACGCCCAACCAGCGCGACTCCTGCAGCAGATTGCCGATTTTTTCCGGGAGCGGGCTCGGTGCCGAGGCCGCCCTCGCCATTCGCGCCATGCTCAAGCCCCCGGGATGACCAGCACGTCATCCTCATAGCGGATATAACCGCTCAATTCCAGATCGCGCATGACCTTGCTGACCATTTCACGCGAAGCACCAATCATTTTCGCCATATCCTGTTTCGATATCTTCTTCTTGACCACGCGCCGCCCCTCGGCCACCTCCGACATATCGAGCAGCAAGCGGGCAACACGGCCGTAAACGTCCAGCAAGGCCAGGCTTTCGATCTTGCGGTCCGCCTCGCGCAGGCGCAGCACCAGCGTCTTCATCAGCTTCTGGGCGACCTGGAAATTGTCCTGCAGGCAGCGCTGGAAGGCCTCCTTGCTCAGGAACAGCAACTCGCAGGGTTCCGCGGCGACCACGTTGGCCGAACGCGGACTGCCGTCGATCAGGCCCATCTCGCCGAAAAACTCGCCCGGACCGAGCCAGGCAAGAATGATCTCGCGCCCCTCCTCGTCGGTATTGGTCACCTTGGCCCGCCCGGCCAGCAACACGTACAGCGAATCCGTACTTTCACCGGCCCGGACAACGAATGCGCCGCGCTCGGCGCGCTTCCGGCCGGAAACCTTGGAGAGCTTCTCCAGCTCCCCGTCGTCCAGACCCGAAAACAGGGCGACGTTACGCAACACAACCAGGCTAAAACCGACAGGAGTAGTTGCCATAATTCAGTTTCCGTTCATAGAGTTACGAGACGATTATAAACCTGATTCCCAAATTACATAGGAACTTCGGGAAAATTGGAAGCTCAGACAACGCTATAATTTTCGGATCAGCCACCCAAGAGGATCATCATGTCCCAGAACGCCCGCCATACCCCGCTCATCATCCTCGGTTCCGGCCCGGCCGGCTACACCGCCGCCGTCTATGCCGCCCGCGCCAACCTCAAGCCGGTGCTGATCACCGGCATGGCCCAGGGCGGCCAGCTGATGACGACCACCGACGTCGATAACTGGCCGGCGGCCGCCGACGGTATCCAGGGCCCGGAACTGATGGCCAACTTCGAAGCCCATGCCCGCCGCTTCGATACCGAGATGATCTTCGACCACATCCACACCGCCAAGCTGACCGAAAAACCGTTCACGCTGACCGGCGATGCCGGCACCTACACCTGCGACGCGCTGATCATCGCCACCGGCGCCTCGGCCATGTATCTAGGCCTGCCTTCCGAAGAAAAGTTCCAGGGCAAGGGCGTTTCGGCCTGCGCCACCTGCGACGGCTTCTTCTACCGCAACAAGCCGGTCGCCGTCGTCGGCGGCGGCGATACGGCCGTCGAGGAAGCGCTCTACCTGGCCAACATCGCCAGCCACGTCACGGTGATCCACCGCCGCGACAAGTTCCGCGCCGAAAAGATCATGCAGGACAAGCTGTTCGAGAAGGAAAAGGCCGGCAAGGTCACCATCCTGTGGAACACCACGCTCGACGAAGTGCTCGGCGACGACTCCGGCGTCACCGGCCTGTCGGTCAAGAACGCGCAAAGCGGCGCCACGCAGAAGCTCGACGTGCATGGCGTCTTCATCGCCATCGGCCACAAGCCGAACACCGACATGTTCGCCGGCCAGCTCGAGATGGACGGCGGCTACCTGATCACCGAGGCCGGCCTCAAGGGCAACGCCACGCAGACCAGCATCCCGGGCGTTTTCGCGGCCGGCGACGTGGCCGACCAGATCTACAAGCAGGCCTGCATCTCGGCCGGCACCGGCTGCATGGCCGCGCTCGACGCCGAGCGTTACCTGGACAACCTCGGCCACGCCTGATCGGGCTTGAGCGACGCCGACGACCTTGCCGCCTTCCGGGCGGCGGTGGCCGATGTAGAGCCGCTGCCGCCGGATGACCGCGTCCAGCTCGCCAGGCCGCGCCCGGCCACCGTCAGGCCGCCCCGGCCGGCCGAACCATCGCCCAAGGCGGCGGCGCGCGACCAGCAGCACGCCGCCTTGCCGGCCCATTGGAGCGCCACCGGCGCTGCCCGCCCCCTGCCCGCCGACCCCGACCAACGCGCTTTCCACGTCGCCATGGCGGGCGTGCAGCCCATTCCGTCACCGAATCGCGTCCATCTCGGCGGACCGCTCCCGCCGCCGCGGGCGCAACAATCCATCACCGACGAACGCGCCGCCCTGCATGAAAGCCTGCACGGCCAAATCGGCCTGCAGGATCGACTGGAAGGCGGCGATGAAGCGAACCACCTGCGCCACGGCCTGTCGGTCGGCGTGCTCCGCGACCTGCGGCGCGGTCGCTGGGTCGTCCAGGCCGAACTCGACCTGCACGGCATGAATCGCGACGAAGCCCGGCACCAGTTGGCCACCTTCCTGGCCGAATGCCTGCACCACGGCCAGCGCTGCGTGCGGGTCATCCACGGCAAGGGGCACGGCTCGCCGCAAAAGCTGTCCATCCTGCGCCAGCTGGTCCGCGGCTGGCTGGCCCAGCGCCAGGAAATCCTCGCTTATTGCCAGGCGCGGCCGCACGACGGCGGCGAAGGCGCGCTGATCGTCCTGCTGCGCGCCGCCAAAAAATAAAAAGGGCGACTTGCGTCGCCCTCTGCACGGCCTGATTGCAGGCTGTTGCCAGCCCGCGCGGATCAGATGGCCGATTCGTTCGTTTCGCCGGTGCGGATACGCACGACCTGCTCGACCGGCATCACGAAGATCTTGCCGTCGCCGATCTTGCCGGTGCGCGCCGCCTTGATGATGGCTTCGATGGCGGAATCGACGTGGTCGGAAGTGACGACGATCTCGATCTTGATCTTGGGCAGGAAATCGACGACGTACTCGGCACCGCGATACAGCTCGGTATGCCCCTTCTGCCGGCCGAAACCCTTGACCTCGGTCACGGTCAGGCCACTGATGCCGATTTCCGACAAGGCCTCGCGCACTTCGTCGAGCTTGAACGGCTTGATGACGGCTTCGATCTTCTTCATGGATTGATCCCTCTCTCTTCTCAAAATTCGTCGATATAGCGATTGGTAATAGGATACCGCCAATCCTTGCCAAAGCCACGCGGCGTGATGCGGATGCCGACCGGCGCCTGGCGGCGCTTGTATTCGGCGATGCGCAGCAGGCGCACGACACGGCGCACGTCGGCTTCCGGCAGTCCGGCGGCGATGATCTCGCGGGGACTGCGGTCCTCTTCCATGTAGGCGCGGACAATGGCGTCCAGCACCTCGTATTCGGGCAGCGAGTCCTGGTCCTTCTGGTCCGGCTTCAGTTCGGCGGACGGCGGGCGGACGATGATGTTTTCCGGAATCACCGGGTCGCCCTGGCAGAGCGTGTTGCGGTAGCGCGACAGGCGATAGACCAGGGTCTTGTAGACATCCTTGATGACCGCGAAACCGCCGGCCATGTCGCCGTACAGCGTGCAGTAGCCGACCGCCATCTCCGACTTGTTGCCGGTGGTCAGCACCAGCTTGCCGGTCTTGTTGGACAGCGCCATCAGGATGTTGCCGCGGATGCGGGCCTGGATGTTCTCTTCCGTCGTGTCGGCCGGCAGGCCTGCGAACAGCGGGTCGAGCATGGCCGCATAGGTTTCCATGGCCGGCGCGATGGCGATTTCGTCGTAGGAACAGCCGAGCTGGCGGATCATCTCGCGCGAGTCGTCGAGGCTCATCTGCGCCGTGTAGGGCGACGGCATCATGACGGCATGCACCTTGTCGGCTCCCAGCGCATCGACCGCGACGCACAGGGTCAGGGCCGAGTCGATGCCGCCGGAGAGGCCGATGATGGCGCCCTTGAAGCCGGTCTTGCCGATGTAGTCGCGCACGCCCAGCACCAGCGCATTGTAGGCCTCGGCCTCGAGCGGCAGTTCGGCGCACAGGTCGTCCGACTTCAGGCGACCGGCGGCGAAATCGGCGATGCCGAGCGCTTCCTCGAACTGCGGCAGGCGCATGCAGACGGTCTTGTCGGGATTCAAGGCGAAGGAATCGCCGTCGAAAACCAGTTCGTCCTGGCCGCCGACGAGATTGCAGTAGACGGCCGGGATACCGGTGGCCTCGACCCGGTCGGCCAGCACCTGGACCCGCTCGCGAGTCTTGTCGAGGTGGCAGGGCGAGGCATTGAGGACGAGCAGCAGTTCGGCGCCGGCCTGGCGGGCAAGCTCGGCGGCCCCCTCTTCCCAGATGTCGGCACAGATATTGATGCCGCAGCGCACGCCGTTCAGCGTGACGACGCAGGCTTCGGTGCCTTGCTCGAAATAACGCTTCTCGTCGAAGACTTCGTAGTTCGGCAGGCGCATCTTGCGATAGGTCGCGGCGCGCTGGCCGTTTTGGATGACGGTGGCCGCGTTGTGGCAGGTCCCGTCGCGTTCTTCCGGATGCCCGACGATGACGGCGATGCCGTCGACGCGGGAAGCCAGGTCGTCGAGAGCCCGGTTGCAGGCCCGGTAGAAATCCGGGCGCAGCAACAGGTCTTCCGGCGGATAGCCGCACAACGCCAGCTCCGGCGTCAGCAGCACATGGGCGCCACGGGCCTTGGCCTCGGCGGCGCACTGGATGATGCGTTCGACGTTGCCCGTCAGGTCACCGACGGTGGCGTTGAACTGGGCAACGGCGATGCGCAGCATGGACGCCTTACTTGGCCTCGGCCTGGTAGCGGGCGACGCCTTCCATGATTTCCTGGTGGGCGGCTTCGATGCCTTGCCAGCCCAGGACCTTGACCCATTTGCCCTTTTCGAGATCCTTGTAGTGCTCGAAGAAGTGGGAGATCTGGTCGCGCAGGATCTGCGGGATGTCCTCGTAGGTCTTGACGTCGTTGTAGGTCTGGATCAGCTTCGGCACCGGTACGGCCAGCAGCTTGGCATCCTGGCCGCCTTCGTCTTCCATGGCCAGCATGCCAATGGCGCGGCAACGCACGACGACGCCCGGCGGCAGGCCGAACGGCGCGACGACCAGGACGTCGACCGGGTCGCCGTCACCGGCGATGGTGTTGTTGATGTAGCCGTAGTTGCACGGATAGTGCATCGCGGTACCCATGAAGCGATCGACGAAGATCGCGCCGGATTCCTTATCGACTTCGTACTTGATCGGATCGGAGTGGGCGGTGATTTCAATGATGACATTGAAATCTTCGGGAAGGGACTTGCCGGAGGATACGTTATTGAGTGCCATCGTTTTTTCTCTCTGCGTTTAAGTTTGAGAACTTGGGATTATAGCGTCGCCCGGCCAGTGTTCAGCCCCAGGCGGCAAGAAACTCCTGCCAGTGCGGCGCGCCGATACGGGCCAACTGGGCTTTCACGAATTCGCCTTCGGCGATCTCTTCTTCCGCCGTCAGTTCACCGCGCAGGCGGCGGAAGCGGTTGTAGACCAGGTAGGTATTGATCACGTCGGTTTCGCAGTAGTCGCGAATGTCGGCGATCTGGCCGCCCTGCCAGGCTTCCCAGACCTTGCCGCCGTCCATGCCGAGCTTGCCGGGAAAGCCGAAGAGCTTGGCCAGGTCGTCGAGCGGCGCGTTGGCGCGGCCGTTGTAGAGGGCCAGCAAATCCATCAGGTCGAGGTGACGGGTATGGTAGCGGCTGATGTAGTTGTTCCACTTGAAGTCGCGGGAATCGGCGTAGTCGCCGTCGCCCATGTCCCAGTAGCGCGGCGCCGACACGCCGTGCAGCATGCCGCGGTAGTGCAGCACCGGCAGGTCGAAGCCGCCGCCGTTCCACGACACGATCTGCGGCGTGAATTTCTCGATGCCGTCGAAGAAGCGCTGGATGATGGCGCCTTCGTTCAGGTCCGGCTCGGACAGCGACCACACCTTGAGGCCTTCGCCGGTGCGCAGCACGCAGGAAATGGTCACCACCCGCTGCAGGTGCAGTTGCAGGAAGTCGTTGCCGGTCCGGGCACGGCGCTGCTGGAAGGCGAGTTCGGCGACTTCGTCGTCCGACAGTTCGCCCGGCAGGTCGTTGAGCCGGCGCAGGCCGGGAACGTCCGGAATGGTCTCGATATCGAAGACGAGAACCGGTTTCATGCCGGGAAAACGCCGGTCGACAAGTAACGGTCGCCACGGTCGCAGATGATCGACACGATGACCGCGTTCTCCAGTTGCTGCGACAGGCGCAGCGCCACGGCCAGCGCGCCGCCCGAGGAAATGCCGGCGAAGATGCCTTCTTCGGTGGCCAGCCGGCGGGTCATCGCCTCGGCGTCGGCCTGGCTGACGTATTCGATGCGGTCGACGTTGGTCTTGTCGTAAATCTTGGGCAGGTAGGCTTCCGGCCACTTGCGGATACCGGGAATCTGGCTGCCCTCTTCCGGCTGGCAGCCGACGATCTGGATGGCCGGGTTCTGTTCCTTCAGGAAGCGGCTGGTGCCCATGATGGTGCCGGTCGTCCCCATGCTGGAGACGAAATGGGTGATCTTGCCGTCGGTATCGCGCCAGATTTCCGGACCGGTGCCTTCGTAGTGGGCGAGCGGATTGTCCGGGTTGCCGAACTGGTCGAGGATGATGCCCTTGCCCTCGTCGCGCATCTTTTCGGCGACGTCGCGGCACAGTTCCATGCCGCCGTCCTTGGGCGTCAGCACCAGCTCGGCGCCGAAGGCGCGCATACTCTGGCGGCGTTCGACGCTCTGGTTCTCGGGCATGACCAGGATCATCCGGTAGCCCTTCATCGCTGCCGCCATGGCCAGCGCGATGCCGGTATTGCCGGAGGTCGCCTCGATCAGCGTGTCGCCCGGCTTGATGTCGCCGCGCGCCTCGGCGCGCACGATCATCGACAGGGCCGGGCGGTCCTTGACCGAACCGGCCGGGTTGTTGCCTTCCAGCTTGGCCAGGATGACGTTGCCACGCTTGTCGTTATCCGCCCCCGGGATGCGCACCAGGCGCACCAGCGGCGTGTTTCCGACAAAATCCTGCAGGGTTTTATACATTGCGATGCAGCCACTCGATATATTGGGAAACGCCCTCTTCCACCGTGGCCATCGGCGCTTCGTAGCCGGCTTCGCGCAGCTTGGTCAGGTCGCCTTGCGTGAAAGCCTGGTACTTGCCCTTCAGCGCCTCGGGGAAGGCGATGTATTCGAGCAGGCCCTGGGCCCGCAGTTCAGCCAGCGACAGCGGGGCTTCGCCCTTGGCCTTGCGGCAGCCGTTGGCGGCGGCGACGGCGACATCGTTGAAGCTCTGCGCCCGGCCGGAGCCGAGGTTGAAGATGCCGGATTTCTCGGGATGGTCGAGGAAGAAGAGATTGACCTTGGCGACGTCGCCAACGAAGACGAAATCGCGCATCTGGCCTCCGTTCTCGTAGCCGTGCGAGCCTTCGAACAGCTTGACCTTGCCTTCGGCCTTGAACTGGTTGTAGTTGTGGAAGGCGACCGAGGCCATGCGCCCCTTGTGCGTCTCGCGCGGGCCATAGACGTTGAAGTAGCGGAAGCCGACGATCTGCGACGACGGGTTCTTGGCCAGGCGCTGGCGGACGATCTGGTCGAACAGGAACTTGGAGTAGCCGTACACGTTGAGCGGCCCCTCGTACTGGCGCTCTTCCTTGAAAACGTTGCTGGCGCCGTAGGTGGCGGCCGACGAGGCGTAGAGGAACTGCACGTCCTGGTCCTGGCACCAGTCGAGCAGGATCAGCGAGTAGCGGTAGTTGTTCTCCATCATGTAGCGGCCGTCGGTCTCCATGGTGTCGGAGCAGGCGCCTTCGTGCAGGATGGCCTCGATCTCGCCGTCGTAATGGCCGGCCTGGATGCGCTCGATGAAATCGTGCTTGTCGAGGTAGTCGGCGATCTCGCAGTCGATCAGGTTCTTGAACTTGTCGGCCTTGGTCAGGTTGTCGACGGCAATGATGTTGGTGATGCCGCGCTCGTTCAGCGCCTTGACGATGTTGGAGCCGATAAAGCCGGCAGCGCCGGTGACGACGTAATACATGGAATTCTCCTTACAGGGCGGCGACGAGTTCCTGGCGGGTGACGACCGCCGTACCCAGCTTGCCGACGACGATGCCGGCGGCGATGTTGGCGACGCGGATGGCTTCGCCCCAGGCGGCGCCGGCGGCGAGCATGACGGCCAGCGTGGCGATGACGGTATCGCCGGCGCCGGAGACGTCGAACACCTCGCGGGCCTTGGCCGGTTGATGGTGGACCTCGTCGGCGAACAGGGTCATGCCCTCCTCGCTGCGGGTGACAAGCAGGGCTTCCAGGCCCAGTTCGCCGCGCAGCTTGGTGGCCTTGGCGACCAGTTCGTCCTCGTTCCGCCAGTTGCCGACAACCTGCTTCAGTTCCGAGCGGTTCGGCGTGATCACCGTCGCCCCGGCGTACTTGCCCCACTCGTCGCCCTTGGGGTCGACCAGGACGGGCTTGTCGGCAGCGCGGGCGATACGGATCATGTCGGAAATATGAGTCAGGCCGCCCTTGCCGTAGTCGGACAGGATGACGACATCGGCATCGGCGACGCGGCGCTCGAAATCGGCCAGCTTGGCCTGCAGGATCTCGTGCGACGGCGGCGTCTCGAAGTCGATGCGCAGCAATTGCTGCTGGCGCCCGATGACGCGCAGCTTGACGATGGTGTCGAGGTCATCGTCGATGTGCAGGCCGGCGTCGATCTGCCCCTCTTCGAGCAGGCGAGCCAGCGAACGGCCGGCATCGTCGTCGCCGACGACCGACAGCAGCGCCGTCACGGCGCCCAGCGAGGCCGCGTTGCGCGCCACGTTGGCGGCGCCGCCGAGGCGCTCTTCCTGGCGCTCGACCTTGACCACCGGCACCGGCGCTTCCGGCGAAATCCGGCTGACGTCGCCGAACCAGTAACGGTCCAGCATCACGTCGCCGACGACGAGCAGGCGAACCTGCGAAACCTTTTCCAGCATGTTGCGATTCTCTCAGCGGCCGATGGCGAAATACTCGATGCCCGTGCCGCGCACGAACTTGGGATCGTACAGGTTGCGGCCATCGAAAATGACCGGGTGCTTCAGGGTCGCCTTGATCGCCTCGAAATCCGGGCTGCGGAATTCCTTCCACTCGGTGGCGATGACCAGGGCATCGGCACCTTCCAGCGCGCCCATCGGGCTGTCGGCGTAGTTCAGGCGGGCTTCGTCGCCGAAGATGCGTTGCGTTTCGTGCATGGCGACCGGGTCGTAGGCAGAAACCGTGGCGCCGGCCGCGAACAGGTCGGCGATCAGCTCGCGGCTGGGCGCTTCGCGCATGTCGTCGGTGTTCGGCTTGAAGGCCAGGCCCCACAGGGCGAAGTGCTTGCCCTTGAGGTCGCCGAATTTCTGCTTGATCTTCCCGGTCAGCACATGTTTCTGCGCGTCGTTGGCTTCCTCGACGGCGGTCAGCACCTTGAGGGTGATGTCGGCGTCGTCCTGGGCGGTCTTGATCAGCGCCTTGACGTCCTTGGGGAAGCAGGAGCCGCCGTAGCCGCAGCCGGGGTACAGGAAGTGGTAGCCGATGCGCGGGTCGGAACCGATGCCCTGGCGGACCATTTCGATGTCGGCGCCGAGCACTTCGGCCAGGTTGGCCAGTTCGTTCATGAAGCTGATGCGGGTCGCCAGCATGGCGTTGGCGGCGTACTTGGTCAGTTCGGCGCTCTTGATGTCGGTGACGATCAGGCGCTCGTGGTTGCGCTGGAACGGGGCGTAGAGGGCGCGCATCAGGTGGATGGCCTGCTCGTCCTCGGCACCGACGACGATGCGGTCGGGGCGCATGAAATCTTCGACGGCGGCGCCTTCCTTGAGGAATTCGGGGTTCGACACGACGCTGTACGGCGTATTGACGCCGCGCTTGGCCAATTCGTCGGCAATGGCGGCGTGAACCTTGGCGCCGGTGCCGACCGGCACCGTGCTCTTGTCGACGACGACCTTGTAGTCGGTCATCAGGCGGCCGATGTTGCGGGCGGCGCCGAGGACGTACTGCAGGTCGGCCGAGCCGTCTTCGTCGGGCGGCGTGCCGACCGCGATGAACTGGACGGTGCCGTGCTGGACGGCCTTTTCGACATCGGTAGTGAAGTGCAGGCGGCCGGCGGCCACATTGCGGCGAACCATTTCCTGCAAGCCCGGTTCGTAGATCGGGATGCCGCCTTCTTCAAGGATACGGATCTTTTCCGGATCGACGTCCAGGCAAAGCACGTCATTACCCACTTCCGCCAGACAGGTACCACTGACCAGACCGACATAACCGGTACCGACAACCGTGATTTTCATGAAATTTCCTACAGGGATTGATCGAATTCTTCGCTGCGGCGCGGCGAATAGGTTTCCCAGCCGCCGCAGGCCGGACAGCGCCAGTAGAACTGGCGGGCCTTGAAACCGCAATTATCGCACCGATAGCGCGACAGACGCTTGGTATAGCCCTGGATGATGGTCTTCGCCAGTTCGACATCCGGCCTGACCTCGGGCGCGACCAAAGGCAGGCGCGCGCTCATCAGCTTCTCGAGACCGAGCAGGGTCGGATTGCGCTGCAACTCGGCGCGCACCAGGCGGCAAGCCGCCTCGGAGCCGTCGCTCTCGAGCACCAGCTGATAGACCACTTCGAGAAGATCCAGCGACGGATAGCGCTCGAGGTAGCCGCTCAACAAGGCGATGCCTTCGGCTACCCGTTCCTGCTTGCGATAGGTATCCAGCAGGCGCTGGGCAACCAGGGCCAGATAGGCCGGGGCCTGCTGCTCGATGCGCTGCCAGGCCTCGATCGCCTCCTGCGGCTTGCCCTCCTGGAGAAGGAGATCGCCTTGCAACAGGCTGGCCCGCACGCACTTGCGGTTTTCCTGCATGGCGACTTCGAGGTGCTGGCGCGCCTCGTCGGGACGCGAGCGCATGATTTCGTTGGCGGCCAGCTCGCAGTAGTACTCGGCAATTTCGCGATGCGAGGCGACATCGGGCAGTTCGCGGGCGATCTCGACGGCTTTCAGCCATTCCTTCTCGACCTGGTAGATTTCCAGCAGGTTGCGCTTGGCCTCTTCTTCGAACGAAGTACCCAGCAGCTTGTTGAATATTTCCTCGGCGCGGTCGAGCAAGCCGGCTTTCAGGTAATCCTGCCCCAGCTCCGAGAGTGCCTGCAGGCGAACGCGTTCGTCGAGATCGGGCAGATCGATCAGGTTCTGGTGCATGCGGATGGCACGCTCGGTTTCGCCGCGTCGGCGAAAGAGATTGCCCAGCGCGAAATGCAGTTCGACGGTTTGCGAATCGACCTTGGCGACCTCGAGAAAGGAGTCGATGGCCTTGTCGGGCTGCTCGTTGAGCAGGAAATTCAAGCCCTGGAAATAGGATCGCGGCAAGGCCCGCGATTCGTGGATGACCTGCCGCATATCAACGCGCGCCGCCGCCCAGCCCAGGCCGAAAAAAACCGGGATCAGCAGCAACTGCCAGTAATCGACAACCTCGCTCATACGACGGGAGGCGTTTCGATGGCCGGCACCTGCGGTTGGCGTGCAGCCGCCTTTTTCAGTCGGGAAATTTCGCGCCGCTGGCGAAAGAGCACGCCGAGCAAGGAAAGCGCGCCAATGATCACGCCGCCGACGAAGAAAGCGAGCAAGGCAAGCACCAGCGGCGCCTGCCAGATCTGCCCCGGCAAAAGCCTCAGGCTGACCGGATCGGTGTTCTGCGCAGCAAACACCACCAGGAAAATGAAGATGATGAGCCGAACGGCCCAAGTCAATGCTGTCATGACATTCAATAAAAAGGGGCAGTGAAATCATTCACCGCCCCAAATCTACCACATTGAGCCAAGCCCGGCGTCAGATCATCTGATCGACCCGTTCGCGCAACTCTTTTCCAGCCTTGAAATGGGGAACCCATTTGGCCGGCACACTGACCTTCTCCCCAGACTTGGGGTTGCGTCCAACACGCGGAGGCCGGTAGTTGAGCGCAAAGCTGCCGAATCCGCGGATCTCGATGCGATCCCCGCGCACCAGCGCTTCGGACATCGCATCGAGAATCATCTTGACCGCAAAATCAGCATCCTTCGCCACCAACTGCGGAAACCGCTCCGCCAGTCGGGCGATGAGCTCGGATTTGGTCATGCTAGTGCCTTATCAGCCTTGCTGGTTGAGTTTGGCCTTCAGCAGGGCGCCCAGGTTGGTCGTGCCGGAAGCAGCGGAGGCGGATTCAGAAGCCAGCTTCTGCATCGCTTCGTGCTGTTCGGCATTGTCCTTGGCCTTGATGGACAGGTTGATACCACGGGTCTTGCGATCCACGTTGATGATCATGGCTTCGACTTCGTCACCCACCTTCAGGTGTTGCGACAGGTCGTCGATACGATCACGCGAGAACTCGGAAGCACGCAGGTAACCTTCGTTCTCGCCATCCAGGGTCATCACGGCGCCGCGGGCATCCACCGTCTTGACGGTAGCGCGCACGATGCTGTTCTTCTCGTGGGTAGCGATGAAGTTGGTGTACGGATCGCCTTCGAGCTGCTTGATGCCCAGGGAGATACGCTCCTTCTCGACGTCGATGCCGAGCACGACGGCCTCGACTTCGTCACCCTTCTTGAAGTTGCGGATGGCTTCCTCGCCGGTCGCGGACCAGGACAGGTCGGACAGGTGAACCAGGCCGTCGATGCCGCCAGGCAGGCCGATGAAGATGCCGAAGTCGGTGATCGACTTGATGGCACCGCGGACCTTGTCGCCCTTCTTGTGGTTCATGGCGAAATCGTCCCACGGGTTCGGCAGGCACTGCTTCATGCCCAGGGAGATACGACGACGTTCTTCGTCGATTTCCAGGATCATGACTTCGACTTCGTCGCCCAGGGAAACGACCTTGGACGGGTGGACGTTCTTGTTGGTCCAGTCCATTTCGGAAACGTGCACCAGGCCTTCGATGCCTTGCTCGATCTCGACGAAGGAGCCGTAGTCGGTCAGGTTGGTGACCTTGCCGAACAGGCGGGTGCCGGCCGGGTAACGGCGAGCGATGCCGACCCACGGATCGTCGCCCAGCTGCTTCATGCCCAGGGAGACGCGGTTCTTCTCGGCGTCGAACTTGAGAATCTTGGCGGTAACTTCGTCACCGACGTTGAGCACTTCGCTCGGGTGACGGACACGGCGCCAGGCCAGGTCGGTGATGTGCAGCAGGCCATCGATGCCGCCCAGGTCGACGAATGCGCCGTAGTCGGTGATGTTCTTGACGATACCCTTGACGGTGGTGCCTTCCTTGAGGTTCTCGAGGAGCTTTTCGCGATCCTTGTCAGCGGTGGCTTCGAGCACGGCACGGCGGGACATCACGACGTTGTTGCGCTTGCGATCCAGCTTGATGACCTTGAACTCAAGGGTCTTGCCTTCGTACGGGGTGGTGTCCTTGACCGGACGCATGTCGACCAGGGAACCCGGCAGGAACGCGCGGACGCCGTTGGACATGACGGTCAGGCCGCCCTTGACCTTGCCGGTGATGGTGCCGGTGACCAGGGTGTTGTTGTTCAGGGCCTCTTCCAGGAAGTTCCAGGCGGCGATGCGCTTGGCGCGATCGCGCGACAGGCGCGTGGCGCCGTAGCCGTCTTCCAGCATTTCGATGGCAACTTGAACGAAGTCGCCTTCCTTGACTTCGATCTCGCCCTGATCATTCAGGAATTCTTCGAGCGGAACATAGGATTCCGATTTCAGGCCGGCATTGACCACGACGAAATTGTGATCGATGGCCACCACTTCGGCAGTGATGACTTCGCCTTGACGCATTTCCTGGCGAGCCAGGGATTCTTCAAAAAGTTGAGCAAAAGATTCCATTACGGACAGACCTTCTTGCCACGAATCGTGAGACCCGCAGCGGGTTGAGGTTAAAAAACATGTTGCCGGCCATTGCAACCGGCAACACCATTACAACGATGCTTCCCTGGCCCACGCCAGCACCTGGTTCACCGCCTGTTCGATGGTGAGATGCGTGGTGTCGAGCAGCTTGGCATCAGCCTCCTGCCTGAGCGGCGCCACGCTGCGCTGCGAATCGCGCGCATCGCGTTGCTGCAGATCAGCCAGAAGGTCCGCGAGATTAGCAGAGAATCCTTTTTCGATCAACTGCTTATACCGCCGTTCGGCGCGCGCCTCGGCACTGGCCGTGAGGAAGACCTTGAGCGGCGCTTGCGGGAAGATCACCGAGCCCATGTCGCGCCCGTCGCCGACCAGGCCGGGCAGCGTATTGAACGCCCGCTGGCGGAACAGCAGCGCCTCGCGCACGGCTGGCAGGGCGGCCACTTTCGAGGCTCCGGCCGACATTTCCTCGGTGCGGATGGCGTCGCCGACCAGGGCGCCGTTGAGAAGAATGTCGCTACCGGAAAACGCGACATCGAGAACCGCCGCCAAGCCGGCAACACCGGCTTCGTCGGCCCAGTCGATACCGGCCTGCTTCGCCGCCAGGGCCGTCAGGCGATAGAGCGCGCCCGAATCCAGGTAGGCGTAGCCCAGCGCGTCGGCAACCCGCGCCGCCACCGTTCCCTTGCCGGAAGCCGACGGGCCGTCGATGGCAATGACCGGTGCCGCCCGCGTCACCGCCGCGAAACGCTCGAAATAGTCCGGGAAGGTCTTGGCGACGCATTTCGGATCGTTGATACGCAGCGGCGTGCCGAAGGCGGCCAGGGAGAAGCACATCGCCATGCGGTGGTCGTCGTAGGTGTCGATGGCCGCCGGATGCAGGGCGGCCGGCGTGACGCGGATGTAGTCCGCCCCCTCTTCGACTTCGGCGCCCAGCTTGCGCAACTCGGTCGCCATCGCCGCGATGCGGTCGGTTTCCTTGACCCGCCAACTGGCGATATTGCGCAGGGTCGTCGTGCCCTTGGCGAACAGGGCCGCCGTCGCCAGGGTCATCGCGGCATCGGGGATGTGATTGCAATCGAGATCGACCGCAACCAGGCCACCTGCCGGCGCCCTTGCTTCCATCCAGTTCGGCCCCATGGCGATCTGCGCGCCCATCTCGGCCAAGGCCTCGGCGAACTTCACATCGCCCTGGATCGAATCCCGGCCGACGCCTTCGACCCGCACCGGACCGCCGCCGATGGCGCCCAGCGCCAGGAAATAGGAGGCCGACGAGGCATCGCCCTCGACGTAGATCGTTCCGGGCGAAACGTAACGGCTGCCCGCCCTGATCGTGAAACGCTGCCAGCCGTCACGCTCGACGGTGACGCCGAAGCGCGCCATGGTGGCCAGCGTGATCTCGATATAGGGCTTGGAAATCAGCTCGCCGACCACCTCGACGACCACCGTTTCCCCGGTCAACGGCAGGGCCATCAGCAAGCCGGTCAGGAACTGGCTGGAGACGTCGCCGCGCACCTTGACCACGCCGCCCGGCTGGATGTTGGCCGGTTTCAGGTGCAGCGGCGGATAGCCCTCGTTCGCCAGATAGGTGATGTCGGCGCCCAACTGGCGCAGGCCATCGATCAGGTCGCCGATCGGCCGCTCGTGCATGCGTGCGACGCCCTTGAGAACGTAGTCGCCACCGGCCAGCGCCAAGGCGGCGGTGAGCGGACGAAACGCCGTGCCGGCGTTACCGAGGAAAAGTTCTGCCTGCTTGACCGGAAAACGCCCGCCGCTCCCGGTGATGCGCCAGTTTTCGCCGCCCAGATGGACAACGCCGAGGCCCAGCGCCTTGAGCGCATCGAGCATACGCTCGGTATCGTCGGAGGCGAGGAGGTCGCGAACCTCGGTCTCGCCTTCAGACAAGGCGGCCAGCAGCAGGACGCGGTTGGAGATGCTCTTCGAACCGGGCAGCCGAACGCTGCCACTGGCGGAACACAATTGGGGAAGATCGAGAAAATCCATGACAACCTATTTAGTGGAAATTTTAAGGGCAACCCCTTGGAGTAAAACAACTAACACACTGAAAGAGACCGGCTACAAAGGCGACAACTTAAGGCGCTTAGCTACATGAGGAACGGCTAGACAGGCTCCGATTAATAGCCAAAGCATTCTTTGATACAGGATTTCGTGCATCTGACTGAACATCAAAAACGACAAAACAAGCAAAGCCAAAGACCTCCCTGCTGCCAAACGACACCAAACCTTCTCTACCCAAAGGAATCTTCCAAACAGCCAAATACCATAAAGTGCAGCAGCGAAACCCACCAAACCAAACTCTGCCAGTACCCAAAGGAAACTGTTATGGATCTGCAATGGATAGCCAAATATTTTTTCTTTTTCAACGAGAAATACACCCAACCCCGCCCCCCAAACAGGCGACGACCACCACATTTGCAGAGCCTCGTAGTTTGCACGCCAACGCACACCATCCGACCCCTTATCGGAGAACTGGCTACTAACGTGGTGCCCACCTCCACCACTAAATCCATCAGTTAGAACGGGCACTAACTCAACAAGACCATACATCCCACCTGCCAAGAGTGCCGCTGCCAAAAATTGATATCTCTCCCGCTTTTGAAAAACAACCCCAAGAGTAATCAAGACAAAAACAACCCCAATAGCAGTTCGAGACCCTGTCAACAACACGCCAAAACACAACGCCGACAACCCAAGGATCAAGTACCACGATTTTCGACACCACGCGGCGTGAGCCAACAGCAAAGAGATTGCACAAATGAGCTGAAATGCAAATGCATTTCTATTTGCTGCAAACCCTTCAAAGTTAGATTGAATAGGGATCCCTTGTACATATTTTCCAACTCGAATAGAAAGCTGGAAAATAACAATCACCAAAGCCACCATTACGACAGTTTGAGTAATGCGATACAGCCCATGCGAACCAAATTGGCGAACAATTAAATATCCTGCAGAAAGATAGCCTAACAACACTACAACCCCGAAAACCTTCCCTCCTAATGCCCATTGAGTAATACCAACTCTCATCCAGCCGTTAATAAAGCCAACAACTAGAATCAACAAAACAACCAAAATAAAACGGTTCATTGCTGGAATTCGCCAAGCGGGGGCCTCTCTCAAAAAAAGGCAATGCAATGCAAGAGCCCCCAAGGAAAACAAAGCAAATGGATCGGCCATGTTCACGTTGAGCTCTCCGCTTGGGAGCACCAAATGCACCTGAAAGAAAACCCCAACCACTACCGCAAACCCTAGCAGCCAAAAAGCGAAGTCTTCCTGAACTAGAGCAGTTCCCGCAGGAACAGCAACCACCTTACGATACATCGCGCTTGGATACCTCACCGCAAACAGAGGTGCCACAATAAGCACAACGAGAGTCGAACACAGCCCCACTACTACTGATGCAGCCACAGCATCCGAAGCCGGCACACCAAGTTTCCCCAGAACAAAAACGGCAGCCAACTCCCTAACACCCCAACCGCCAGCGCTAACCGGCATGCTGGCAGCAAAACTAACAATAGCGGCTGTACAAAAAAGATTAAACCATGATATCTGTGGAGCAACCACATGAAAACACACCGCAAATGCCGAAAGCATCAACAATTGGCCAATTAACCCAAGCCCCATTACCTCGATCAATCTTTCCAGATTCTTTCTATTAAATAGTTTTCCTACCAATTGTTTTTCGAACTTACGACCGAAAAACTGATAGTTCAAAAAACCAGCCAACCCTGCTGCCAAAATTACTTCAACAAGATTAAATCCCTCTAGTAGCTGTAGCGATACTGCAGCTCCAAAGAGAGCAACAGCACCAATTATGGCCAAAAAAGCGCTACTAATTGCAACGACTAAACGCTCATACGCTGAAAGACTAGAGTTCAGAACAGATGGCACTCCATACTGCTGAAGCACTAATTGCCTTCCTGCAACTTGCCCCAATAATGGAATGAAGAAAAGCCCGGCCAAATTTCCGGCCATGCTCGCTGACAAAGATGAGCGCAACGAGAGGCCCAGACCAAAATGGTGCAGTACTCTCCAGAATCTGACTCCTGCCGCAAGTAAATTACAGACAAGCAAGAATGAAAGAGGAAGAAGAATCGCTACATCAAATTGCTTAAGCCTCTCATACAAATCAAGAGGATTGGCTATCCACACACCTAGTGCCAAAAGAAATATGGCAATACCAATGTTTATTTTTTTGTACATCTACTCAGCAACACCAAAAATAAGACATCATCATATCAACCCACGATACATATGCCAGACGTTTCAAGGCTAGACTATCGATTCAGGTAAATATTCACGAACATATATCCGTAAGCCTTTTTTGACGTCATTTTCATCTCTCACAGATGCGCCAAGCCAAATCTCAAGATTGGAATATTCGGTCACAGACAGCGAGTCGGACAAACGTGCGATCCGCAGCTTCGGGTGAGGCGTCTGCAAGGTGGCCTCGTCGTCGGCCAGCAGTTCCTCGTAGAGCTTCTCTCCTGGCCGCAAACCGGTAAATTCGATTTTCACCTCGTCCTCGGAGAATCCTGAAAGCCTGATCATGTCGCGCGCCAGATCGACGATCTTCACCGGATCGCCCATTTCCAGAACGAATATCTCGCCCCCCTGCCCCATCAATCCGGCCTGCAGCACCAACTGCGCCGCCTCGGGAATGGTCATGAAATAGCGCACGATGTCCGGATGCGTCACGGTCACCGGCCCGCCGCTGGCGATCTGCTCGCGGAACTTGGGGATGACGCTTCCGTTGCTGCCCAGGACGTTGCCGAAGCGGACGATCACGAAGCGGGTCGCCCCGCGATTGTTCACTGCCAGGCACAGCCGCTCGGCCAGGCGCTTGGTCGCCCCCATGACATTGGTTGGATTGACCGCCTTGTCGGTGGAGATCAGGACGAATTTGCGAACCTGTGCCTCCTGGGCGGCCCGGGCCACGGTAAGCGACCCCAGGGCATTGGTGCGCACGGCCTGCCAGGCATTGACGCTTTCCATCAGCGGCACGTGCTTGTAGGCGGCGGCATGGAATACGACAACCGGCTGCTCGTGGGCAAAAATCTCGGCAATGCGATCCTTGTCCCGGACATCGGCGGCCCACGAGTGGCACTTCAGCAACGGGTGGCTGACGCCCAACTCCTCGCCAATGCTGTAGAGCGCAAACTCCGACGAATCGACCAGAACCAGCCGTGAAGGCTTGAAGCGGGCAATCTGCCGGCACAGCTCGGAACCGATCGACCCCCCGGCGCCGGTGACCAGCACCACATTGCCCCCCAACAACGCATTGACGCCGTGATCGTCGAGCGAAACCGCTTCGCGCCCGAGCAAGTCCTCGAGTTCGACCTTCCGGATACTGGATACCGACAGGCGCCCGGAGAGCAGATCGTCGTAGGACGGCACCGTCAATACGGTCAACCCGGCGGCGGAAGCCAGCTCGGTTGCCCGGCGGCGCTGGGAAGGGCGCGCGTTCGGCATGGCGATGATGGCATGCCTGGCACCCAGGTTCGCCGCGATGGGGCCGATGTTCTCTATCGGCGACATGATGGGCAAGCCTCTCAGACGCCGCCCCGCTCGACCGGGGTTGTCGTCGACGATGGCCACGGCATACCATTGCCCGCTGCGATGAATCTCCCGCAGCAGGGAATCCGCCGCCTCGCCAGCCCCGATGATGAGCACGGGCTGGCCGCGCATCTTGGTCGGCCCGTAAAGGCGATGCTCCTTCCAGCTTCGATAGGCGAATCGCGTTCCACCCATGATGATGGCCAGCAGCAGCGGGTGCAGAACGAGCACCGAACGCGGAATCAAAGGCACCTTGAAGATGGCGACCACCGTCGAAGTGAGCAAGGCACCGACGAAGACGGCGCTCAACAGATGCTGGAGATCCGCAATGCTGGCAAAACGCCAAAGGCCTTGATACAGGCCGAAAAAGAAAAACAGCGCGGCAAAGAGCGGCAGCACCCAGAGCAGCGAACCCAATGCGGCCCCCTCGAACTCGGCCGGCATGTCGAAATTGAAACGCAACCAGAAGGCCAGCAGCCATGCACCGCCGGCAGCGCAGACGTCAAACGAGAAGGCGGCCAGCGTCCGTGGATTCAGGCTGAAAAGGGTCTGTTTTTGTATCTTTTTCATGCTGCGTCAATGCGAAACGCCATCACTTTTGACGACCTTGAGGGCCGTCAACCAAATGATCCGGAGGTCGAACCAGAAGCCCTGCTGCCGAAGATACTCGACATCGAGCGCCACCTTCTGCGGAATGGGCAATTCGTCCCGACCGTTGATTTGTGCCCACCCGGTCAGGCCCGGCTGCAATTCGTGCACCCCGGCCTCGGTACGCAAGGCAATCAGGTCGTCCTGGTTGAACAGCGCCGGACGAGGGCCGACGAAGCTCATGTCGCCGACCAATATACTCCAAACCTGCGGCAGTTCGTCCAGGCTTGAACGACGCAGAAAAGAGCCAATCGGAGTCAGATGCGCGGCCGGGTTGCTCAGCAGATGGGTGGCGACAGCCGGCGTGCCGACCCGCATGCTGCGGAACTTGGGCATACGAAAGATCCGGTTGCGCCGCCCGACACGATCCGACCAATACAGCACCGGCCCCGGCGAGGTCAGCTTGACCAGCACGGCAACCACCAGCAGCGGAATGGCGAAGATGCCAACGGCGATCAAGGCCAGAAAAAGATCGAAAAGTCGCTTCATGCCAAACCGTTTGTTTTTGTCAGGAATTGCTCGATGCGCCGGATCTGCAAGGCAACCACCTGCGCTTCGTCGTACAGGGCCATGGCTCTTTCCCTGCCCCTGGCCCCCATCGCGGCCACCTTGCCGCGATCGCCGGCCAATGCCAGGAAGGCTTCGGCCAGTGCCTTTGGCGACCGCGTCGGCACCAGCAGCCCCGTCTCACCGGGCACGACCTCCTCGCGAGAGCCGCGGATATCCGTGGCAATAACCGCCTTGCCCATCATCATGGCCTCGATGATGGTGCGCGGCATGCCTTCCCGCCATGACGGCAGGCAGAACACATCCATGGCGGCGAGCAGCTCCGGAATGTCCTTGCGCGCGCCCGTCGCCACCAGGCGCTTGCCGAGCGCGGCGCCTGCGCGCTCCAGCTCGCTCTCCACGTCGCCGGCATGATCGCTCGCCAGGCGCTCACCCACCATCAGGATGACGATCTCGGGATGGTTCCCGGCAGCCTCGACGGCGGCCTCGAGAAACTCCATGATCCCCTTCTCGATCACCTGACGGGCAATGATGCCGATCACGAAGGCATCGCCGGCGATGCCCAGGGCCTGGCGCATGGCGCCCCCATTGCCGATCACCGCGGGATCGAAACGTCGGGCATCGACGCCATTGCCGATGGCGAGCGTTTCCGCAGCCGGCGAAATGCCCTCCTGTACGGCCGTCTCGGCATCCTCGGCGCTCTGGGTGAACAGCAGATCGGTAAAACGGCCGGCAAACCGTTCCAGCGAGACGAACAGGCGACGCTTCCAGGCAGGCATTTCGTCATGGAAGTAAAAACCGTGGGCCGTGTAGATGACGACCGGCACGCGCGCGACAAACGCAGCCACCCGGGCGACCAGTGCGGCAACCGGCGTGTGCACGTGCAGGATGTCGAAGCGCTGCCGCCGGAAATAAGCGGCCAGTCGGACCACGGAAACCGCATGCCTGAAAACATTGAGGCTGCGCGCAATCGGGATGGTATCGATGGCATAGCCCTTGGCGCGCATCCCGGGGATTTCCGGCCCATCCGAACAAACGGAAGTGACTTCCCAACCATGATCCTGCATGCCGTCGATCAAGGGCAGCAGGAAATGCTTGAGCGTGAAATCGACCGCGCAGAGTTGGCAAACCCTCAAGCCCATCGTCTTCTCCAGGCCTGGTACATCAGCACGTTCCACAGGGCGTATTGCACATTTCGTCCCGACAGGTGTTTTTCCCACATCGCCCGGATCGGCGCCGGGTCGAGCAGGCCATCCGAGGCCAGTTGATCCGGCGACAGCAGATCTTCCGCCCATTCGCGCAAGGGCCCGCGCAGCCAATGCTCGATGGGCACGCCGAAGCCTTGCTTCGGCCGATCGACCATGGTTTGCGGCACATAGCGGTACAGCAGCTGCCTGAGCAGCCACTTGCCCTGGCCATTGCGGACCTTCTGCTCGAAAGGCAGCCCCCAGGCGAAGGAAATCACCCGTTCGTCGAGAAAGGGGACACGGGTTTCAAGGCTTGCCGCCATCGCCGCCCGATCCACCTTGACCAGAATATCGTCCGGCAAATAGGTCAGCGTATCGACCGCCATCATCCGCTCGGCATACGACGGCATGCCGGGCCAAGCTGCCGGGTCGGCAACCAGGGTTTTCGGCTCGCCGGGGTCCCGCATCGGCAGAGCGCCACGCCACTGGCTGACCAACTCGCGATAGAGCGCTTCTTCGGAATCCGCCCCCATCACCTCGGCCAGCTTGTGCAGTTTGTCGCCCGGGTTGCTAACCCGTAGACGCCCGGGCAACGCCCAGGAACATGCGCCAAAAGCGCTGTTCCAGGCGTCAGCGGAAATGCCGGAGAAAATGCCGGCCGCCCCTCGTCGCAGCCCGAGCGGCATCTTGCCAAAGCGCCGCCACAGGGATGTTGCCCAGAAATAACGGTTGTACCCGCCGAACAACTCGTCACCGGCATCGCCGGAAAGGCAGACCGTGACGTGCTGGCGAGTCAGCGCGCAGACGAGTGCCGTCGGTATCTGCGAGGAATCCGCAAACGGTTCGTCATACATGTCGGCCAAACGCGGAATGATGGCGCGCGCCTGATCCGGCGAGACGTAAAGCTCGGTGTGTTCGGTGCCCAGATGGGCGGCAACGACCTTGGCGTGTGCCGCCTCGTCGTACGCCCCCTCGGCGAAGCCGATGGTGAAGGTGCGAACCGGCTTGGCACTTCTCGCCTGCATCAAGGCAACGACCATCGAGGAGTCGAGCCCGCCAGAGAGCAAGGCCCCCAAGGGCACATCGGCCACCATCTGCTCGCCGATGGCCGAGCCGAGCACCTCGTCCAGTGCATCCATGGCCTCTGCATCGGACATCGGAGAACGACCGGCGACACGCTGCTGCGCGGTCCCGGCGAAAGACCACCAGGGCTCCGGCTCGCCGAACTCGCCCCGAGCATTGACCTGCAGCAGGGTGCCCGGCGGCAACTTGAAAATATTCCGGTATATAGACAACGGCGCCGGCACGTAGCCATAACGCAACATCAAAGCCAGCGAACCCGGGTCCGTCTGAAATTCCGCCCCCGGAATCGCCCGTAGCGACTTCAGTTCCGAGGCAAAGACAAAGGCATCGCCGATCCGACCGTAATACAAAGGCTTCTCGCCAATACGGTCGCGAGCAAGCGAAAGCATCCGCTCCCGGCGATCCCAGACGGCGATGGCGAACATGCCGCGCGCCCGTCTTAGTGTCGCTGCCAGGCCCCAGGCCACGATTCCGGCCAGCAGAACTTCGGTATCGGAATGGCCGCGCCAGGCCGGGGCATGTCCAGCCTGCTCCAGTTCCGCACGAATGCTTGCCCAGTTGTAGATCTCACCATTAAAAACAACGATATAGCGACCGCAGGCCGAAGACATCGGCTGATGACCAGCCGGCGACAGGTCGAGAATCGACAGGCGACGGTGGGCAAGCACGATGCCTTCGTCCGCGCCGCCCCATACGTCGCCATCATCCGGCCCGCGATGGATAATGGCATCGGCCATTTGCTCGCCAACTTGACGCAAGCGCGCCAAGTCACCGCGCCAACCAAGAGAAATTCCCCCTGCTACTCCACACACACCTGTCACCAAACCCAATATTCTATTTTACAAGGACGCCAATTCCGAACATCGATCTCGACACCTGATTTATTCACGGGCCAATTTCGCTTCGCAAATGCTATCGAATTAGGCTCATTGTCGCTTCGCAATCAATGCCAAATATTCAACATAAGCACCGGTACTGTATGTACGGCCAACGCGCTCCACCGAAGTCATTTCAAGGGAGGCTTGCGCATACAAGACACGTGCCAGCGAAGGCGACCAGAATGAAATGGGACCGTTGTTAGCTAGCGGCATAGACGGATCGTCAATATTTAACAGGGTAGCTGCATCCACGCCAGCAGCAATGCCATGCTCGTACATCACCGAATGATCGGATAGTCGATAACTGAAATACTCGCCTTCCGGTTTCAGGACTCGATGAATTTCCCGCAAAGCCACCTGACTGTCTGCAAGATCAAGGTGCTGCATGCTGACAACATCCACAACCGCATCAAAGAAAGCATTCTCATACGGCAGAACCGTGAAGCTACCTTGTTTGAGATCTGCGACGACTCCCCATTTTTCAGCCAAGTGAGTCCTGGCTAAGTTCAACCCAGTCTCACTGCTATCCAACCCATATGCCTGCAAGCCTTCCTTGGCGATCATCCAAAGATTGGCACCAGACCCTGAGCCAATTTCAAGTATCCGGATATATTGACGCTCTTGCATCGGCAGTCCAAAGTAGCGACTCGCCACAAACTGGATGAGAGATTCATTGGGTAGCTACGTTGCGACCGCATACCTTTTTGTCTGTATTGCGCGTCGAAACAACTGATTGCTTCTTGTAGATGCTGTGTAGTCATTATTCCTGCCACCAAAATTTTTTGTCATATCGCCATATTACCGCCTACGGCAGCGATTTCCGCTATCGAGCAACGTTCTCGAATAGCCCCTGATAGCGATGAGCGACAATTGATATGTCATACAAATCCAGAATACGCTGTCGCGCCGAAGCCTTCAGACAGAAAAAGTCGCTAGCACCCATAGTCGCAAAATCCAGCCAAGACTTCGCCAACGCCTCTGCATCTCCAGATGGTGTCACCACCCCCGTGTGGCCCACGATAACTCCACTGTCGCCAACATCAGTTACTGCGCAAGGCAGGCCGCAGGACATCGCCTCCCCCACGACATTGGGAAATCCTTCGCTGGTCGAGGTATTGGCCAAAACATCGAATCCGTTCATCACAGCAGGAATGTCTCGACGCTGCCCAAGCAACAATACTCTGGAGCCAATTCCCGCCGCCTTGAACATTTTCACAAGTTCTTCGTTGTCTTCCGAAACATCGGTTCCGACCAGCACGAAACGCAAACGCGTATTCTCCTGCGCTGCGATACCTGCGGCTTTCGCGAACAAATCGAATCCCTTCATGCGATGGTATCTCCCTACCATTCCGACCACGAAATCCGACTCTACGAGACCTAGCTGATCACGAATTTTCTGCCTCGCCAAATCGTCCGGGGCAAATTCTCCGGTGTCGAATCCGTTCGGCAACACCAACCATCGACGCGGTTCATATCCGACACGAATATGCTCTTCCATGCCAACGTGCGCATTGGCAACCACCACTGAAGGCACAAACGACAAACGGGCGAGCAATCGAACCAAGACGATATTGCTTCTTGGCAAATCCTCCGGAGAAAGCTTCGAGCAGCGCAGATTCCACACTAGCGGCACAGAGGGGTAAAAGCACTTAAGCATCACACCAAATAAGTCGGCGTGATGCAACCAGGTCATCACAACGTCTGGCTTGAAGGATCCGAACAGTTTCGATGCAGCCCACAAACCACACAGCCCACTCGTAACACCGGAGATACCGAGGGATTGGACCGACACCCCCAGAGCACGAATATCCGGCGCCAGAACATCGAGATCGGTCAGGGTCAGGACCATATGCTCGGCTGCCGAGCGATCCGACGCCTGCAACAGCTTGAGCAGCATCATTTCGGCGCCGCCCAGGCCAAGCCCGGTAATGATGTGGAGAACGCGCATTATCCTTGCCTGCCGAACGACATCAGCGGGAACGCTTCAACAACTGGCACCCCGCCCCCAAAACACGCTTGACCCGGCGGCCAAGCCAGATCGTTGGCTGTCCGAGCAGACGGTAACGCCAGCCATGGCTCGAAAAGCTCAGGTAGGCACGATGTGGGCGTCCTTGGGGACGGCTGCCCGCACCGGAGAGCTTGCGCGCCAGAACCAGAATGGAACCGTGGGTAGTCTTGTCGGCAAGCACTGCGAAGCCTTCCTGCTCCAGAAGGTAAGTCAGTGAGTCGGCGCTGGGATACCAGGTGTGGGCATACTGCGGGCTGCCGGCACACAGGGTAGACAACAAGTCGCTCAAGACGACGACAAATAAACCGTTCTCGTCCAGCATCTCCCGGACCCGGCAGACGAAACCGCGTGGATCGGTAATGAAGTAGATGGCATGCGCGATGCCGACCAGGTCATAGCGGTTGGCGGTATCAACGTTCTCGATTTGCCCGATGGTGGCGCGAATACCGAGTCTCTGATGGAACTCCCGGGCATTCGGGTCGGCATCGACACCTTCCGCTGTCCAGCCCTTCTCGCCGAACAGTGCAACCGTAGCCCCGAGACCGCAGGCGACATCCAGGAAGCGCCGCGTATTGCTCCGCACATGGGGGGCAACGAAATCATAGGTACGCTGAGCCCAGACCCTGCTGGCCTGCAAGCGCCCCTGCCAAACCTCTTCCGTCACCGGGGCGCTATCGCCCTCGACGCGGTTGCGATCCCAGTAAGCCTGCAATTCGGGAAGTGACGGGGCGGGAAACGGATAAGCGGTACCGCACTGGCGGCACAGGCACCAGCGATACCCGCTGCTTCGTTTCAGCGTCGCCCTCGATTTTTCATCGACGAAGGGAATCGGCCAGGATGCATGATCGCCGCAGACAGGGCAGGTGACGGTGCTTTCGGAAGAGGCTAAATGGGTCATTTCAAGACGAGTGAGTAGCCGCAAGCTGGACTCGCCGGCAATGATCGATAAAGGCTTCTGTCAGGCGGGAGATGTTCTTGCGACGTAAAACCGGCTCGCCAGGCGTCCCGGGCGAACCGAACGAGACTTCATGGCGCACATTGAACAAGGTGGCGATCGCCGTGACAACCTCGGCGTCCGGAATATCCGCCTCAAGTTCTCGCGTAATTCTGCTTTCCAGGTCACCAAGGGAACAGACGCCGCCCAGCATGCCGGAAACCAGCGAGCCGCCCAGCGTAACTGCGCGCCGACCCAGCAACAAGGCTTCAAGCGTTGCGGTACCGGTTACGGAAATAGTCAGCCCGGCCCGTTTCACCAACTCGAGACTGGACAGGCCATAGTGGGCAACGACCACCCCGCTGGTATTCTGCAGGCGCCGCATGAAGCTGCCTTCACGCAGAAGAATGCACGCCGGATGCTCCTTGACGACCAGAACACAGTCGCTGGGCATGGCAAAACGAATTGCATCGATGGCCCGGAACTGATCGAGAAAGTATGGCGCCGGCGTGTTGATCGAAGATTCGGGGGTGTATTGCAGCGGATAAAAAATGAATTTCCGGGGCAATTCCTCAATCGAGCGGATATCGCAATGACGTTCGTTGGCACGGCGTCGTGCAGCCCAGATTCTGTCACGCAGGAATGGCAGGTTGTTCAGGAAGCTGGCCCGCAGGTAATCCCACTGGAATCCGCCGGGCGTAGCCAGCCAGCGCCGGGCTGCCGCCACAGCGCGAACCGGCAGCGGGGGAACGAATGCATCAAGGACCTCGTCGCCGGAAACATCCGGGCTCCAGCGCGCCGGCTTGGGTGCGTGACGAAAATTCTCGATGAAGGCCTGTGCCGAGACCCGATCGCGCTCTTCGCTACCATTGGCATATACCGGCAGCGACTCGACATCATCCGGTGAAAAGAAGGTTCCACCGAGGTTGCGACAAGAGGTCGGCACAACCACTTCGGCACCATATTCCCGTGCGGCCGCGATGAATACCTTTCCGTCGAAGCCCTCGACCTGGGATACGAGGGCATGCGTCGGTTCGAAACCGCGCATGAAATCGCGCACCTGGCGATACAGGCTCATGGCGCGCGCGTACTGCTTGCCGGCTGGCGCGTACTTGAAAGTTCGTTTTTCAGCTTCGATATCGCGATACAGCGCCCCCGGATAAACCAGATCGCCGGAACCGGGATAGCGCTCTTCACCGACGTGATTCAGCACGGTGACACGCTCGGCACCCAGCAACCTGACGAACAGTTCGCGATGATGATCGGTCGTCAGGATGATCGCCCAATCAATCGGCGAACCGATGCTCCGGGCATGCTGGATCATGTGCCAGAAGACGATGGGGAAGGACCCGAAGCCGTGAAGAACGACTCTCATGAAAGCGAAGCTCCGATTCTGCTGAAATTGTCTGCCGAGCGACGCGACAACTCCCTTACGCGCTCCGCATCGGGTTGTGCATCCCTGGCCCCAGCTATGGTCGCAGCCAGGTCAGTAGCATCCAGGTCGCCCATGTCGAGAAACGGCATCGACAAATGGGAACACAAGTCTTTCAATTTCTCGTCGCGGCCGAAGCCGACGAACGGAATTCCCTGCATGGCAGCCAGGACATGCCCATGAAAGCGCATCCCGGCCACGACATCGATTGCCGAAAATAGTCGGGTTATTTCCTCGCTGTTCGCACTCATGCGCACCATCGTCCCTTCCAGGTTTGGAACACAGGATTGCACCCGCTTGAACAATGCCGTATCGGACACAGCGATACCCGCCTGATCCAGTTCCTGAAAGGCCAGAAAGCATATCGACCAGCCTTGTTTGACCAGCAGATCAAGGGCAAGCGCCAGTTGCCGGAGAAAATGCTCGTGCTGCGCACCATTGCCGATATCGCTGGCAGCCAGGGTAATCGCCACTACAGGCCGTCGCTCCGCCACAGCAGCCCTGGAAACAGCAGGCAATGGCAGGCTGAAAACGAGATCGGCCGTAGACCGCAAACCAGCCCCGTTCGCCAGCGCCTGACAATGCCGGAGCGAAGACTCGTCGCGGACGGCAAAGTCGGCAGTCCGCGCCATGATTCCCCGCATCAAGCGCTTGGGCAAGGCGCCACTCAACGGAGCTACGCCCACGCCCAGCGCATAGACCTCAAGGCCGCGCAAGCGGGCCATCACGACGAGCATGAATATCAACGCCAGATTGACCGGAGAATTGCCACGTGCATGAAACAGCGTGCCACCACCGAACACCAGATGGGTACAACCGGCAAGGCTCTTCCAGGTATCCCGCAGGTAGCGGCCGAGACGACGCACTTTGGACAGGCGGTGGTCCGACATGACCTGCTCCAGCGCCACGAACTCGATCTGAGCTGACGGCACCACTCCCTCAACCGGACACAGACTGCGCACCACAAAGCGCGCATCGGGCACAAATTTGAGCGTCGAGGTGACAACGGTATTCAGCAACAGATCATCGCCGACGTTGCCGAAACCGTAGTAACCGTAGAGGAACAGGCGAGGCGATTTCTTCATGAGGCTATCCTTGAGCGGCACGCACTCAAGCGACGACTTCAGAAATGATCGAATGCAGGCGTTCGGCCACGGTGTCCGCACAATACTGCTGCCGAACCGTGGAATTGCCCCAGGAGGTATTTCGCTTTTCGGCCTGTGCCTGCCGGCAATCTGCAATCGACCGCCGCAAGGAATCGACGACCGCTGGCAGATCACGCGGATTGGCCACCTCGCCCCCCATTCGCGAAATCAGCTTGGCGGAAGCACCCGGTGGAACAATGCCAAGAATCGGCACACCGGCGCCAAGGTAATCGACCAGTTTGCTCGGCAGGAAAACACTGAACTCCTCGGGAGCATCGATCACCAGCAACAAATCCGCATCCGCCATCAAGCGAAGCGATTGCCGGTACGAAACCGTCGACACGGTCTGCACAAGGCCGGCTGGTAGCGCCCTGTAGGCCGAATTCATGAACATTCTGGGCGGTATATGACCAACCAGTTCGACCCGCACCCCCTCCAGCAAGGAAGGACTTTCCCGATGGAGAATCGCCAGCGCCTTGAACAAGGGCAACGGAGAACGATTGCCGTAGAAATTGCCCAGATAGCGCAGAACGATGCTGTCATCGCCTTCTCGCTGACGCTCACCGTACAGGGCAGGCTCGAAACCGTGCGGCAGAACCCGGGCCTTGGCACGCCACTCCCCGGGATACTTGCGCATGACAAGATCCAGCGTTTCCTGCGAAGTAAAGATCACCCGGTCGGCATGGCGAACAACCTGGGCCTCATAGCGACGATTCAGGAAATTCGACAGGGGGAAACGACGACGAAACGGGTTGTCCGACCATGGATCGCTGAAGTGCGCCACCCAGGGCAATGCCAGTTTCTGCTTCAGTCGCAAACCCAGCAGGTGGTCAGACATCGGTTCACCGAAAGTCAGCAAGGCCTGGGGCCGCTCTGGATTTCTTTCGAAATGCGCCAGAACAGCTTTTTCGGCATCTGGAACCCACGACTTGAATTCGTCCGGCGAGCGCGCATACAAAGGAAAACCATAGACAGCCAGACGATGTGTCCAGCCAGACAAACGCGGCGAAAACGGCACCTCCAGGCGATACGACAGTTTTTCGTCGAAATCCGGGTAGCAATCCAGTCCGGATGCAAACTGGTGAACCTGACCGCAGACCACGCCAATACGGGCCGGCAGGTTATGGAGCATGCGTCCGACCTGAATCGCCTGTGGATACAGATTGGGCGGCAGCATGTAGGAAACGGCAAGCAGGTCCAAATCAGCGCTCCTGCATGGCACGCGAATAGTCGCACATGGTGTCCAACACCCGGTCCGAGGCCTTGCCGTCACCATAGACATCGCAGCCGCACGCTGGCTGTGCCCAAACACCGCTCAAGGCATCGGCGACATCGCCGACAATTTTCTGCCGATCGGTGCCCGCCAGACGGATCAGGCCGGTCTCCAGGCCCTCCATACGCTCGGTAACCTCCCGCAGGACCACCACGCGCCGCCCCAGGCTTGGTGCTTCCTCCTGGACCCCACCCGAATCGGTAAGAATGAGCGCGGCATTGGACATCAGCGCCACGAACGGCAGATAGTCCAGGGGATCAATCAGATAGACGTTAGGGCGCGATGCGCTGCCCAGTTTTGCATAAACGGTCTCGCGCACCCGCGGATTCGGATGTACCGGGTAGATGAAATCGTGGTCTGGATAACGATCGGCCAGTTCGCCCACTGCAGCGCAGATAGATTCGAAACCGGCGCCGAAACTTTCGCGTCGATGCCCTGTTATCAGTACATAGGGACGTTCATTGTCGGCCGCGGCGACCGGCACCCCGGCGCCCAGCAATTCGCCGCGTGCCTGGGCACGCAGGCTGTCGTCTGCAGTCAGGCGCCCGGTCAACCATTTGAGCGCGTCGATCCCTGTATTGCCGGTCACCAGGATACGCTCCGATGCAACGCCCTCGCGCAACAGATTGCCTGCCGCAGGCTCGGTGGGCGGGAAATGCAGAACGGCAATTTCCGATACCAGCCGGCGATTCATCTCTTCAGGCCAGGGGGCGTAAATATCACCGGTCCTCAACCCTGCTTCGACATGCGCCACCGGGATTTTCTGATAAAACGCCGCCAGCGCAGCGGTAAAGGTCGTCGTCGTATCGCCCTGAACAACCAGCCAATCTGGCTTCAACTGCTCCAGATGCGCCTGCAATCCGGCAAGTATCCTGACCGTCACATCGGTCAGGGTCTGTCCGGCCTGCATGACATCAAGATCGATATCCGGCTTGAGCCCAAAAATCTCCAGGACCTTCGCCGACATTTCCCGATGCTGCCCGGTATTGCACAGCACGACCTCGACATCAGGCCGACGCCTGGCGGCATGAACGAGCGGCAGGAGCTTGATCGCCTCCGGCCGAGTCCCCAGGACAACAAAGATCGTAATTTTTCTCAAAACACCCTCTTAGGCAACCAAGTGCCAATAACGCTTCTTCAACAAAACCCCTAAGGTTACTACAACCGGCACATAGACCGAAGCCGCCCCAAGAGATCTGAAGAATCCCGGGACAAAGAAAAGCCCCGAGAGGTAGCGCGATGCCATTCCAATAGCTCCCAAGAGAACAAAAACGCCGACCAGCATGAAAAACCATCGTAGGCGAAATAAATTGCAAGTTCCGCGTATCGCGATAAAAGCAAACAAACAGCCAACAGCGCTATTTAACAGAGCAATGGAAGCCACCCCATATACTCCGTAGCCCAAGTAACGAACCAGCAACCAACCAAGCACGAATGTGCTGCTCAGCGTAAATGTATAGAAAACCATAAATATCCTATGGTTTCCTTCCATCTGGAGAAATCGCCATAGAGGATTGGCCATAGCTGATGCAAGCATGCCGATCAGCCCAATAGAGAAAATATTGGAAACCATCCCAACATCAGTCTCAGTGACTTTTCCGTACTGGAACAAGACCTTTATTACATCCTCCGCCAAGGGAAGCAGGAAAGCCACGACAACAGACGACAGGATGGCCATCATGAGAATGAGTCCCCGAAGCCGCTTTTCTCTGTTGCCTCTTTCGGCCAGCGGAACCAGATAAGCATCTCTGAAACTCAAAACGCCTGATAGCCCCATGATCAATTGCTGAGAGACCCCTAATCCGGAGATACCTCCATGCGGCACATAGGAGAGCCATATCCGTTCGACTACCGATGTCAGCGAGGCGTACTGCAATGCGCCGTAATGTTGGGTCGCACGTTTTAGCAATGGCCGAAATTTGAACTGGGCATTTCGAGAAAAACCAAGCCCTCCGGCTGACAAGCCACTCAAAAGGAACAATGTCGCTATCAAATAACCAAATGCATAGCCTACAGCGATTAAACCAACCCGGTCATGCTCAAAATATATGAAGCCAATCGACCCTAACATCAGAACAATCTCAGCAGAAAATGCCCAGCCGAACTTCCACAAACACTTGACGGCTGCAGACACCGCAAAATATGGAATACCCAATACAACCAAAGGCAGAAAATCAACGCTTAAAGAGCGAAGTAATTCGGCATCGCCATCAGAAAATCCAGCCCCATAGAGCAACGACACCAATGGAAATAACACCAGAAAAATAGCCGCAGCCCCAATGGCTACAAATAACGTAACAACTAAGTACCAGCCCATGGATTGACGCAATATCGGCTCACCATGATCCTCCCGAATTTTGGAGAAAATGGATGTCAAAATACTTTCAGTGATTACGTTAAGCGAAAAAACGGTGACCGCACCGATCGCATAAGCAGTCTGGTAAACGTCAAGGCCTCTTGAAAACCCAAAAAAACCGACAACCAGCGACTGCCTCAACAACCCCAAAACCTGAGCGAGGAGTGTGATCACCGAAGCAGAGAAGAGAACCTTCGAAAGCTGAGTTATCAAATCAGTTCCATAACCATTTGTACAGTAGCCAAAGGGGCGCGAGAATCGTCAGAAAACGCTACGAAATGATTACTGAAAGCTGCATCGGAGACAGAACAAAGGAAAGGAATGAGAAGCAAATCCCTGCTTGAAATCCGCAATCGACAGTTCTTTCTGCGTCGGTTGCGGCACATCGGCAGGATAAAATCTCGGCCCGAGTTTGTACCAGCGAATACCCCGACGCTTCATCTCCTCGATCGCGTGATACTGGACAACATGGCCAAGCGGCTTGTCGAACAGGTTCCGGTCGTAAGCCCCGACGGCGTACTCACATTCGTCCCGCGTGAGGTGAAACAATCCTCCGCCAACCATCCTGCCGGTCTCATCGCGCAAATAGACAAAAAAAGCGCCCCCGGCGGCGATTGCCTGATGCTGCGCTTCCCAGCTGTCGAGCGAACGTGTCGCCCTTCCGGCAACGGACAGATGCAGGCAGCGGAACTCCTCCCAGAGCGCGGCATCAGCCTGCGTCAGGAGATGGACATTCCACAGCTTTCCGCCAGACGTGATCAAGGCCTTGTAGCTCTTTCTGAACCCTGCCTTGATCTCGGCCATCGAACGCGTCAGGTCGATAAACAGTTCATGGCGCAGGGTAGCGGAGGCCCCCAGTTGCATCGCCTTGTCATGCCAGTCGCTCAACCCCGATGCATCGGTAAATGACTCGACGCTTTCCCAACCGGAAATTCCGTTGTCCAGGCAGAAACGATTCAGGGCCGCCAGACTCTTCGTGGTCATGCTCTTGACTGTCTTTGCCGCCAGTTCCGCAACAAACAGCGGTGGGCGCAAAGCACCGCCGCTCGAGCCGATACGCAACTCGCCCTCTTCCTCATGGGAAACACTGAGCGGCCACAGGGCGCACGGGCGGTTGTCATGGTGCAGGAC
>NZ_CAMFKO010000002.1 GCF_945957265.1 uncultured Dechloromonas sp.
CCCGAGACCAACACCCTGCATATCGTCGGCAGCGTCAGATGTGTATAAGAGACAGCCCGGGAGCGTCGCTGGAAGAGGTGTTCGTCAGGACGCTGCAGTCGTGATCGGCTTTCTGACCCTGCTCGAAAAGGAATTCCTGCGCTTCTGGAAGGTGGCTTTCCAGACGGTTGCCGCGCCGGTGTTGACGGCGCTGCTCTACCTGCTGATCTTCGGTCATGTCCTCGACGATCACGTCACGGTGCACGGCGTGCGCTACACCAGCTTCCTGATTCCCGGCCTGGTCATGATGCAGGTGTTGCAGAACGCCTTCGCCAATTCGTCGTCCAGCCTGATTCAGGCCAAGATCACCGGCTCCATCGTCTTCGTGCTGCTGCCGCCGATTCCCTACGGGGCCTTTTTCGCCGCCTATGTCCTGGCCGCCGTCTTGCGCGGCCTGATGGTCGGCTTGGGCGTTCTGCTGGCGACCGTCTGGTTTGTCGAGCTGAAGGTGGTGGCGCCGCTCTGGATTGTTGTTTTTTCGATGCTCGGCGGCGCCCTGTTCGGCGCGCTCGGCATGATTGCCGGCATCTGGTCCGAAAAGTTCGACCAGCTGGCCTCCTTCCAGAATTTCCTGATCATGCCGCTGACCATGTTGTCCGGCGTTTTCTATTCGATTTACACCTTGCCTGCATTTTGGCAGGGCGTGTCGCATTACAATCCTGTTTTTTACATGATCGACGGCTTCAGATATGGCTTTTTCGGCGTCTCGGATGTGGCGCCTGAAACCAGTCTGCTGGTCGTCGTTGCCTGCTTCGCTGCCGTGTCCTGGGGGACGCTGGGCTTGCTGAAGCGAGGCTGGAAGCTTAGAGCCTGAGTCACATGCACCCCGAACATATCAAGCAACTGATCCTGGCCGGCATGGCCTGCGATTTTCTCGAACTGGACGGCGACGGCCAGCATTTCCAGGCCATCGTCGTGAGTAGCGAATTCATCGGCAAGAGCCGCGTACAGCGCCAGCAGCGCGTCTATGAAACCCTGCGGGAAAAGCTGGCGACCGGCGAGTTGCACGCCTTGTCCTTCAAAACCCTCACCCCGGAAGAATGGAGCGCCCAGCGTGGATAAGTTGTTGATTGAAGGGGGCAAAGTGCTCTCCGGCGAAGTGGCCATGTCCGGCGCCAAGAATGCGGCGCTGCCCATCCTGTGCGCCTCGTTGCTCACCGCCGAACCGGTGCATTTCACCAACGTGCCGCACCTGAACGACATCTCGACCATGCTGCGCCTGCTCGGCGACATGGGTGTCGGCGTCACCATGGACGGCGTGGATGGCCTGGTGCTCAACGGCGGCGGCCTGAACAATCCGGTCGCCTCGTACGAAATGGTCAAGACCATGCGCGCCTCCATCCTTGTGCTCGGCCCGCTGGTCGCCCGCGGCGGCGAGGCTCGCGTCTCGCTGCCCGGCGGTTGTGCCATCGGCGCCCGGCCGGTGGATCAGCACATCAAGGGCCTGCAGGCCATGGGCGCCGAGGTCAAGGTCGAACAGGGCTACGTCCATGCCAAGGCGACCCGCCTGAAGGGCGCGCGCATCTGTACCGACATGGTCACCGTGACCGGTACCGAGAACCTGATGATGGCCGCCTGTCTGGCCGAGGGTGAGACGATCATCGAGAACGCCGCTCGCGAGCCGGAAGTGGTCGATCTGGCCAACTGCCTGATTTCCATGGGCGCCCGCATTTCCGGCGCCGGCACCGACGTCATTCGCATCCAGGGTGTGGACAAGCTGCACGGCGCGACGCACGCCATCATGCCGGACCGCATCGAAACCGGCACCTACCTGTGCGCCGCGGCGGTAACTGGCGGAGATATCCGCCTGCTGAAAACCTCGGCCGCCTATCTGGATACCGTTGTCGACAAGCTGATGGATGCCGGTTGCGACATCACCGTCGAGCGCGATGCCATCCACCTGGTCGCCCCGAAGCGGCTCAAGGCGGTCAGCCTGCGCACGGCGCCGTACCCGGCCTTCCCGACCGACATGCAGGCCCAGTTCATGGCCATCAATTGCGTGGCCGATGGGGTGGCGACCATCCGCGAAACCATCTTCGAAAACCGCTTCATGCACGTCAACGAGCTGATGCGCCTGGGTGCCAATATCCAGATCGAAGGCAACAATGCCATCGTGCGCGGCGTCGAGCGACTGGAGGGGGCGACCGTGATGGCGACCGACCTGCGCGCCTCGGCATCGCTGGTCATCGCGGCATTGGTGGCGGACGGCGAAACCCTGATCGACCGTATCTACCATCTGGATCGCGGTTACGAACGGATCGAGGAAAAGCTGGCCAAACTGGGTGCCTCCGTCAAGCGGGTGCATTGATCGTCGGGGGGGGCTGCCGGGCGTTGTTTCGTTGCTGAAACTTTACTTGCCAGGCGTCCCGTCAACGAAAAGTGAAAAAAATGCTTGGCGTATTCGAAATGCTGCTCCATACTCTCCAACTCGGGATTTCCAGGCAGTGTGTTGTTCCTGCACCGTAATCGGTTTGTCAGCTCCTCGGTCTTGGCTCTCGTAATTTTTTCAATCTTTTCCAAGGAAGCTACAAATGGCAACTGGTACCGTCAAGTGGTTCAACGACGCTAAGGGTTTTGGTTTCATCTCTCCGGACGGCGGCGGTGAAGACCTCTTCGCTCACTTCTCCGCAATTCAAGGCAACGGTTTCAAGACCCTGGTCGAAAACCAGAAGGTCACCTTCGACATCGTTACCGGCCCGAAGGGCAAGCAAGCCGCGAACATCAACAAGGCCGACTAAGTCGCCCTGTTGATCGCGAAAAGCCCGGCTTGCCGGGCTTTTTTGCGTTTACGCCCGGTTGCGCATGGCATGGGCAGCGGCCATAATCGATTCTTTGCCCCATAAGAACGAGGAGACATCGATGTTGCGCAGAACCTTCATCGCCGCTGCCGTGGCCACAGCCATGTTTGGCGCCGCCGCCGTCCAGGCGCAGACCTATCGCGCCGAATACCGTCTGTCGACCACGCTGGGTACGGCTTTCACCTGGGGGCAGGCCGGCGAACGCTGGGTCGAACTGGTCAAGGAAAAGACGCAAGGGCGCATCAACATCAAGCTCTACTCCGGCAACTCGCTGGTCGGCGGCGAACAGACGCGCGAATTCACCGCCATCCGCCAGGGTGTGATCGACATGTCCATCGGCTCGACCATCAACTGGTCACCGCAGATCAAGGAACTCAATCTCTTTTCACTGCCTTTCCTGATGCCCGATTACAAGGCGATCGACGCGCTGACCCAGGGCGAAGTGGGCAAGGATCTGTTCGCCGTGCTGGAAAAGCGCGGTGACGTGATTCCGCTGGCCTGGGGGGAGAACGGTTTCCGTGAGATGTCCAACTCCAAGCGTCCGATCGCCTCGCCGGCCGACATGAAGGGCATGAAGTTCCGCGTCGTCGGGTCGCCGCTGTACAACGAGACCTTCTCGGCGCTGGGCGCCAACCCGACCCAGATGAGCTGGGCCGATGCCCAGCCGGCCCTGGCTTCCGGGGCGGTCGACGGCCAGGAAAATCCGCTGTCGGTTTTCGTCGCCGCCAAGTTGCCGACGGTCGGCCAGAAATACCTGACCCTGTGGCATTACGTCGCCGATCCGCTGATTTTCGTGGTCAACAAGCAGGTCTGGAACAGCTGGACGCCGGCCGACCGCGAGGCAGTGCGCCAGGCCGCGCTGCAGGCCGGTCGCGAGAACGTCGACAAGGCACGCAAGGGGATTGCCGGCAACGACAACGCCGTGCTGAAGCAGATCGAGGCTGCCGGCGTGACCGTCACCCAACTGACGCCGGCCCAGCGCGACGCTTTCGTTCAGGCCACCCGTCCGGTGTACGACAAGTGGGCCAAGACCATCGGCGCCGATCTGGTCAAGAAGGCCGAAGCGGCCATCGCCAAGCGCTGAGCCTGTCCTTGTCCCGCCGCGCCGACCACGGGTTGGCGCGGCGTTTTCGTTTTTCTAGAAGTGATCCATGTCTGAATCCGACAAGGCCGCCCCAGGCGGCAAGCTGACGCTGGGTGCCATCGAGCGTTTCCTGATGGCCGCCTCGATGGGCGTGCTGTGCCTGCTGACCATGGCCAATGTGCTGGTCCGCTACTTCACCGATATTTCCTTCGCTTTCACCGAGGAAATTTCCGTGGCGCTGCTGGTGGTCATGACCCTGGTTGGCGCATCGCACGCCTTCGCCAGCAACCACCATATCGCCATCAGCTTCTTCGTCGATCGCAAGCCGGCCCTGCACGGTGCCGCCCGTCGCCTCGCAACGCTCTGTTCGCTGATCATGTTCGGCCTGCTCGCCTGGTACGGTGTGCTGATGGCCTGGGACGACTACAGTTTCGAAGTGACCTCGCCGTCGCTCGGCGTGCCGCAATGGTGGTACACCGTCTGGCTGCCGCTGCTCTCCGTTCTTATCGTGCTGCGCCTGCTGGCGGTGCTGTGGCGAGGGGGCAAGTGATGGACTGGATACTCTTCGGCATTTTCATCGTTCTGATGTTTTCCGGTGTGCCGCTGGCCGTGGCCATGGGCTTGGCCGGCGTGGCGGTGGTGGCGATCGCCGACTTCGGCATGCTGTCGCTGCCGACCAACGTCTATACCGGCATCGCCAAGTATCCGCTGATGGCCATCCCGGTCTTCGTCATTGCCGGCCTGATTTTCGAAAAAGCCGGCGTGGCGGCCACCATCGTCCGCTTCGCGTCGGCGCTGGTCGGCCAGCGCCGGGGCAGCCTGGCCATCGTCGCCATCCTGGTGGCGATGATCCTGGGCGGCATTTCCGGCTCCGGGCCGGCCGATTCGGCGGCGGTCGGCGCGGTGATGCTGCCGTCGATGCTCAAGGCCGGCTATCCGCGCTCCTTTACGGCCGGCGTCATCGCCGCTGCCGGTTCGACGGATATCCTGATCCCGCCGTCCATCGCCTTCGTGATCTACAGCCTGCTCGTGCCGCAGGCCTCGGTGCCGGCGCTGTTCGCGGCCGGCATGATTCCCGGCATCCTGTCCGGCCTGACGCTGATCCTGGTCGCCTGGTGGCTGTCGGTGAAGCATGGCTTCGAGGCGGATGTGCAGGAAAAGCGCCCGCTGTTCTGGAAAAGCCTGAAAGAGGCCGGCTGGGGCCTGGCGGCGCCGGTCATCATTCTCGGCGGCATGCGCAGCGGCCTGTTCACGCCGACCGAGGCGGCAGTCGTCGCGGTGTTCTACGGTGTGCTGGTCGGTACGGTGATCTACCGCACGCTGAACTGGAAGGACATCTACAACGTCCTCGTCGAATCGGCCGAGATTTCCTCGGTGATCCTGACCGTCGTCGCGCTGGCCAGCGTCTTCGCCTGGGCGAGCAACACGCTGGGTACCTTCGACCATCTGGCGGCGGCCCTGCTCGGCACCGGGCTGTCGGAAATTCCGATGCTGCTCAGCATCCAGTTGCTGTTGCTGATCGCCGGCATGTTCCTCGATGCCATCTCGATCTATTTCATCTTCCTGCCGCTGCTGGTGCCCATCGCCATGCACTTCAACTGGGATCTGGTGTGGTTCGGCGTGATCATCACGATGAACATGGCCCTCGGTCAGTTCCACCCGCCGCTCGGCGTGAACCTGATGGTGACCTGCCGGATGGCCGGCGTGTCGATGGAATCGACCGTGCCCTGGGTGCTATGGATGGTGGCGGCGATGGCCGGAACGATGTTCCTGGTGACTTTTGTGCCCGATCTGGCCCTCTGGTTGCCGCGTCACCTCGGGTATCTGTAAGGGGCTCTGCTAAAATGGCGCTTTCGCCTATTTAGCAAGCCTGCCCGTGACGACCATCACCATCGCCCTGTCCAAGGGCCGCATTTTCGACGAAACCCTGCCGCTGCTCGCGGCCGCAGGGATCGTGCCGACCGAGAACCCGGAAACCTCCCGCAAGTTGATCATCGAGACCAATCAGCCGAACGTGCGGGTGGTCATCGTCCGCGCCACCGATGTGCCGACCTATGTCCAGTACGGTGCCGCCGACATCGGCGTGGCCGGCAAGGACGTGCTGATCGAGCATGGCGGCGAGGGGCTCTACGCGCCGCTCGACCTGAATATCGCCAAGTGCCGGATGATGGTCGCCATTCCCGAGGGCTTCGATTACGACAATGCCGTGCGCCAGGGCGCTCGCCTCAAGGTGGCCTCGAAATACACCAAGACGGCGCGCGAACATTTTGCCGCCAAGGGTGTCCATATCGACCTGATCAAGCTCTACGGCTCGATGGAGCTGGCGCCGCTGGCCGGCCTGGCCGATGCCATCGTCGACCTGGTGTCGACCGGCGGCACGCTGAAGGCCAACAAGCTGGTCGCCTGCGAGCACATCATGGACATTTCGTCGCGCCTGGTCGTCAATCAGGCCTCGCTGAAGGTCAAGCGCGAAACCCTGCAACCGATTATCGACGCCTTTGCCCAGGCGGTGGAGAAGTAACATCATGGTGGCTATCAAGCGTCTTTCCACGGTCGATGCCGATTTCAAGGCGAAAATGGATGCGCTGCTCGCCTTCGAGGCGGCGGCCGACGAGAACATCGAACGCACCGTTGCCGGCATCCTGGCCGACGTCAAGACGCGCGGCGATGCGGCCGTCGTCGAGTACACCAACAAGTTCGACCGCCTGACCGCCGCTTCGATGGCCGATCTGGAGCTCTCCAGGGAGGAAATGCAGAAGGCCCTCGACGGCCTGCCGGCCGAGCGCCGCGCCGCCCTCGAAGCCGCTGCCGGCCGCATCAAGGCCTACCACGAGCGCCAGCGCATGGAAGGCTGGTCCTACACCGAAGCCGACGGCACCATGCTCGGCCAGATGATCACCCCGCTCGATCGCGTCGGCCTCTACGTGCCGGGCGGCAAGGCGGCCTACCCGTCGTCGGTGCTGATGAACGCCATTCCGGCCAAGGTCGCCGGCGTCGGGGAACTGATCATGGTCGTCCCGACCCCGGGCGGCGAGCACAACCAGTTGGTCCTGGCAGCAGCCTGCCTGGCCGGCGTCGACCGGGTATTCACCATGGGCGGCGCCCAGGCCGTCGGCGCGCTGGCCTACGGCACGCAGACCGTGCCGCAGGTGGACAAGATCGTCGGTCCGGGCAACGCCTATGTCGCCACGGCCAAGCGCCGGGTGTTCGGCATCGTCGGCATCGATATGGTCGCCGGCCCGTCGGAAATTCTCGTCGTCTCGGACGGCTCGGGCAACCCGGACTGGGTGGCGATGGACCTCTTCTCGCAGGCCGAGCACGATGAACTGGCGCAGTCCATCCTGATCTGTACCGACGCCGCTTTCATCGAGCAGGTGCAGACCAGCGTCGAAAAACTGCTGCCGACCATGCCGCGCCGCGAAGTGATCGAGACCTCGCTGACCAACCGTGGCGCCTTCATCCTGGTGCGCGATCTGGCCGAGGCGGTGGCGATCGCCAACCGCGTCGCGCCGGAACACCTCGAACTGGCGCTGGCCGATCCCGACCCGTGGGTCGCCCAGATTCACCATGCCGGCGCCATCTTCATCGGCCACTACACCTCTGAATCGCTCGGCGACTACTGTGCCGGCCCGAACCACGTGCTGCCGACTTCCGGTTCCGCCCGCTTCTCGTCGCCGCTCGGCGTCTACGACTTCCAGAAGCGGACCAGCCTGATCAAGGTGTCGCAGGACGGTGCCCAGACGCTGGGCCGCATCGCCTCGACGCTGGCGCAGGGTGAAGGCCTGCCGGCGCATGCCAAGTCGGCGGAATTCCGCCTGGAAAATTGAGCCGGAAACGACCTTGAGCCTAGCCAGCCAGAAACCGCAAAACCGCCCGGACCTCCGGGCGCTTTTTTTGGGATTTTCGTCGGTCGGTCTTTCCGGTTTCGGCGGCGTACTGCCTTTTGCCCGGCGCATGCTGGTCGAGGAGCGGCGCTGGATGACGGCCGAGGAATTCAACGCCCAGCTTGGTCTGTGCCAGTTCCTGCCCGGGCCGAACGTCATCAATCTGGCGGTGGTCGTCGGCAAGCGCTACCAGGGCCTGCCGGGCGCCATCGTGGCGCCGGTCGGCCTGCTCGGTGGGCCCTTCCTGATCGTGCTGGTGCTCGCCATGCTCTACGACGCCTACGGCAGTTTGCCGCTGGCGCAGGGCATGTTGCGCGGCATCGCCGCCGTCGGCTGCGGCCTGCTGTTCGCGATGGCCTGGCGGATGGCGATGGCGATCAAGGACAAGGCGGCCTTCCTGCCCTTCACGATCCTGGTCGTCGCCGCCATCGCGTGGCTGCGCTGGCCGATGCCGCTGGTCATGCTCGGCGGCTTGCTGCTCTCCGGTGGGGTGGCCTACTGGAAACTGGGCCGGCGATGATCGCCCTGCAGCTTTTCCTCGAATTCGCCTTGCTCTCCGGCGTCGCTTTCGGCGGCGCCACGGCCCTGTTGCCGGAAATGCACCGCGTCGTGGTCGACAATCACCACTGGCTGGACGATGCGACCTTTACCCATCTCTATGCCATCGCCCAGGCGGCGCCGGGGCCGAACGTGCTGGTCGTGACGCTGATTGGTTGGGAGATTGCCGGTCTGGCCGGGGCGCTGGCGGCGACGACGGCCATGTGCCTGCCGATGAGCGTCCTCATCTACCAGCTCATCGACCGTTGGGAAAGCTTCGCCGGCAAGCGCTGGCAGAAGGCGATCAGCATTGGCGTGGCGCCGCTGGCGGTCGGCCTGATCTTTTCGGGGGCGACGCTGATCGCCCAGGCGGCAGCCTTCGGTTGGGCGGCGTGGCTGATCGTCGGGGCGACGGTCTTCGTCAATCTGAAGACCAGGCTGCATCCGCTCTGGCTAATTGTCCTGGGCGGGGCGATCGGCCTGTCGGGTTGGGTCTGAGCGATCCGGACGATCCGCCGGGCCCTTGGGCAGGCGGCCCGGCGGGGTGCCGAGCCGCATCAGCGCGGCGAGCTCCTGGTCGTTGCCGGTCAGGTCGGCGAGCGTGTAGGCGTCGAGAGCCTCGAACAAGCCGTCGAAAGCCTGGGCAAGTATGCGATTCAGGCGACAGGCCGGGGCAATGCGACAGCCGTTTTTGTTTGCGGAGAAGCACTCGACGATGGGTGCGTCGCCTTCGCTGGCGCGGATGACGCCACCCAGCCGGATTTCGTCCGGCCGACGTGCCAGCTTGATGCCGCCGCCCTTGCCGCGAACCGATTCGACGAGCCCGCTCCTGGACAACTGATGCACGACCTTCATCAGGTGGTTCTGCGAAACGCCATAGGCGGTGGCGAGTTCCGAGATGGTTGCCAGGCGGTCCCTGGCGACGGCCAGATACATCAGTACGCGTAGCGTGTAGTCGGTAAAGGTGCTCAGGTGCATAAGGTGTCATCCGCGCCGAGCGGACTACATTTCATTTCTGGCGTTGTTTGCTTTTAAGATGTATAAAATATACATCTTCACGTGGCGTTTCATGATACGCCATTGGCAGTCTATCCCGACTCAATACGGACATACCAACCCCAGACGATGTCAGAGAACAAGCCCAGCAAGAGAGTGATCGAGATAAAGCCCGTGCTCGATGTCGATGCGAAAGTCTATCCACGGTCGATCACGGGGTATTTCCAGCGTTGGCGCTGGGTCATGGTCGGGCTCACCCAGCTCGTTTTCTACGGCTTGTGCTGGCTGCCCTGGAACGGCCGGCAGGCGGTCCTGTTCGATCTCGACGCCCGCCGCTTTTATCTGTTCGATTTCGTTCTGTGGCCGCAGGACACTATCTACCTGGCCATCCTGCTGGCGCTTTCTGCACTGGCGCTGTTCCTGTTCACGGCCGTCGCCGGGCGCCTGTGGTGCGGATATACCTGTCCGCAAACGGTCTATACCGAGATATTCCTGTGGCTGGAGCGCCTGGTGGAAGGCGACCGTCCCAAGCGGATCAAGCTCGACGCCGCTCCCTGGTCGCCGCGCAAGCTGGCGATCAAGAGCGCCAAGCACGGGCTGTGGCTGGCCCTGGCGTTGTGGACCGGCCTGACTTTCGTCGGCTATTTCACCCCCATCCGCGAGTTGCTGGCGGGGGTGGGCAACTTCTCCCTCGGTCCCTGGGAAATCTTCTGGGTATTCTTCTACGGTGCCGCCACCTACGGAAATGCCGGGTTCCTGAGGGAGCACATGTGCAAGTACATCTGTCCCTACGCCCAGTTCCAGTTCGTGATGTTCGACCGCGACACGCTGAACATTACCTATGACAAGGAGCGCGGCGACCCGCGCGGCGGGCGGGCGAAAGGAGCGGACCCGCGCTCGGTGGGGCTGGGCGACTGCATCGATTGCAGCATTTGCGTCCAGGTCTGCCCGACCGGCATCGATATCCGCGATGGCTTGCAACTCGAATGTATCGGCTGCGCGGCTTGCGTCGACGCCTGCGATCAGGTCATGGACAAGATGGGTTATCCGCGGGGACTGATTCGTTATTCAACCGAGAATGCGGTGCTCAACAAGGCAACGCGGGGCGAGATAATCCGCCGTGCCTTCCGCCCCCGGGTGCTCATCTATCTGGCCATATTCCTGTCGGTATCCCTTGCCACGGCCTGGTCGCTGGCCACCAAGGTGCCGCTCAAGGTGTCGGTGATCCGCGACCGGGCCGCCATGTCGCGGGAGGCGGCGGACGGCAGCATCGAGAACAGCTATACCCTGCAGCTGACCAATGCCAGCGAGCAGACGCGCCGCTACCGCATTTCCGTTGACGGCCTGCCTGGCCTGCGCATTGCCGACGAGCAGGAGGTATCTGTGCCTGCTGCGGCCATTGGCGAAGCGGCGCTGGTGCTGTCGCTGGAGCAGGGCGCCGTCGGTGCTGGAGCGCACAACATTCGCATCCGGGTCGAGGATGTGGCCGACCCCGCCGTGGCGGCTACCGAGTCGGCCAGGTTCTGGATGCCCTAGCGTCGCCTGTCCGGCAGGCCCTAGCGATCCTGTCGGTAGGGGTTCTCGAGGCCGGTGATCAGGTCCTGAAAGACGGCCCTGATCTGGTTTTCGTCGCACTCCATCAGCAACGCGTCCTCGAAGGCGTCCTGCGCCATCTGGCGCAGTTCTTCGAGGTTTTCGCGCAGGACCTTGATCTTCTCGGTGCAGGCGACGATGCTGCCGTCGGGGCGTTTCCAGACGGTTTCCATGGGCATCAGCCGAGAATGCCGCGCAACCCGGCGACCAGCGCCTGGCATTCGGCATCGGTGCCGACGGTGATGCGCAGGAACTGCTCGATGCGCGGCAGCTTGAAGTGGCGGACGATGATGCTGCGTTCGCGCAGCGCCCTGGCCAGTTCGGCCGCGTCGCGCTGCGGATGGCGGACGAAGATGAAATTGGCCGCCGACGGCAGCACCTCGAAGCCGAGGCCGGCCAGGTCGGCTGACAGCGTGTCGCGGGTCGCGATCACGGCCCGGCAGCACTGCTCGAAGTGGGCGGTGTCATCCATGGCCGCGACCGCGCCGACGATGGCCAGGCGGTCCAGCGGATAGGAGTTGAAGCTGTTCTTGACCCGTTCCAGCCCCTCGATCAGGGCCGGGTGGCCGACCGCGAAGCCGACACGCAGGCCGGCCAGCGAGCGCGACTTGGACAGCGTATGGACGACCAGCAGGTTGTCGTAGCGGTCGACCAGCTTGATGGCCGATTCGCCGCCGAAATCGACATAGGCTTCGTCGACGACGATGGCCGAATCCGGGTTGGCCTTGGCGATCCGTTCGATGGCGTCGAGCGCGAGCAGGCGGCCGGTCGGCGCATTGGGATTGGGGAAAATGATGCCGCCGTTCGGCTTGCCCACGTAGTCGGCCGGATCGATGGAAAAATCGTCGGCCAGTGGCACGCTTTGGTAGTCGACCCCGTACAGCCCGCAATACACCGGATAGAAGCTGTAGGTGATGTCCGGGAACAGGATGGGCGCGTCGTGCTTGAGCAGGGCCATGAAGATGTGGGCCAGCACCTCGTCCGAGCCGTTGCCGACGAAGACCTGCTGCGCCGAAACGCCGTGGTGGCGGGCGATGGCCGCCTTGAGCAGGTCGGCGTTCGGGTCCGGGTAGAGGCGCAGGCGCGCCGCGTCGCCGTCGAGTTCCGCCTGAATCGCGGCCAGCGCCTTGGGCGAGGGCGGATAGGGGTTCTCGTTGGTGTTCAGCTTGATCAGGTTGGCGATCTTGGGCTGTTCGCCCGGGACGTAGGGGGTGAGGTCGTTAACGACCTGGCTCCAGAAGCGGCTCATGGGAATTCACGGAAAGCGGAAAATCAGGCCGAAATGGTATCATGCCCTTCCGATTCAACGTTTTGCAGCCAACCGTCATGCGGCAAGCCGAAGTTACCCGTAATACCCTCGAGACGCAGATCACCGTGCGCCTCAACCTCGATGGCACCGGCCAGGGCAAATTCGCCACCGGTGTGCCTTTCCTCGACCACATGCTCGACCAGATCGCCCGTCATGGCCTGATCGACCTCGACATCGACGCCAAGGGCGATCTGCACATCGACGCCCACCATACCGTCGAGGACATCGGCATCACCTTCGGCCAGGCGCTGGCCAAGGCCTGGGGCGACAAGAAGGGCCTGACCCGCTACGGCCACAGCTACGTGCCGCTCGATGAAGCGCTGTCGCGCGTCGTGATCGACCTTTCCGGCCGCCCCGGCCTGGAGCTCAACGTCGATTTCACGCGGGCGATGATCGGCCAGTTCGATGTCGATCTGTTCAGCGAATTCTTCCACGGTCTGGTCAATCATGCCGGCATGACGCTGCACATCGACAACCTGCGCGGCAAGAACGCCCATCACCAGGCCGAGACCATCTTCAAGGCCTTCGGTCGCGCCCTGCGCATGGCGGTGACGCCCGATCCGCGCATGGCCGGCACCATGCCGTCCACGAAAGGCACCCTGTGAGCGTTGGCAGCAAGGGCGACGGCGCCATCGCCGTCATCGACTACGGCATGGGCAACCTGCGTTCCGTGTCGAAGGCGCTGGAGCATGTCTCCGGCGGCAAGCCGGTCGTCGTCACGGCCGACCCGGCCGTGGTGGCGGCTGCCGAACGCGTCGTCTTCCCCGGCCAGGGGGCGATGCCGGACTGCATGGCCGAACTCGACGCGCGCGGCCTGCGCGCCGCCGTCCTGCAGGCCGCCAAGGAAAAACCTTTCCTCGGCATCTGCGTCGGCGAGCAGATGCTGTTCCAGCGTAGCGACGAAGGCAATGTGCCGGCGCTCGGCGTCTTCGCCGGCAATGTCGTCCGTTTCCCGGATGAAAAAATGTTCCTGCCCACCGGCGAGCGCCTGAAAGTGCCGCACATGGGCTGGAACGAGGTGCACCAGGTGTCGCATGCCCTGTGGCATGGCATCGCCGATGGTGCCCGCTTCTATTTCGTGCACAGCTATTTCGTGCAGCCCGCCGATGCGGCGCTGGTGACCGGCACTTGCGAGTATGGCGTCCCCTTTACCTGTGCGGTGGGGCGGGATAATATCTTCGCGGTTCAATTCCACCCCGAGAAAAGCGCCCGCGACGGTTTGCAGTTGCTGAAGAACTTTGTCGAGTGGCACCCCTGATTCGCTTTCGTCGAATTTATTCTCCTAGACTCCCATGCTGATTATTCCTGCGATTGACCTCAAGGACGGCCAGTGCGTCCGTTTGAAACAGGGCCTGATGGAACAGGCCACCGTTTTTTCCGAAAGCCCTGCCGAGCAGGCGCGGCACTGGTTGAACCAGGGCGCGCGCCGCCTGCATCTGGTCGATCTGAACGGCGCCTTCGCCGGCAAACCGAAGAACGCGGCGGCGATCAAGGCCATCCTGGCCGAGGTCGGTGACGAAATCCCGGTCCAGCTCGGTGGCGGCATCCGCGACCTCGACACCATCGAGGCCTGCCTCGATGGCGGTTTGTCCTACGTCATCATCGGCACCGCGGCGGTCAAGAACCCAGGCTTCCTGCACGACGCCTGCGTCGCCTTCCCCGGCCACATCATCGTCGGCCTCGATGCCAAGGACGGCAAGGTGGCGACCGATGGCTGGTCCAAGCTGACCGGCCACGACGTGGTCGATCTGGGTAAGAAATACGAGGATTACGGCGTCGAGTCGATCATCTACACCGATATCGGCCGCGACGGCATGCTGTCCGGCATCAATATCGAAGCCACCGTGCGCCTGGCGCAGGCGCTGAGCATTCCGGTCATCGCTTCCGGCGGCCTGTCCAATCTCGACGATATCAAGGCGCTGTGCGCCGTCGAGGGCGAGGGCGTGGTCGGCACCATTGCCGGTCGTGCCATCTACGACGGCTCCCTCGACTTCGCCGCGGCCCAGAAACTGGCCGACGAATTGCTGCCCAAAGCGGGCGCCTGATGCTCGCCAAGCGCATCATTCCCTGTCTCGACGTCACGGCCGGTCGTGTCGTCAAAGGCACCAATTTCGTCGGCCTGCGCGATGCCGGCGATCCGATCGAGATCGCTCGCCGCTACAACGAGCAGGGGGCCGACGAGGTGACCTTCCTCGATATCACGGCTTCAAGCGACCAGCGCGACATCATCCTGCACATCGTCGAAGCCTGCGCCGAGCAGGTCTTCATTCCGCTGACCGTCGGCGGCGGCGTGCGCAAGGTCGAGGACGTCCGTCGCCTGCTCAATGCCGGGGCCGACAAGGTGTCGATGAACACGGCCGCGGTGCAGAATCCGGACCTGGTGTTCGACGCGTCGAGCAAGGTCGGCTCGCAGTGCATCGTCGTCGCCATCGACGCCAAGCAGGTGGCGCCGGGCAAATGGCACGTGTTTACGCACGGCGGCCGCAACGATACCGGCCTCGATGCCATCGAATGGGCGAAAAAGGTCGAGGCGCTGGGCGCCGGCGAAATCCTGCTCACCAGCATGGACCGTGACGGCACCAAGAACGGTTTCGATCTGCCGCTGACCCGTGGCGTGTCCGATGCGGTCAAGATCCCGGTCATCGCCTCCGGCGGCGTCGGCAACCTGCAGCACCTGGCCGACGGCGTCTCCGAAGGTCGCGCCGACGCCGTGCTCGCCGCCTCTATCTTCCACTTCGGCGAATACACCGTGCGCCAGGCCAAGGAATACATGGCAACGCGCGGGATCGAAGTCCGCCTGTGAGCGATCTCGACAATTCCCTCGACTGGCTGACTGCCCTCAAGTGGGACGCCGACGGCATGATTCCCGCCATCGCGCAGGACCAGAACGGGCGGGTCGTGATGTTCGCCTACATGAACCGCGAGTCGCTGCAGGAAACGATAGCCTGCGGCAACGCGGTATACTGGTCGCGTTCAAGGAAGCGTCTGTGGCGCAAGGGCGAGGAATCGGGTCACTTCCAGAAGATTCTCTCCATTCGAACTGACTGCGATGGCGATGTCCTGTTGCTCCGTATTGAGCAGGTCGGCGGCATAGCCTGTCATACCGGCCGTGAAAGTTGCTTCTTCAATGAGCTCAGCGGCAAGCGCTGGGTTCCGGTCGATCCGGTTCTAAAAGATCCCAAAGATATTTACACGGCCTGATCGGTCGTGTGTTGCCGATACCCGACGGCTGAAAAGTATCGAGTATTGCGTAGGGCTGAATCAGCCATTCCTTTGTTTGTGCGCTAAGCCGAACTTTTTCTGACGCGATCAGTTTCGTGTCCGGCCGTATCTCGGCCGATTCCTGTCCCCGAAGAGCGACATCATTGCCGCTGAATTGGCGTGGCTAATTGTTCGCACACGTCGACTTGTCATTCATTAGCGCAATGTTTTCAAATTAAGCAATTGACAATCCATTGTCATATTCGTAATGGGTGTCGATATTCTTTACATGGTTTTTAAAAATTGCTTTGTCATTTATTGTTTCTTCTGAAAGTACAGGGAACTAGGCGAAGTGGACCAGTTATTGCTACAGAAATGCGGCTACTGTTTGGCATGTTGATATTGAATTGTCGCATCGCCATGCATTGAAATTTGCTTGTTTTTTAGGGGTATTGGATATGAAGAAGATTGCTCTTGCGCTCGGAGTCGCAGCTACGCTGGGTGCGGCCAGCGCTCACGCCGGATACACCACCAGCTTCGCCGGCCTGAATGGCAGGTTCGTCATCGATCAGTTCGGTGTGGACCAGCCTGGTGCCAGCCTGACGCTGCCGGACGCTGATCAGCGTTTCCGCATCAGTCTTACCAATCTGAATGGCGCCGTCAGCATCCAGGTGCCGACGGCTGGTACCTACAGCGCCCAGGCCATGCCGGGCTTTGCGGGTGGTATCGACTACAACGGCGTGCCGGGCTTCGACTTGGGCGTGACGTATCCGCAGGGTGCAGGCCTGGGTACGGGCTATATCAGCGTCACCAATACCAGCACCAGACTGATCAACATGAACTTCAACGGGGTGAATGCAACCACCCTGTTGCTCGATGGTGTCGCCCAGACCTTGGATTACACCGGTCACCTTACGCTGAGTGGCTTTGGTGCCACCACCTTTTTTGCCAGCCTGTTTGGCCTGAATGGCTTCCTGACCGGGCCGGTATCCGGTTCAGTTGATGTGGCCTACACCGTCCGCCAGGATGCGCTGGAGGTTTTCATTGATGAAACCAATCTTGTTGGCACCAAGTTCGAAAACATCTTCCTGGCCCTCGACAATGGCGTGATTCCGGGGGCTCCCGCTGATCCGCTGAAGAATGCTCGGATCGATGGTGTCTTCGCAGTTAACGGCAGCATCAATGTTCCGGAGCCCGGCTCTCTCGCACTGTTGGGTCTGGGGCTTGCTACGTGCTTGACTTTGCGCCGCCGCAAGGCTGTATGACTCGACGATAAGATGCAAAAAAAAGCGGCGAAAGCCGCTTTTTTTATGTCTGCAATACATGACGTATTTGTGTAAAGAATATGTCTTTGAATTCAACATTGGTTGTTGTGTTGCATTGCAGTAAATTTTAACTGTCTTGAACCGTGCGTTGAGTGCTTTGTTGTATAACCAAAGTTATATCATGTTGGTTATAAACACATAAAATTCATGGCCTCGTCTTTTTCATATGCGTTCCGGGTTGTTACAATGTTGTGCACTTGCAGTGTCGGAATCCTTTCCATGTTCAGAGCAAGGCCGAAATATTCAAAAGACATTTCCATATAAATTAAATTGTTATGAATTTGGCATGAATATTGCACCTATGGGAGTGTTTGGGGAGGTGCGTAAATGGGGTCCAGAGAAACTCCAAATGCATAAATAGTGTTTCTTTCGAAGAAACAATTCTGTCAAATGGATTGTTGGGGACGATCATGTCGTTGAGCCTGTTTTTTGTCGTTTGTCTCATTGTGTCTGGCCTGGTTATTCGGATCGGGATGGCGCTCATGGCACGTTTCGGGGTTCTCGATCATCCTGGCGGGCACAAGCAGCACGATGCGAGTACGCCGTTCGTTGGCGGTTTTGGTATCGTTGTCGTGATGTTTGCCGTATTGGCTGTGGGGGAGGGGTTGTTTCCCGAGTTGTCAGCCTTGCCCTTGCGCGTGGTCGTGCTTGGTGCTGCAGTCCTTTTCGTGACGGGTTTTGCCGACGACATCTGGCATCTCTCTTTCAAGGTCCGGTTTGTCATCCAGGCGCTGGTTGCTGTGGCGATGGTGCTTCTGGGCGATGTGGGGCTGTCCTCGCTCGGTGAGTTGGTGCCTGGGTTATCCGCCGATTTGGGTGCGCTCGCCATCCCGTTCACCATCTTTGCCACGGTTGGTCTGATCAATGCCCTCAACATGATCGACGGCATCGATGGCCTTTCCGGTTCGCTGTCATTTAGCAGCATGGCGGGTGTTGCCATGATTGCGGTAACCTCCGGCCAGATGGGCTACCTGACGATGGCTGTGGCCCTCATGGGCGGCCTGGCCGGCTTCCTCTATTTCAACCTGCGCTACCCAGGCAACCTCAAGGCTCGCGTCTTCATGGGCGACAACGGCAGCATGCTGCTCGGCTTTGTCTTTGCATGGATGCTGATCGGCCTATCTCAAGGCGAGCAAGCGGCCATGGCGCCGGTCACCGCCCTGTGGCTGTTTGGCGTTCCGCTGCTCGATACGGTGAGCGTCATGCTGCGCCGCGTCTGGCTGGGCAAGTCGCCATTTCATGCCGACCGCCACCACCTCCACCACCTCTTCCTGCGGGCCGGTTTCCGGGTGAGCGATACGGTCCGCATGGTCATTCTGGTTCAGGTCTTGCTGGTAGTCATTGGGCTGGCCGGAGAGTATTTCAATGTTCCCGAATACCTGATGTTCGGTGCCTTCCTGATGGTGTTTGCCAGCTACTTCTACGTCATATTCCGGCCTTGGCGGGTCGTTCCCAACCTGTCTCGTCTTAACGCCTGGCTGGGTCTGCCCTCGGTTGCGGCACGCGGGGTGTTTGTTGGTTATTTCACCGAAGCCGAGGCCAAGCGGGTTCTGGGCAACGTTATCGAAGATCTGGGGCGGCGATTCGAATATCGCCTCAGCCTGCATACGGTCGACAACAAAGCATTGGGGGGCAGCAACGTATTTGCCCTGGTGGAGCTTGATGAAGACGTCAATGAAGTCACGGTAGGCGCCACCAAGGCATTGATGGTGCAGATCAAGGAGCATCTCAGCTACCTGCCGAAAGCCCAGGTCCGCCTCTTCATGCATCGCAATGGCGACAACGATCGTCGTGCCGACCCGCGTCGTCAGAAGGGCGAGGCACCCAAATATTGCATCCGCGGCGGCGAGCGTCGCTCTTCCCAAGGCAGCGCCGTCTTTTACGAGGTCGAGTTGAGCGTGTCAAAGAAAGATGCTGATGCCGTCCGGGTGTAGAATTCAGCCTCTTGGTATTTGAAAAATAACGGTTTTGTTTAAAAGTATTCTCACTGTCTGCACAGGAAATATATGCCGTAGTCCCGCTGCGGAATATTTCCTGAGAGATCGCCTCGCACGGCGAGAAGCTTGGCAGGGTGTTGTTCAATCGGCCGGGGTGGCTGCGCTGGACGGGCGCGCGGCAGATGAGACTACGCAGGCGCTGATGCTGGAGCGGGGCATCGACCTTGGCGGTCATCGGGGCAGGCAGTTGACAGTCGATATCCTGCGCAAGGTCGATCTCGTGCTGGTCATGGAAAAGTACCATCGCGACGCCCTGCTCGATATCGATCCGGCAGCAAGGGGCAAAACCTTCCTGCTGGGGCACTGGATGAACATGGAAATCGCCGACCCGTACCGGCGAGGTCGTGAAGCGCATGGCGAATCACTGCGCCTGATCGATATGGCAATCGAATCCTGGCTGGGCAAACTGTAAGCGCAGTAGAGCCCGGCTGTAATGAAAATGGGTAGGCGGTCCAAACGGCCTACAGGAAAGAAATTTGGGAGTTCTGGAATGAAGATGTCTGATATTCGACCCATGGCCCTGCGCGCCGTCATGACCGCCCTAGTTGTCTGCGGCATGACTGCCTGTGCCATCTCGCCGGGTAATCCCAGTTACTCCAGTCGCGATCAGTCGGACAACAAAATCCCGGTCAAGAAAGGCGACGAAGTCGTGCCGGAAAACGTCAAGGTTCGGCAGATCAACTCCGAGCTGATCATCGACATGTACAAATCGGCCCGTCCCTTCCGAGAAGTCGGCGTCGGCGCCAGCAAGGAAACCGCAAAGGCCACCCCGGTCGACCCGGCAGCCAAGGTCGGCGACTACAAGCTCGGCCCCGGCGACATCATCACCATCATCGTTTGGGACCACCCCGAACTGACCACGCCGGCCGGTAGCTTCCGTACCGCCGAGCAGGCTGGCACTGTCGTTTCCGAAGACGGCACCATCTTCTACCCCTACGCCGGCGTGCTCAAGGTGGCCGGCAGGACCACCCGCGAAGTCCGCGACGCCCTGGCCGCCAAGCTCGCCAAGTTCATCGAAAAGGTCCAACTCGACGTGCGCGTGGCCGTCTATCGCAGCAAGCGGGTTTACGTCGTCGGTGAAGTGAATAGACCTGGCAACCAGGAAATTACCGACATCCCCATGACCGTGCTCGAAGCCGTCAACCGGGCCGGTGGCTTCTCGACCGAGGCAGACTTCAGCCGCGTGCTGCTCACCCGCAAGGGCTCCACTTACCGCGTCGACATCCAGGCCATGTACGAAGAGGGCGCCACCGAACAAAACGCGATGCTCGAACCCGGCGACATCGTCAACGTGCTCGACCGCAGCTACAACAAGATATTTGTGCTCGGTGAAGTGCTCAAGCCCGGTTCCATGCTCATGAACAAAAAGCGCTCCACCCTGGCTGAAGCCCTGGGCGACGCCGGTTACATCAACCAGGAAAAAGCCAGCCCGCGCTGGATCTACGTCATGCGCAGCGACGACGACACCCCGGAACTCTTCCACCTCGACGGCCGTTCGCCGGATGCCATGTTGCTGGCCGACCGCTTCCCGCTCAAGCCGCGCGACATCGTCTATGTGGATGCCTCCGACCTCATTCGCTGGAACCGCGTCATCAGCAACATCCTGCCCACCTCGCAGATGCTCAACCTGACCAGCGGCACCAAGTACCCGTTGTTCGGCGGGCGGCAATAAATCCGCCTGACACAAGGCCGGCGCACACTTACCACATCACCTACCGGCAAACGCCATCCGCAAGGGTGGCGTTTGCTTGCAACATCGGATAACGCATGGAACAAGAGCAACTCAAACCTGTAGCCACCTCGCCAGCCATGGCCTCGCCCGGTACCCCGCAAATCCAGTTGGAAGAAGACGAAGAAGGCATCTCCATCGGCGAAATCATCGCCACCGTCATGGAATACCGCTGGCTCATCACCAGCATTACCCTGGCCGCCGTGGTTCTTGGCCTGGCCTATATCTTCGTTGCCAAACCGGTCTATCGCGCAGACGGCTTGCTGCAGATCGAGGAAAAGCACGCGGGTGGAGCGCTCAAGGCGCTGGAGCCCCTGATGGGTGACGACACCACTGTCGCCGCAGAGATGGAAATCCTCACCTCGCGCATGGTCCTCGGCCGTGTCGTTGAAAAGCTCAAGCTCGATATCGTTGTAGCCCCCAAGACATTCCCCCTGTTTGGTAGCGCCATCGCCCGCCGCCATACGGATGCCGAACCGGCAGGCGCCTTCCTCGGCCTTTCACGCTATGCATGGGGTGGCGAGCAGGTTCAGGTCGATTCGCTCGATGTGCCGCGCGATTATCTCGACGAAGCACTCCTCCTCGTTGCCGGTGACAACGGCGCCTACACCATCATCAATGACGACGACCAGACGGTGTTGGAAGGCAGTGCCGGCACGCGCGCCAGCAAGCAAGGCTTTTCCGCCTTCGTCTCCCAACTCAAGGCCCGCCCGGGAACACGCTTCAACCTGATGAAGTGTTCCATGGAAATGACCCTCACCGACCTGCGCAAGCAATATGTGGTCAAGGAGAGAGGCAAGAAATCAGGCGTTCTCGAACTTAGCTACCAAGGCTTCAAGCCAGAGCAGATCGGCCTTGTTCTCGACGAAATCCTCAACGCCTACGTCCGCCAGAACGTCGAGCGCCGCTCCGCCGAGGCCGAAAACACCCTCAAGTTCCTCGAAACCCAGTTGCCCGCCCTCAAGACACAAGTCGACACCGCCGAGGCCGCCTACAACAACTACCGCCAGAGTCGTGGCTCCCTCGACCTCAGCCTCGAAACCCAGGGCGTTCTCAAATCCGTCGTCGAAATCGAAGACGCTGCGCTGAAGCTCAAGCAGGAGCGTGAAGAGCTGCGCCAGCGCTTCACCGCTGAGCACCCCACCGTTCAGGCCGTAGACAACAAGCTCGCCCGCCTCAATGAGCGCCGCAAGCAATTCGAAGGCGAAGTCTCCAAGCTGCCGGACACCCAGCAAACCGTACTGCGCCTGGCGCGCGACGTCGAAGTCTCCACCAAGCTCTACACCGAGCTACTCAATACCGCCCAGCAACTCAAGGTCTCCAAGGCCGGCACCGTCGGCGACGTGCGCGTCATCGACAGCGCCATCGTCTCGCGCACTCCCGTTGGCCTGAAACCCGCAGCAGTGGTGGTCATTGCTGTCGTCATGGGTATCCTCATCGGTCTGATCGTTATCTGGATCATGCGTGCGATACGCGTTGTCGTCGAAGATCCGGAAATCATCGAAGCAAAACTGGGCCTGCCGGTATACGCCACCGTGCCACATAGCAAGGCCCAAATAGCGCTGGCAAGGGCTCCCAAGGCCGGGCCGGGCCATAGCCAGCTACTTGCCGTAATCCAACCGGAAGACGATGCAATCGAAAGCCTGCGCAGCCTGCGCACAACACTGCACTTCGCTTTGCTTGACGCCCAGCACAATTCCCTGCTGATCACCGGCTCCAGCCCCGGCCTGGGCAAGAGCTTCATTTCGAAAAATCTCGGCGTCGTGCTGGCACAAACCGAGAAACGCATCGTCATCGTCGATGCCGACTTGCGCCGGGGGCATATACACAAGGAGTTCGGCCTGCTGCGCGAAATTGGCGTATCGGAATACGTTGCCAGTCATGCCTCCCTGGCCGATATCGTCAAACCGACCGCCGTGCCCAATCTATCGATCATCACCACCGGGCGCATTCCCCCAAACCCGTCCGAATTGCTCATGCATTTGCGCTTTGAAGCGCTCCTCGCCGAGCTCGGCCGCCTGTTCGATACCGTCATCATCGACAGCCCGCCAATCCTGGCGGTATCCGACGCGGCCATCATCGGTCGCCATGCCGGAGCCACATTGATCGTGGCGCGGGCCGGCAAGCATCCGATCCGCGAGCTGGATCAAGCCGTCAAACGCCTCAACCACAGCGGCGTTGCGGTCAAGGGCTTCGTGTTCAATGACCTTGATACCGATCGGCAACGTTATCGCTATGGCTATAAAGGCTACGTCTATCGCTACTCGTACAAGCAGTAGCAAGGTGAGGCGAGAGTAGGAGCACCTTTTTCGCTATTCGCTTATCGCGTCGAACTTCAACAACATCAAAGTAACGAATGGCCACTTCCGGGCTGAAAAAAATTTCGCTGGTCATGGTTTCCAACCTGATCGCAAACGGTGTGACCTTTCTGATATTGATGGTCGCCGCCAGCGCATTGCCCGTCGACCGCTTTGCGAGCTTCAGCCTTGCCGTCTCGCTGGGATTCATGCTGACGACCCTGCTTGATTTTGGCGTCAATGTAACGGCGGTCCGGTCTTTCGGCATGGAAAAAAACAAGTTGGTGCTCGACGGCATGATGAGTGCCAAATGGCTTACCTTGGCGGTGGCCGCGTTGCCCAGTGTTGCGAGCCTCTACTTTTCGCCGGGGCCGGGCTCCTATTATTCAATCATTGCCAACGGGGTGATTGGCGCCGCAGTGCTCAATCTCTGGATGGGATGCAGGACGCTGGAGCAGGCCAACGAATCGTTTGCATCCTATGCCCGAAGCAACATCCTCTACGCCACGATTCGGCTTCTGGCAGGCGGCATCGTGCTGTGGCTCAGCAAGGATGCGCAGTATCTTTACCTGGCCTCCTTTGTCTTGCCGGGCCTGCTGTTTGCGCTGGCGCAGGGGGTATGGGGGCGAGCCTATGAACTTTCCTGGGCCGGGGTGAGACAGACATTCCGGCAGGCCAAGAACTACTCGATCTGGGTGTTCGTCAGCAGTGCAGCATACGGGGCCGTCTTGTACTCACCGCAGTTTTTCATTGCGAAGCAATTTGGTCCGGTAGAGGTTTCCAGCTACGGCATTGCACTCAGCTTTATGGGAATAGTGACCCTGATCGCCAATTCCATCCGCACCGTATTGCTGCCCAGAATGATGAAGGCGGGGGCAACGGAAACGGTGGGCAGCATTAACGTTTTGTTGAGCCGGCTTATCCGGTTTTTTCCAGCATTCCTCGGGGGCGCGGCCCTCATCCTGATTGCCGGTTGGTTCGTGATTGATTTCTGGTATGCCAGGACATTGCCGGATGCGGCATGGGTCTTTGTGGCATGCAGCGCTGGATTATTGGGAACTGTCTATGTCGGCTTTTTTAATATAGGCATTCATTCCCTCGGTATGCCCAATACCGAGGCGATAAACAATATAGGCAGGTTGCTGCTCCTGATCGGTTCATTATATTTGTTCGGAAAGTCAGCCATTGCCGTGGCTGTGGTGTTTGCGGTAGTTCTATTGCTTGGAGAACTGTGGACTGCCGCCATTGTATTCATGCGAACACGAAGCGAAGAATAGATAAATGAAATTGTCTATCTCGAAAATCATTATTGTTTTGTATGTAATGATGCTTCTCTTTTCTCCTCCTCTTAGATTTTCCGGAGTTTCCGGAATGCGTGGTGTGACTGCAGATCAGGTTTTTTTGTTTGTGTTGGTATTGACGCTTTTTTTTGTACAAACCAACGGTTTTTTAAAAGCATTAGCTACGCTGCTTGATAGGCGTAGGTTTCTAGGTTTTTGGTTCGTATTTTTACTTGTAATTGGCATCTTCTGCGCTGCACTCAGGATGTTGTTTGATGCTGCATCCGAGGGGCCTTTGATAGAAGTGGCAAGAATATATGGTTTTGTACGCCCAGCATTTATTTTCCTATTGACCGCTGTTTTGTTGCAAATCAAGTCAGAGCGGGATGGCGGAATATCTCTGAGATTCTTGAATCGCGTAATTGTTAGTGTTGGATTTGTCCCGGTTATGTGCGGTGCCTTGCAAGGGATTGGATATGAGCCGGTGTCAGATTTTTTAGTTGCCAACTACACGCGAGACGTTGATTTTGATGATGTGATTACTTATGGCAGAGCCTATTCATTCTTCGATGGCCAGCCTAATACCTATGGAACATTTTGCGCATTCTATCTACTATTGGTTCTTGGTTTAATCAGAGGCTTATTGTCACTTATATTGGCCCTGCCACTGATCGTGGTTTCTTGTTTCGGATTACTGGTTTCTGGGTCTCGAGGTGCCTTGCTTTCACTTCTTATCGTCGGTGCCGTCTGGATAGTCTCTAGGCGTAACTGGATGGCGCTATGGGCGATAGGGCTAACCTTGATGTGCTCATTGGTTGCAGTGAATTTTGCTGGCGAGTTTGTCCCGCCAATGATTCTGGATCGACTAGCTGATGCCCTTGGATTCGGTGGCCAAGGATCGGTAGGCTTGGTTACTAGCCGCTTACCTTATTGGGGTACAGTAATTTCATTATTGAGTGAAATGCCACAAAGAATGATTTGGGGGGTGCCCGGATTATTAATGCCGCCTGCAGATAATTTGCAGTTGGCATTAATCGGGTTGTTTGGTTTTGTAGGCATGGCTATCTTCATGATGATCGTCATGGTCATGATCTGGAAACTATTCAGACACCGAGATCCAGAGACCCAGGCGCTACTAGTTTTCGCTGTCTTGATGCTGTTCAATGGAATTTCTTATCCCACTTTTTTTAGTGCCCGCATTAGTGATCTGTACTGGCTATTTGCCGGAATTTTTTTCTTTTATCCACAAACAAAATTGAGAAATGCGAATACTGCAAGTTACCCCCAGTCTATATAACGGTGGAGGCGAAATGTTCGCATTTCAACTATCTGAGGCGCTAGCTAACCGTGGCCATGATGTTTGTCTTGTTTCGGTGACAGAGCCAGATCCGCGCAGCCCGCTTTTTGAACGACTAAAAACGGCTCCATTCGAATTTATTTCTCTGGATAAGCGGAGTGGAAACGGCGTTGATTTGAGAATTCCGTTCAGGATATTGGGGCGTACCCTTGCGTGGAAACCTGAGGTTATTCATACACATCTGCGTGCTCTTGCTTATTCGTTATTCTCAACGCCGGTGGCTGGCGCAAAATTTCACACCGTACATAGTTTGGCAGAAAAAGAGTCGTCGTCACGCACTCGGGTACTTTATGGCCACTTGTTTTCGCTAGGTTGGAATCCGGTCGCCATTTCGACTGCCGTCGCAGAAAGTATTAGACAGGTTTATAAATTAAATCCTCCTCAAGTGGACAACGGGGTAATTGAGCTTGCCTCTAGCCCGAGAGAGTATTTTCGAAATGAAATAGGAGCCACTAAGCAGGATAGAATAATTTGCCACGTTGGGCGCCTGACAGATACGAAAAATCAGTTGGGATTGCTCAAGGCTTTTTTGCAACTGCGGCCCCTTGCCCAAGATTTGCGTCTGGTACTCGTGGGTAATGATCCAGCGATTGGCGAGCCCTATAAGCGGATGTTGCAAACGGAGATCGCGGCTCTGGCTCCATCGCTACGCGACAGGATTCACTTGCTCGATGTTCGTTGTGACATTGGCAATATTCTTGGGGCATCGGATGTTTTTGTGCTTTGCAGTCGATATGAAGGGTTGCCGCTATCGCTTCTGGAGGCTATGTCCTTGGGCATGAAATGCGTTTGTACCCGTGTTGGCGGTATTCCGGATGCGATTGACGAAAGTAGCGGCTGGTTGGTTGCGCCCGATGATGAGGCTGCCCTCGCAGCGGGTTTGACCGAGGCACTTGAGTCTGCCGGCAATGGCCGAGGGGCGGTGGCGCGCGCAGTGTTCGAATCTCGGTTTTCGATGGAAAAGTGCGCAGAGGCTTACGAAGCGCTTTATTCGCAGCAATTGGGAGTGAGTTGATGAGGTTGTTGGCGCTTGGGCCTTTGCCCCCCCCTTTGGGCGGTACCACTGTTCTGTTTGACGATTTTCGGCAGCGCGTTATCGACTTGCCGGTAGACGTGGCTGTCGTGGACATGAATGACAGGAGGGCTGGTAGCGGAAAGCTGGCTCGCCTGGGTGCTGCCCTGTCTGCCTGGAAGGAGATTTTTGGCGGTTGGAGCGCGAGCGACGTGGTCACGCTCCACGCTTCTTCAAAGCGTTTCATTTTGTATGGGGCTTTCCTGCGGCTGTTGTCGTTGTTGAGCGGTAAGCCCGTTGTGCTGAGGGCGTTTGGCGGTTCTCTCGACCTGGTTTACCAACGCTCCGGTTGGTTGATGCGCCAGGCGTTCGGACTGGCTTTTGCCAATTCGCTGGTGCTGCTGGAAACCACGCATCTGGGCAATTATTTCAGGCAGGTCTTTCCCAAGGCACGGATTGATCGTTTGCCAAATAGTCGCTCGATCATGCCCCCCTCTGATTCCGGCTCGTCGCGGAACGGGCGGTTTGTGTTCGTCGGTCATGTCAATGATGCGAAGGGTGTGGGTACGCTGATTGAAATGCTGAAGCGCAATGTTGGCGCCGGTATCCGCATCGACGTCATCGGGCCGCTGACTCAGGGATTCGCCAGGGCGCGCCTGGATGGCGTGCCCGGCCTGAACTACATCGGTGTCCTTCCTCCCGAGGAGGTGGCTCGCTGCCTGGCCGGCTACGAAGCCTTGGTCCTTCCCAGCCAATACGAGGGAGAGGGGCATCCGGGGGTCATTCTTGAGGCGTATGCACAGGGGACCCCTGTTGTTTCGACCCATTGGCGGTCTATTCCGGAGATTGTGCAGGAACGCAAGACAGGGCTGTTGGTTGAACCAGGTAATCCGGATCAATTGTTCGCCGCGCTACAAGAACTGCGCGGGAACGAAGCACTCATGCAGCGCATGCGCAGGAATGCATTGCGTTATGCCCGTTGTTTTGATGCGAAGTATTGGCACTTGAGCAAGTGGCGTGTTTGGCTTCATGAGGTACATCCGCCTGCCTAGCATGAGCCTACTGGGCCGCTTTTTTGTTCTCTTGGTTATTTGCTGGGACGTCTCGTGTTGGGCAGATGTCTCATCAATCAACGCAGGGCGGCCGTATATGGTCGAACCCCCCGCAAATTACCGAGTCGGAGCCAATCCCTCTGCTCCCGTTTTAACCGATGGTCGTGAGGCCAGCCAACTCGGACGCTTCTGGACCCAGAGTGCAACGGCGGGTTGGGAGTCGGTAAGGCTGATCAAGGCTTCGTTCGATCTGGGGGCGGCGCACGATCTGGACAAATTGGCGCTTACCGTGGCAAGTGGTACGGCGTCAGGGGTGCATTTTCCAGTGGCCAGCTATGTTTTTCTCAGCGAGGACCAGGAAAGCTGGACGCTGGGTGGTTGTTCCCGGCATGTGTCGCCAGGTGCCGGTGTTGGCACCGACCGGGAGATTCGGGAGCGCCTGGAAATCACCTTGGGTAATCAGCGGGCACGCTTTATACGGTTTTTTGTCGTGCCGTCGGGAGAGTTTTTCTTTACCGACGAGGTCAGTGTCTTGCCAGCCAAGCCTGGCGCGCCCCGGGCGCTTCGTCCTGTGCCGGTGTCGCGTCAGGGGCTGACGAAAGCAGTCGATTCGATGCGGCATCGCGATTGGTCGCGTTATCTGGCAGCGAGCCGTGAGCCGGTTCGCACCCGCTCTCCGTTTGTGGATTGTGTACTGGATGAGGTGGGGGCACCGAGGGATTTTGCGGTGGATGACAGGGCACGGAGCGGAGGGGCGACGAGGGAGCTTGCGTCGTTTGCTGTGTTTCCTTGCGCGGACGATGAGCGAATTTCTGTTGGTGCCGGGTGTTCCGGTGGCTCGGGCTTGTTGCGGAAGCAGGAGTGGTTGCGCTTGGGGGGGCGCCAGTACCGGGCGTTCAGGATCAAGGCGAATTCCGGTGGCGCGTTGCCTGTTGTGGTGCGTAGCCTGCATGGCAAGGTTCGCGCGGCTGTCTTTGAATCGCCATTTGTTCAGGCCTTGAACGGGGAACTGCTGGCTGACCCGTTGCGCGTCAGCGATGGCTTGATCGGCGTGGATTCATCGCACGGAGGCGTGGTGGTGCTCGAACTGGATGCCGTTCAAGCCGGGCGCGATCGGGTCGAGGTGCAGTTTGGCAAGGGGAGCAAGGCTTGGCGTCACGCCTTCGATGTCGATGTGCTACCCGTGGTCGAGTCTTCGCGTTTGTTCGGGAATGTCTGGCCTTATCTGGACTGGCCCTTGGTGGCCGACCGCCAGGAGGCCGCAGTAAGGGATTTGAAGCGCCACGGCGCTGACGTGCTGGTGGTGCCGTATCGTGCCTTGCCGGTGCCGGGCGGGGGAGGCGATTTTTCGGGCCTGACCGAGCTGGCTGCAAAGTTTGACAAGCCGCGGGCGGTGTTGCTTTACCTGGGGGTCGATCAGCGCGGACCGGAGTCGGGTAATCCCTGGTTTGACAAGGGGTTGCTGGGGCAATGGCTGGCCGGTGCGTATGCCGCACTGGCGCGGGCCGGCGTGGCGCGGGAGCAGGTCTATCTTTACCCGGTGGACGAGCCGCGCGGCAGTTCGCTGGAGACCGCGCAGCGGTTTGTGCCTTTTTTGAGAGCGAATCATCCGGGAGCCAGGCTGTACTCGACTTTGAGTGTGCGCGATGCGCTGGTTTTGTTGCCGCAGTTGGATGTTGCACAGGTTTTGGATCGCAAGGGCTTGGCGGAGGCGGCGGCCAGGCAGATCAAGCCGGGCCAGCAACTGTGGCTGTATATGACGGATGGCCCTTCCAAACTGAATGATCCCTACGCGTATTACCGGCTGATGGGGTGGCGCGCTTTTGCACTGGGCGCAGAGGGCGTGGGGTTCTGGAATTATGCGGATACCCAGCGCGGGGCTTATGCAGGCGATGGCTGGGACGATATCGACAGCGGTCGTGACTTTGCGGTGGTATATCGCGGTGCAGGTGGCTCGATTGTCGATGGCCGACGCTGGGAGGCTTTTTCGTCTGGCCTGGACGATTTTCAGGTGCTCAAGGCTTATCAGCGCTTCGCCGGGATTGAGGCTGCAAGGCGCCTGGCAGTCGAGGTTGTTGAGGGAAAAATGCCGGGCCAGGCAGAGAACGTAAGGCAGCGCATGTTGCGAGAGCTATCTGTTGGCGCCATTTTGGCGAAATGAATACGGCATAATATGGCGTTTTGTTTTACCGCATCTTGTTGGGAAGCTTGAATGAAAACAATCGATATCATTGCCGGGGCGCGTCCCAATTTTATGAAGATTGCCCCGATCATCCGGGCTCTTGAGGCGCACCGGTCTGCCGGGGGAGCATTGCGTTATCGCCTGGTCCATACGGGGCAGCATTACGACGCGCGCATGTCCGGGGACTTTTTTACACAGTTGGGTATCCCTGAGCCGCAGGTGAATCTGGAGGTGGGTTCAGGTACGCAGGCCGAGCAGACGGCGGCGATTTTGGTGCGCTATGAGCAGTTGTTGCTGGAGGCGCCGTGCGATGTCTGCCTGGTGGTGGGCGATGTGACGTCGACGATGGCCTGCGCCATTGCGGCGCAAAAGCTGCGCGTGCCGGTTGCGCACGTGGAGGCGGGTATCCGCTCCGGGGATTGGTCCATGCCTGAGGAAATCAACCGGATGGTGACGGATTCGATCACCAACTGGTTTTTTACGACCAGCGATGTGGCAAACGAGAATCTGCGGCGCAGCGGGGTGGGCGAGGAGCGGATTTTCTTTGTCGGCAATACGATGATCGATACCTTGCTGGCCAACATGGCGCGTTTGCGCCCGCCGCCGTTTTTTGAGGAGTTGGGCCTTTCGGCGGGGAATTATTTTGTGGTGACTTTGCATCGCCCGGCCAATGTGGATACGGCGCAGGGCTTTGCTGCGCTGCTGTCGGCCATTGGCGAGAGTACGCGCGGCTTGCCGACGGTTTTCCCGGTGCATCCCCGTACGGCAAAGACCTTGCAGGAGGTGAGCGCGCTCCCGCCCAACGTGCATTTGGTCGATCCGCAGCCTTATCTGGAATTCAATTACCTGGTGAAAAATGCCCGGGCGGTGATTACCGATTCCGGCGGCATTACCGAGGAAACGACGGTGATGCGCGTGCCGTGCCTGACCTTGCGGGATTCTACCGAGCGCCCGGAAACGGTGACGGTGGGGACAAACGAGTTGATCGGAACCGATCCCGCCAGGATCAAGCCGGCAATGGACAGGTTGTTTGCCGGGGAGTGGAAGAAGGGCGGCATCCCGCCGTTATGGGATGGCCAGACGGCTACGCGCATTGTTGCGGCGCTCGATTCCTTGCTCATGCCTGCGGCCGGGCGTTGATCGATGGCGCTGGCTCGCGTCCTGCGCTTGTGGAGAACGGCGCGCCATTTGCGTGCGGAGCAGGTGGCTTTCCGTTTGTATTTTCGCCTGGCCAAGCCCTGGGTGCGGCACCGCGCTTTGGCTGCGGTGGGCGAGGCGGTGCGTCGCCCCTGGCTGGCTTCGTGGTTGGCGCCTCTGATCGGGGCGCGCAGCCATGTTGAGTTGGGTGAGTTCGAGTTTCTGGGGGAGCGCGGCAACCTGGCGGCGATGCGCGGCTGGAATTCGCCGGAGAAGGCGAAGTTGTGGTTGTACAACCTGCATTACCTGGACGACCTGAATGCGGCCGATGCGGATGGGCGTGGCGAGCAGCATGCCTGGTTGATCGATCGCTGGATCGAGGGAAACCCGGCTCTGGCGGGGAATGGTTGGGAGCCTTACACGCTTTCGTTGCGCATCGTTAACTGGGTCAAGTGGTTTGCCCGCCAGACGGCGATTCCGCAACCTTGGCTGGATAGCCTGGCGCGACAGGCTCAGGCGCTGCTGGTGCAGGAGGAGCGGCACATTCTGGCCAATCATTTGTTTACCAACGGTAAGGCGCTGGTTTTTGCCGGGGCGTTTCTAGGCGGGGATATTGGCCAACGCAGTTTGCGGCGTGGCCTGGCGATTTTGGATCGCGAGATTGATGAGCAATTTTTGGCGGATGGCGGGCATTTCGAGCTGTCGCCGATGTATCACGCGACGTTGTTGTGGGATTTGTGCGACCTGCTGAATGTGGCGGGCTGCAGTGGCGTTGCGACGCTGACCGAGCGGATTGGCCATTGGCGGGGTGTTGTGGAGCGCGGTTTGTCGTGGCTGGATGCGATGTGCCATCCAGATGGCGAGATCGCGTTTTTTAACGATGCCGCGTTTGGTATTGCGCCTTCGCCTCTGGCCGTCCGTGCCTACGCGGCCTGGCTGGGGTGCACCCTGCCTGCTGGTGATGCCGGCGATGCCTGCGCGGCGAGGCATTTGGCCGATACGGGCTATGTCTCGGTGTCTCTGCCGGCCAACGGCAAGGCGATTGTGGATGTGGCCGAGGTGGGGCCGGCGTATCAGCCGGGTCATGCCCATGCGGATACGCTGAGTTTCGAATTGAGTCTTTTTGGCCAGCGCGTTCTGGTTAATTCCGGAACTTCGCAGTACGGCGAGGATGCGGAGCGGCAGCGGCAGCGGAGTACGCAGGTTCATAACACCGTCGAGGTGGACGGCGAGAATTCGTCGGAGGTGTGGGCCGGCTTTCGCGTGGCGCGCCGGGCGAGTGCCCGTGATGTGAGCGTGGGCCGCGCGGGGCCGGGCGATCTGCTGGTGTACGGGGCGCACGATGGTTATTTGAGGCTTCCCGGCAAGCCGGTGCATGGTAGGTCGTGGTGTTTTTCGGGTAAGAGTCTGCGCGTGCTTGATCGGGTTTCGGGGCGCTATGGGCGAGCTGTTGGGCGGTTTTTCCTGCATCCGGCGGTGGCTGTCGAGAACGACAGGCTGGTCTTGCCGGGCGGTGAGGTTGTGCGCTGGTCATGTTCCGGGGGGCGGGCTGCGGTCGTGCCTTCAACCTGGCATCCGGCATTTGGGGTTTCTGTTCCAAGTCGCTGTCTGGAGGTTTCGTTCGAGGCCCCTGAGGTGACGATGGTTTTTTCTTGGTGATGACATGCATATCCTGTTTCTGACCGACAACTTTCCTCCGGAGGTGAATGCCCCGGCCAGCCGCACTTTTGAGCATTGTCGCGAGTGGATCAAGGCCGGTCACGAGGTGACGGTGATTACCTGCGCGCCGAATTTTCCGAAGGGCCGGGTTTTCGACGGTTATCGCAACAAGCTGTTCCAGCAGGATCGGATGGAGGGGATTCGCGTCATCCGGGTGTGGTCATACATCACGGCCAACGAGGGGTTCGTGAAGCGGATTCTCGATTACCAGAGCTTCATGGTGAGCGCGACGCTGGCGGCCTTGTTCGTGCGCCGGGTGGATGTGGTGATCGGGACTTCGCCGCAGTTTTTCACCGTGTGTGCGGCGTGGATGGTGGCGCTGCTGAAGCGTGTTCCGTTCGTGTTCGAATTGCGCGATCTTTGGCCGGAGTCGATCAAGGCGGTTGGGGCGATGGGTGATTCGGCGGCAATTCGCTGGCTGGAGAGGTTGGAGCTGTTTTTGTATCGCAAGGCGAACCTGATCGTTTCGGTGACCCATGCCTTCAAGCGCAAGTTGATCGAACGCGGCGTGGATGGACGGAAGATCGGGGTAGTCACGAACGGGGTCGACATGACTCGTTTCAAGCCGATGGAGAAGGACCCGGCCTTGGTCGAGCGCCTGGACCTGGCGGGCAAGTTCGTGGGCGGCTATGTCGGCACGCACGGCATGGCCCATCACCTGGAAACGATTCTGGATGCTGCCGAACGTTTGTCGGCAGAGGGGCTGGGCGATCGGTTTCATTTCATCCTGCTGGGAGATGGCGCACGCAAGGGGGCGCTGAAGGAGTATGCCGCGCAGCGCGGTTTGGCCAACGTGACGTTTGTGGATTCGGTTTCCAAGGACGAGGTGGCGCGTTATTGGTCGGTGCTCGATGTATCGATCATTCATTTGCGCAAGACCGAGTTGTTTACGACGGTGATTCCGTCCAAGCTTTTCGAGTGCATGGGCATGGGGTTGCCGGTCTTGCATGGCGTGGAGGGCGAGTCGGCGGATATCGTCCGTGCGGAGCAGGTGGGGGAGGTCTTCGAGCCGGAAAACGTTGATCAACTTGTTTCATTGTTGAAGGTTTTCAGAAATGACACTGAGCGGTATCGGGTGCATCAGGCCAAATGCCTTGCCGCCGCAAAAAAATACGACCGTTCGGCGCTGGCCCTGCGCATGCTTGATTTAGTGGTGAGTGCGGTGTGTCCGGCTCGGCGCTTGTCCGATAAGGCCGTTGGAGGGCTGGCCGATTCCGAGCGCTGAGGATTGACGATGCGGCAACAATTCCGGCCCAGACCGGAGCCGGGTACGGCCCGCTGGTTCAGGCGTTACCGTAAGTACGTGCTTAGTGCCTGGGCGGATGGGGCGTGATTTCCTTTGTGGTGCGGTGCAGATGGGGCGAAGCTCGGGCGCCTGATGTAGAATCCTGTCGTTGAATCGGCGGCGTTGCTTTGCGGGTATTCCCGGATGAGCGTTGGCGCGGATTTTGGTGAAAATGCCCCTGCCTTGCCGGGCTTGTATTTGAATTTTGAAAGACCCTGAGGATTTATCAATGAGCACGCATGACATCCTGCACCGTCTTTCCGAGACGCTGGCGTCCCGTCGCCATGCCGATCCGGAAAAGTCGTATACCGCCAAGCTGTTCGCCGATGGACCGGATTCGATCCTGAAGAAGATCGGCGAGGAGTGCGCCGAGCTGATCATGGCCGGCAAGGATGGCAAGCGCCTCAACATCGTGCGTGAATCGACCGACGTGATTTATCACATCCTCGTTCTCTTGGCCTTCTTCGACATGACCATCGAGGACGTGTCGCAGGAAATGCGCCGCCGCGAAGGCATTTCCGGCATCGACGAGAAGGCGTCGCGGGGCCAGAAGTGAGCGATTGCATCTTCTGCCGGATCGTTGCGGGGGAAATCCCTTCTTCCAAGGTCTACGAGGACGAGGATATTCTCGCTTTCAACGACATCAATCCCGCTCGCCCGGTGCATGTGCTGGTCATCCCGAAGAAGCACATCACCTCGCTGGCGTCGGTGACGGCGGAAGATACCCTCGTGCTGGGCAAGATTCTGGCCAAGGCCAACGAAATTGCGGTGGCTCAAGGCAGCCCGGACGGTTTCCGGGTCATCATCAACACAGGTCGTGTGGGGCAGCAGGAAGTGCCGCACCTGCACGCGCACATCGTGGGCGGTCCGGAACCGGTCGGCCCCATGCTGAAACGCATCTAGGAGACAAACCATGGGCAGTTTTTCCATTTGGCACTGGCTGATCGTTCTGGTCATCGTCATGCTCATTTTCGGCACCAAGAAGTTGCGCAACGTCGGCCAGGATCTCGGCGGCGCGGTGAAGGGTTTCAAGGACGGCATGAAGGAAGCCAACGCCGACAAGCCGGCCGAGGAAGCCAAGCCGGCCCAGCAGGTCGGTGGCCAGACCATCGACGTCGAGGTCAAGGAAAAGACGAAAGGCTAGTTTTTAGTCGCTAGTCCTTAGCTTTTGGCTAAAAACTAGTAACTAACCACTAACAACTATGTTCGATATCGGCTTTTCCGAATTGATGGTGATCGGCATCGTGGCGCTGATCGTCATCGGACCCGAGCGCCTGCCCAAGGTGGCACGCACGCTCGGCCATCTGCTCGGCCGCGCCCAGCGTTATGTCAGTGACGTCAAGTCGGACATCAATCGCGAAATCCAGCTCGACGAGCTGAAGAAGCTGCAGACCCAGGTCACCGACTCCGCCCGCGCCATGGAAGAGTCGGTACGCAAGGAATACGATTCGGCGCGTTCCGCCATCGAGGCACCGGCCCAGGAGGCGGCAGCCGAATTGCAATCCGCCGCCAAGCTGGCCGAGGGCTTGCCGCAGGCTGCCGATACGACGGGCAAACCCACCGCATGAGCGACGTTCAGGAAGACTCTTTCATCTCGCATCTGGTCGAGTTGCGCGACCGTTTGTTGCGCAGCCTGATCGCCATCGCGGTGGTGCTCGGCATCCTGTGCCTCTACCCCGGGCCGGGCGAAATCTACGACATCCTGGCCGCGCCGCTGACCAAGGCCCTGCCCGAAGGCACCAAGATGGTCGCCATCGGCGTCATCACGCCCTTCATGGTGCCGCTCAAGGTCACGGCCATGGTCGCCTTCATCCTGGCCTTGCCGTACATCCTTTTCCAGGCCTGGGCCTTCATTGCGCCCGGCCTGTATGCCCACGAGAAGCGTCTCGGCATTCCGCTGATCATTTCCAGCACGCTGCTCTTCATCGCCGGCATGTCCTTCTGCTACTTCTTCGTCTTCGGGCAGGTGTTCAGCTTCATCGCCAGTTTCGCGCCGAAGAGCATCACGCCGGCGCCGGATATAGAGGCCTACCTGTCCTTCGTGATGACCATGTTCCTCGCCTTCGGCATCACCTTCGAGGTGCCGGTGGCGCTGGTCGTGCTGGTCAAGCTCGGCATCGTCACCGTCGAGAAGCTCAAGGAATGGCGTTCCTACTTCATCGTCGGCGCCTTCGTCGTCGCCGCGGTGGTGACGCCGCCGGACGTGGTGTCGCAACTGGCGCTGGCGATTCCGATGTGTCTGCTCTACGAACTGGGCATTCTGGCGTCGCGCCTGGTCTCTCCTCGCCAGAAGGCTGAGGCTGCCGGTGCCGCGGAAGGGGCAACGGATGCCGAGATGGACAAGGCTGAAGAGGAGTTTCGCAAGCTGTCCTGAGAGGGCTGTCGGTAGCCCCGGGAGCAACCCGTGACCGGCCGATCAGGCCGTTTTTTTCATGGGGCCCGGGCGGGTGGCCAGGGTTTTGACCGGTGCACCTTCCTCGAACCACCACAGCGTTCCCGCCGGCATTTCGGTCCAGGTTTCGTTGTCGGTCAACGGCTGGGTGGCGATGACGGCGACCCGGTCGTCCGGATCGGTCAGGTCGCTGAAGTCGACGGTGACGTCCTGGTCCTTAAGGTGGGCCTCGGCGAACGGCGCCTGGCGAATGATATGGCTGAGCTTGGTCGACGCATGGGCAAACAGCCAGTCCCCGTTCGAAAGCAGGAAGTTGAATTCGCCGTGCCGGCTGATCGCCAGCGTCAGCCGATGGACCGCATCGAACAGCGTGGCGCGTTCCGGTGGTTGGCTGCCGAAGCGGCGGCGCAACTCCTGCAGCAGCCAGCAGAAGGCGCGCTCGCTGTCGGTCAGGCCGACCGGCATGAAGCTGCCGTCGAGTTCCGGCGCGAAATCGAGCAGGTTGCCATTGTGGGCGAATATCCAGTAACGGCCCCACAGCTCGCGGATGAAGGGATGCGTGTTTTCGAGACCGACCGAACCCTGCGTCGCCTTGCGGATGTGGGCGATGACGTTCTTCGAGCGGATCGGGTACTGGCGAACCAGTTCGGCCACCGGCGAGGTGCTCGACGGTTGCGGGTCGAGGAAGAGTCGCGTGCCCTTGCCCTCGAAGAAGGCGATGCCCCAGCCGTCGGAATGGACGTCGGTGCCACCGCCCCGGGCCTGGAATCCGCTGAAGGAAAAGCAGATGTCCGTCGGGACATTGCAGTTCATTCCCAGCAGCTGGCACATGGCGCGGCTTACTCCCGCTCGGCGCGCATGGCGGGGCGCTTGCCGATCCGGACCTGCAGTTCGACGATGCCCTTGTCGCGGCGCAGGCGGAACGCCGAGCGCTCCTCCGGCGTCAGGGCGGCGATCAGGTCGAGCATGACCTGCGGGTCCTTGACCGGCTTGCCATTGACCGACAACAGGATGTCGCCGGGGCGGATGCCGGCGGTATCGGCGGGGCTGCCGCGCACGACGCCGGCGATCAGCGAGCCTTCGGTGCCCGGCAGGCCGAAGGATTCGGCCAGTTCCGGAGTGATTTCCTGGGCCTCGACGCCGATCCAGCCGCGGGTCACGGAGCCGGTGCGGATGATCTGTTCCATGATGCTGCGGGCGCTGGATACCGGGATGGCGAAGCCGATGCCGAGCGAGCCGCCGCTGCGCGAGTAGATGGCGGTGTTGATGCCGACCAGGTGCCCCTCGCTATCGACCAGGGCGCCACCGGAATTGCCGGGGTTGATGGCGGCGTCGGTCTGGATGAAGTTTTCGAAGGTGTTGATGCCGAGATGCGAGCGGCCAAGCGCCGAAACAATGCCCATGGTCACCGTTTGCCCGACGCCGAAGGGGTTGCCGATGGCGAGCACGACGTCGCCGACGCGCAGGCTGTCCATCTGGCCGAAGGTGACGGCGGGCAGCTTGTCGGCCTTGATCTGCAGGATGGCGAGATCGGATTCCGGGTCGCTGCCGACTACCTTGGCCTTGTAGGTCTTGCCGTCGTTGAGCGAGACCTGGATGTCGTCGGCGCTCTCGATGACGTGGAAATTGGTCAGGATGTAGCCGTTGGGGCTGACGATGACGCCGGAGCCGAGGCCGGAGTTGCGCCGGGGCTGCCCTTCGGGGCGGTCGCCGAAGAAGTGGCGGAAAATCGGGTCGTCGAACAGCGGATGCCGCTGCTGCTTGATTTCCTGCGTGGTGTAGATGTGCACGACCGAGGGCAGCGCGGCGCGGGCGGCGTCGCGGTAGGAGCCGGTGGGCGTGGCCCTGGCTTCGTCGCTACCCGCCGGCGCTTCCTTGAGGGCGACGACACCGTGGCGCGCCGGCAGCCACTCGGGTTTCAGCGTGGAGACGACGAACAGAATGGCGAGCGCAACCGTAACCGTTTGTGCAAAAATCAGCCACAACCTCTGCATGGAATCGTCTCGAATGAAGCGTGAAGAATTGGTGGACTATCTGGATGGGCTGTTGGTGCCCGGAAAGTTCCGGGATTATTGCCCAAACGGCCTGCAAGTGGAAGGACGCGGCGAGATCGCCCGCATCGTCGCCGGCGTCACGGCGAGCCAGGAACTGCTGGACGCCGCGGTGGCGAGAAATGCCGATGCCATCCTGGTACACCACGGCTATTTCTGGAAGGGCGAGGATGGCCGGGTGACCGGTATCCGGCGCAAGCGCCTGTCCACGTTGCTGGCGAACGACATCAGCCTTCTCGCCTATCACCTGCCGCTCGATGCGCATCCGGAGCTGGGCAACAACGCCCAGTTGGCGCAACGCCTGGGCTGGGTGGCGGAGGGGCGCTTCGGCGAGCAGGACATCGCCTGGCTGGGCAGCCTGGCCAGGCCGGGGCGGCTGGCCGAGCTGGCTGCCGATGTCGCGCGCGTACTGGGGCGCGTGCCGCTGGTGATCGGCGATGGCAACCGGCCGATTCGTCGTATCGGCTGGTGTTCGGGCGGCGCCCAGGGCTACTTCGAACAGGCCATTGCCCTGGGGGTCGATGCCTACCTCTCGGGCGAGATTTCAGAGCAGACCGTCCATTTGGCGCGGGAAAGCGGCGTCGCCTACCTGGCCGCCGGGCATCATGCCACGGAGCGCTACGGCATCCAGGCGCTTGCCGAACACGTCGGGCGGCAGTTCGGCGTCGCCTGCGAATTCATCGATCTCGAGAATCCGGTTTGATGCTTATCCGGCGTCAGCGCCGGAGGCCGTAGCCATCTTCCTGGATGCCCAGCAACAAGGCAATTTCCTCGACGACTTCAAGCGGAAAGCCGTTGCGCAGCCCGGCCCGGGTGTCGTGCACCAGGCCGTGCAGGTAGTCGACGCCGGCCTGGGTGCCCCAGAGGTGAGTCGCCTTCTGCACGATGTGGGGATAGTCCTCCAGCGTTTTCAAGCCGGAGATCGGCGTCGTCGAATCGTTCCAGTCCGCTACCTGGACGTTGAAGCGGTCGTGGATCCGTCTGGCCAGCGCTTCGAACTCGGGGCGCATGCCGCCGCGGCGGTAGAGGTCGAGCAGCATGCTCCAGGGCGTGATGCTGGCCGGCATGGCCTGTTCGATGTGCTCGGCCAGCGTTTCCGTGGCGCCTTTCAGGCGGCCGAAGGACAGCATGATTTCGGCCAGCGCGAGGACGGAGTGCTCGTCCTCGTTCCTGGCCTCGATGACTTCCGGCTCCGGCGCCAGGAGGATGTCGCATTCGGGCAGGCGGGGAGCGGGAAAGTCATCTTCGGGTGCTTCGCGGTGTTGGCGCGGCGCCGGCGCGATGGGCCGCGGTGGCGGAGGCGGTTCGCTCGGCGCCGGGCGGGGGGCGACCTCCTGGCGGTAGCCGGAAAACGCCAGCGGCGCCTCGTCGTCGCCGGGATAGCGCCGGCGGCGGCCGAGAAACTGCGCCATGCCGACGGAGATGAAGGCGCCCACCGCGGCGCTGATGGCCAGTTCGGACCAGTTGGTGCGAGGCGGCGGGGTTCCGGGCAAGGCCGTGCCGAGCTTCGGTCCGGCGGCCGGTGGCGAGTTGACCGATTGCGCCAGCTGCAACTGGTTCTGCACCTCAATGGCCTTGCTTGCCAGGTCCAGCGCCTGGTCCAGTTTGGCTACCTCCTGGGTGAGGAGGTGGAGGGTGGTTTCCAGTTTGAGCAGGCGCTCGTCGGCCTCGGCCTGGCTGGCGAGCGCGCTGTTTCCCGGCTTGCCGGGGGCGCTTTCCTCGGGCGGCGCGCCGAGCAGCAGGCGGTCCGTTCCCCCTCTCTTGGCGACCGGCGGGGCGGCCGGTGCCGGGCGCGGTTTGCGCGGCGGGGCGGGGGGCGCGGCCATCGTGCTTGGCGTCGCGCTTGCGGCGGCCGGGCGCGGCGGAGACTGGCGCCCCGGCATCCGGACACGGGTTCCTTCGGCCAAGGGCTGGTCGGCGGCAAGATCGGGGTTGGCTTGTTGGAGGCGGTTCAGCAGGCGCTGGCGTTCGGCCGGGCTTGCCGGTTCCTGCGCGTCGGCGATCTCTTCCAGGGTTTCGCCTTCGCGGGCCTGCCAGGTCGCGCCACGTCCGGTCTTGCGGGGCGGTGGCTGGAGCTCGGTAGGGGCCGCCATGGCTTGCGGCAGCGCCATCGGAGCCTCCGGCATCAGCACGTATTCGCGTTCGATGTCGTAGCCGCATCCGGCGCGTAGGCCGATGGCGAAGATGGGTTCGTTGACCGGCTTGCTGCCGACGATCTGCAGGATGTAGCCCTGGCCTCGCCGAATCAGGCGGGGTTTGGCCGCCGTGACCACCGGAAAGTCGGCGCCGCGCAGGGCGATCATCGAGAAACAGGCGGCGACCGGCGCTTCCCCGCTGTTGTTGAGAATGGGCACTTCCGCCATCAGGGCTTCGCCGATGCGCGATTGCAGGGTGATTTCCCCGAAGCCGACGGCATTCGCCATGCCGGGAGCGAGCAGGGCGGAAAGTGCGACAATGCGGGTCAGTTGGCTTGTCATGATGCTTCTCGTAAGTTGTTTTTTGCGCTTTTGAGAAAAATATCACTTTACTCCCGGTGTGCGGTGAAATATTCCACGGTGCGCCTGCATTTCGGAGAATCCGTTCGTGAATTACGTTTTCAATCCCCACCCCGTGACATCGCTGCCCATCGCCGGAACCGACGCCCGTTTCCCGGTGCGCCGCATTTTCTGCGTGGGCCGCAACTACGCCGAGCATGCCCGTGAAATGGGGGCCGCCGACCAGGCCGAGGGGCGCGAGCCGCCGTTCTTCTTCACCAAGCCGGCGGATGCGCTGGTCGGGGGCGACGGCGAGCTGGCGGTGGCCTATCCCTCGTTGACAACGAACCTGCACCACGAAATCGAAATGGTGGTGGCCCTGGGGGCCGGGGGCGAGAACCTTGCCGTCGGGGATGCGCAGCGCCTGGTCTTCGGCTACGCGGTCGGCCTGGATCTCACGCGCCGCGATATCCAGGCGCGGGCCAAGGAAAAGAGCCACCCCTGGGACATGAGCAAGGGCTTCGACCAGTCGGCGGTTGTCGGCGTCATCACCCCGGCAACGCAGTGCGGCCACCCGGCGACGGGGCGCATCTGGTTGAACGTCAACGGCCAGGCGCGTCAGCAGGGCGATCTCGCCGACATGATGTGGAAGGTGCCGGACATCATCGCCAACCTGTCGACGATGGTGCGTTTGGAGGCCGGCGACCTGATCTATAGCGGCACCCCGGCCGGGGTCGGGCCGCTGCTGCGGGGCGACGTGCTGGCGGCGGGAGTGGACGGGGTGGGCGACCTGCACGCCCGGATCGTCTAAGGCTTGTCCCGAGGGGGCTGGCTCGGTCTGCGTGTTCACGCGCAGCCGGGCTGCGGCTGATGGCCATTGGCCCTGCCTCGACGTGCGACAATGCGTGCCATGTTTCGTGCTGCTGCCAGCGGGCTGATCGCCCACGCCTTTCCCATCCTGATCGCCCAACTGGCGTCCATCGGCATGATGGTCGTCGATACCGCCGTCCTCGGGCACGTCAGTCCGGTCGATCTCGCTGCCGTGGCCATTGGGGGCGGCATCCACATTTCGGTGGTGTTCGCCCTGGTCGGCATCCTCCAGGCAGTGGCCCCGGTCGTCGCCCACCTGCATGGCGCGGGGCGCGATGACGAGGTTGCCAACGTGCTGCAGCAGGGCTTCTGGCTGGCGGTGCTGCTGGCCATTCCCGGCATCCTGTTCCTGACCCATCCCGGCGCCGTGCTCGGGATTTCGAGCATGGATGCCGCCATCGAAGCCAAGGTCCGGCAGTATCTCGGGCTGCTTGCCTGGAGCTTGCCGGCAGCCTTGTTCTATCGGACTTTCTACGCCTTCTGCAACGCCCTCGGCAAGCCGCGCGTGCTGATGGCCATCGGCCTGTTCAGCCTGGCGCTGCATGCGCTCCTCGCCTGGGGGTTCGCCGCCCAGGGCTGGCTGGGCGAACCGCTTGGCGTGACGGGGTGTGCGCTGTCGAACGTGCTGATCAGCTGGCTGGCCTGTGCCGGTGGCGCGCTTTACCTGCAGCTCGGACCGCTGGGGCGGCGCTATCGTCCGTTTGCCGACTGGGCGCGGCCGCGCTGGCCGACCTGGCGGGAGTTGCTGCGCCTCGGCGTGCCGATGGGCTTGTCCAACCTGGTCGAAATCACCTCGTTTACCTTGATCAGCCTGTTCGTCGCATCGCTCGGCGCCACGGTGGTGGCGGGGCATCGCATCGTTGCCAACCTGTCGGCGCTGACCTATATGCTGCCGCTGTCGCTCGCCATCGCGACCATGGCGGCGCTCGGGCAGGCGCTTGGCGCGCGGGACGAGGCGCGGGTGCGTGCAACCGTCCGGGCGGGGCTGGCCTTGTCGGCAGTCTCTTCGTCGGTGGTCGGCCTGCTGTTGTGGCTGTCCGCCGAGCCGGTGGTCGCCGCCTATACCGACGATCCGGATGTCCGCCTGATTGCCGTCGGCCTGGTCGGCTATGTCGCCGTCTATCAGTTTTTCGACGCCCTGCAGACGGTGGCCGGGCATTGCCTGCGCGCCTACCGCGTGACCTTTGTGCCGATGCTGGTCCAGACTTTCTGTTTCTGGGGAATCGGTTTGCTCGGCGGCGCCTGGCTTTGCTACCGCTGGCTGCCGCCTTTCGGCGTTGCCGGATTCTGGCTGGCCGCAGTGCTCAGTTTGATCTGCGCGGCGACCCTGCTTTTGCCGCTCCTGCGCAAGGCGATGAGCGCTTCGTAACGCATCCTGTAATTATGAATTTTGGCCTGATCAAGTTTTTGATGTATGTGTTAAGATTTCGGGTTACAAACGGTATAACCGGGTGGGGTCGGGGGATTGTTCGGCCACTGCTCATTGCTCGCAACTCAACTAAACGCAAGGAAAGCGCATGAAAATTCACGAATATCAGGGCAAACAAATCCTGAAGAAATTCGGCGTTACGGTTCCGCGCGGGATTCACTGCACGACCGTCGAAGACGCAGTCAAGGCAGCCGAAACCCTGGGCGGCAAGGTCTGGGTCGTCAAGGCCCAGATTCACGCTGGTGGCCGTGGCAAGGGCGGTGGCGTCAAGGTTGCAACCTCGCTCGAAAAAGTCCGTGAGTACGCCGGCCAGATCCTCGGCATGCAGCTGATCACGCACCAGACCGGTCCGGAAGGCCAGAAGGTCCGTCACCTGCTGATCGAAGAAGGCGCCGACATCCAGCACGAATACTACGTTGCCGCGCTGACCGACCGCGCCACCCAGTCCGTCGCCATCATGGCGTCGTACGAAGGCGGCATGGACATCGAGGAAGTTGCCCACAAGACCCCGGAAAAGATCGTCAAGGTTTTCGTTAACCCGCTGGTCGGCCTGACCGACGAGCAGGCTCTGACCCTGGCCAAGGGCATGGGCATGAACGAAGCCTCGATTCCGCAGTGTGTTGAAACGCTGAAGAACCTGTACACCTGCTACATGGAAACCGACGCTTCGCTGGCCGAAATCAATCCGCTGATCCACGAAGCCGATGGCACCGTCAAGGCGCTCGACGCCAAGTTCAACTTCGACTCCAACGCCCTGTACCGTCAGGAAGAAATCGTCGCCATGCGCGACCTGGACGAAGAAGATGCCGACGAAGTCGAAGCTTCCAAGTTCGATCTGGCCTACATCTCCCTCGACGGCAACATCGGCTGCCTGGTGAACGGTGCCGGCCTGGCCATGGCCACCATGGACACCATCAAGCTGTTCGGCGCCGAGCCGGCCAACTTCCTGGACGTCGGCGGCGGCGCCACGACCGAGAAGGTCACCGAAGCCTTCAAGATCATGCTCAAGAACCCGAAGGTCAAGGGCATCCTGGTCAACATCTTCGGCGGCATCATGAAGTGCGACACCATCGCTACCGGCGTCGTTGCTGCCGCTCGCGAAACCCACCTGTCCGTGCCGCTGGTCGTGCGCATGAAGGGCACCAACGAGGATCTGGGCAAGAAGATCCTGAAAGAGTCCGGTCTGCCCATCATCTCTGCCGATTCCATGGCCGAAGCCGCCACCCAGATCGTTGCTGCGGTCAAGTAAGGAGCTATTGAATGTCCATCTTCATCAATAAAGACACCCGCATCATCACCCAGGGCATCACCGGCAAGACCGGTCAGTTCCACACGGAAAAGTGCCAGGAATACGCGAACGGCAAGGAATGCTTCGTTGCCGGCGTGAACCCGAAGAAGGCTGGCGAGTCGATCTTCAACATTCCCATCTACGCCTCCGTCAAGGAAGCCGCTGCCGAAACCGGCGCCACCGTTTCCGTGATCTACGTGCCGCCCCCGGGCGCTGCCGCCGCGATCTGGGAAGCCGTTGAAGCCGACCTCGATCTGGCCATCTGCATCACCGAAGGCATTCCTGTTCGCGACATGCTGATCCTGCGCAACAAGATGAAGGAAAAGGAAGCCAAGGGCGGCAAGAAGACCCTGCTGCTCGGCCCGAACTGCCCTGGCCTGATCACCCCGGACGAAGTGAAGATCGGCATCATGCCGGGTCACATCCACCGCAAGGGTCGTATCGGCGTGGTTTCCCGTTCCGGCACCCTGACCTACGAAGCCGTCGGCCAGCTGACCGAAATCGGCCTGGGCCAGTCGTCTGCCGTCGGTATCGGTGGTGACCCGATCAACGGTCTGAAGCACATCGACGTCATGAAGGCCTTCAACGACGATCCGGACACCGACGCCGTCATCATGATCGGCGAAATCGGTGGTCCTGACGAAGCCGAAGCCGCCATGTGGTGCAAGGAAAACATGAAGAAGCCGATCGTCGGCTTCATCGCCGGTGTCACCGCCCCGGCCGGCAAGCGCATGGGCCACGCCGGTGCCTTGATTTCCGGCGGTGCCGACACCGCCGATGCCAAGCTCGCCATCATGGAAGAGTGCGGCTTCAAGGTGACGCGCAACCCGTCCGAAATGGCCAAGCTGCTCAAGGCCATGCTGTAAAATACGAGCCTAGCTCAACCCAGAAAGGCGGGCCTTGTGCCCGCCTTTTTATTTGCCTGACGTTTCATGGAAATCGACCTCACTTCTGCTGCCTTCTGGATCGCCGTCGGCCAGATCATCCTGATCGACATCGTGCTCTCCGGCGACAATGCCGTGGTGATCGCGCTGGCCTGCCGCAACCTGGCGCCCGAGCAGCGCAGGAAAGGCATCTTCTGGGGCGTGGCGGGCGCCGTCGGCTTGCGCGTCGTGCTCACCGTTTTTGCCGCGCTGGTCATGAACCTGCCCTGGCTCAAGTTCGCCGGCGGCCTGCTGCTGCTGTGGATCGCCGTGAAGCTGATGCTGCCCGAGGACGAAGACGGCCACGATATCGAGTCGTCGGCGCACTTGTGGGGCGCGGTCAAGACCATCGTCGTCGCCGATTTCGTCATGAGCCTGGATAACGTCATCGGCGTCGCCGGGGCGGCGCATGGAAACCTCGTCCTGCTGCTGTTCGGCCTGGCCGTGAGCATTCCGCTGATCGTCTGGTCCAGCCAGCTGATCTTGCACTGGATGGAGCGTTTCCCGGTCATTGTCCTGTTCGGTGCCGGTCTGCTGGGTTACGTGGCCGGTCAGATGATCTTCAGCGATCCCGGCGTGCGCGCCGCGCTGCCGCCCTTGCCGGCATGGTCGGCCACGCTGGCCGGCGGGGTGGGGGCGTTGCTGGTCGTTGGGCTGGGACGCTGGCTCGAACGCCGGATTCTCGCCAGGCAGGATGTCACCATCGTTTAGGAGTTCGCGTTCATGGCCCTCTATCTCTCGGAAGACGACGTCAGGCAACTGCTGACCATGGATTTGGCGATCGAGGGAGTGGAGTCCGCCCACCGCGATCTCTCCCTTGGCCTGGCGATCGACACGCCGCGGGCGCGCAGCCGCTTGCCGCAAACCGCCCTGCACATCCTGCAGGGGGCCTTGCCGGCCCAGGGTGTGCTCGGCTACAAGGCCTATACCAGTAACCGCTCCGGCAACCGCTTTCAGGTTCATCTTTTTGACGCCGCCAGCGGCATGCTGCTGGCGGTCGTGTCGGCCGACTTCCTAGGCATGATGCGCACCGGTGCGGCGAGCGGGGTCGCCGCCCGCTGGCTGGCACGCAAGGACGTTACGGAAGCGGGCGTATTCGGCGCCGGCTGGCAGGCGGAAGGGCATGTCCGCGCGCTCTGTGCCGTCATGCCTGTGCGGCGCATCAAGGTGTTCAGCCGCAAGGCCGAAAGGCTCGAGGCATTTTGCCGTCGCCTGAGCGAACAGACCGGCGTGGCCGTCGTCCCGGCCCGGAGCCCCGAGGAAGCGGTGCGCGGCAGCGGCCTCGTCGGAACGGTGACCACGGCCGCGACGCCGCTGTTCGATGCCGAGTGGCTGGAGGCGGGCGCGCACATCAACGCGGCCGGTTCCAATGCGCTGATCCGGCAGGAGCTGTCGGAGACCACGGTGCGTCGTTGCGACCTGGTCGCCGTCGATTCCGTGCCGACCGCGTTGGCGGAGGCAGGCGATCTGTTTTCGCTCCTCGAAAAAGGCCGTTTGCACGAGCGGCAACTGCTGGAGTTGGGCGATGTCATCACCGGCCGGCGCGCCGGCCGGGAGAGCGACGGGCAGATTAGCTTGTTCGAGTCGCAAGGCATGGCCATCCAGGATCTTGCGGTTGCCCTGCGGGTGGTCAAACTGGCCGAGGAAAAGGGGCTGGGCACGCGCTTGCCTTATTGATTCGTTTGACCCGTCGGGCGTGAGCGTTGAAAATGCAGGAAATGGCAGGTTTCACGCACTTCATGATGGTGCTGGAGTCAGGGACACGACAATGAGCGGCAAGTTGACCGGGGTGGCATGCGGCGGAACAGGCTTCCGCAGGCGTTGGGCCGTGAGCGCCAAGCTGCCTCGTGCTTCGCGGGTGACCCGTTTTTCCGAAAGATGGCTCGGGTGATCGCCGAGAATTGCCTCGAAGTTGCTGTCAGCACCGATCCGGGCATCATCCGCTCGCATAACGAAGACTCGGTTTTTGCAGACGCGCGCCTCGGCCTGGCCATCCTCGCCGACGGCATGGGCGGTTACAACGCCGGCGAGGTGGCCAGCGGCATGGCGACGACCCGGCTGGCCGCCGACCTCGAGCGCGTCATTACCTCCATTACCTTGTCGGATGGAGGGCAGGAAGGCGATACGGCAACCATCGAGCGCCACCTCCTCAATGAAGTCAGCGCAGCCAACTTTGCCGTTTTCCACGCGGCAGCCAGTTCGTCGCGTTATGCCGGCATGGGGACCACGCTGGTGCTTGCCTGGTTCCACAACAACCGGATGACCGTGGCGCACGTCGGAGACTCCCGGCTGTATCGCTTGCGGGGCGAGGAGTTGGCGCAGCTGACGCGCGACCACTCTCTTTTACAGGAGCAACTGGATAGTGGCATGATTACCCCTGAAGAAGCCCGCTACTCCGGCAACAGGAATCTGGTGACCCGGGCGCTTGGGGTTGATCCGGTGGTCGATGTCGAGATCGGCGGTTTTGATGTCATGAGGGGCGACATTGTTTTGCTGTGCTCCGACGGCCTGAATGACATGGTCGAAGACGAGGATATCGCCCTCGCCCTGCGAACGCTCGGCGGGAATTTGCAGCTGGCGGCCGATCATCTGGTGCAGTTGGCAAATGATAACGGTGGCCGAGACAATGTTTCGGTTATCCTGATCAAGGTGCGGGACGAGTTTGCGACGGGCCGAAACTGGTGGCAGCGAATGCGCGACATTTTGAAGTGAGATGAGGAAAGAGAGATGGCGAAACTGATCCTGTCGATGGATGGATTGGTACTCAAGGAGATTCAGCTCAACAAGGAGCGGCTGAGTATCGGGCGCAAGCCGCATAACGACATCCAGATCGACAACCTTGCCATCTCCGGCGATCACGCCGTGGTCGTGACCATCCTCGCGGACTCCTTTCTCGAAGACCTCAACAGCACCAATGGCACCCTGGTCAATGGCCAGCCGATCAAGAAACACTTTTTGCGCAACAACGACATCATCGAGCTGGGCAAGTACAAGCTCAAGTACCTGGCCGACTTGCAGGCCAGCGTGGCGGCCAGCGATTTCGAGCGAAACGCGGCGATCCGTTCCGGGCAGCTGAAAATGCCCTCTGAGTTGCAACTGGAACCCGGCGATACGATCACCCGCTCGAGCATTGGCCTGGCCTCCGTGCCCAAGCCGCCGTCTCCCCTGCCGGGCGCGGCCATCCAGCTGCTCAACGGTCCCAACGCCGGCAAGGAGCTGGAGCTGACCAAAACGCTGACGACACTTGGCAAGCCGGGCTTGCAGGTGGCGGTCATCGCCAAGCGGCCGCACGGCTTCTTCATCACTCATGTCGAGGGGCGGCAGTTCCCGGTGGTCAATGGCCGCAGTCTCGATGCCCAGGCCTACCCGTTGGGCGATCACGACGTCATCGAAATTGCCGGCATCAAGATGGAGTTTTTCCTGAAAGGGTAAGGGCTCCTCTGCCCGGAGTACCGGTTTTTCATTTGCCGCGAGTGTGAGTTATTTCACACATCTGGCTGGGCTATCCGTTGGTCGAAGAATAAAATCTTCTTTTGACATAGGGTGTTACCGCGAGGCCGGCACCCGGTTCGACTGATCGGAACATGGCAGGAAAAACTCAGGTATCCAGGGCATGAAGCTGCGCGTACTCGGCTGTAGTGGCGGTATTGGCGGCCGGCATTTGCGGACCACCTCGTTTCTGGTCGACCACGACATCCTGATCGACGCCGGGAGCGGCGTCGCCGAACTGTCTGTCGCGGAACTCGCGGCAATCGACCATGTCTTCCTGACTCACGCCCACCTCGATCATGTACTGGCCTTGCCGCTGATGATCGATGCGGTTGCCTCTCGTCGCGAACAGCCGCTGTTGGTCTATGGCCTGGCCGAGGTGATCGAGGCCTTGCAGCGGCATATCTTCAATTGGTCGATCTGGCCCGATTTCTCCCGCCTGCCGAGCGTCGAGCAGCCTTTCGTGCGCTTCGTGCCCATTGAGGTCGGCGGCGAAGTGCGCCTCGGCGACCGGAAAATCAGCGCGCTGCCGGTTGCCCATACGGTGCCGGCGGTCGGCTATTGCCTCGATTCCGGCACGGGGAGCCTCGTCTTCTCGGGCGATACCGGCCCCTGCGAGGATTTCTGGAAGGCAGTCCGCGTCGTTCCCAATCTTCGCTACCTGCTGGTCGAGTGCGCGTTTTCGAACCAGGAGTGCGCTCTGGCCAGCCTCTCCAAGCACATGTGCCCGCGCCTCCTGGGTGAGGAGCTGCGTCAGCTCCAGCGACCATGCGAATTATTCGTGACGCATTTGAAACCGGGTGAAATTGAGCGGACAATGATGGAGTTGGAAAGTAGCCTGGGCGATTTCGATCCCGGCATGCTCCAGAATAACCAGCTATTCGAGTTCTGAAATGAACCACCCCGGTGCCGGTGCCACGTTGCCGCCCGAATCCCGCAATACCCTGGAAGACCTCTTTCGGCGCCTCGATCAACTGAATGATGTCGGCGCTTCGCTGTCCAGCGAACACGATCTCGACCTGTTGCTTGAAAAGATCGTTCTCGCGGCCAAGCGCATTACCCGGGCCGATGGCGGCACCCTCTATCTCTTGTCCGATGACCGCGGTGCCCTGCATTTCGAGATTGTCCGGACCGATTCGCTGAATATCGCATTCGGCGGCTCCAGCGGCCAGCCGACCTCGGGGCTCTTCCCGGACCTGCCGCTGTATCGGCCGGACGGTTCGCCCAACGACGGCATGGTTGCCGCCTATGCGGCGATTACCGGCAACACGGTGAACGTTGCCGATGCCTATGCCGCGCGTGGCTTCGATTTTTCGGGAACGCGGCAGTTCGATGCCCGCAGCGGCTATCGCTCCACTTCGTTCCTGACGGTGCCGATGAAGAACCATGAAGGCGAGGTTATCGGCGTCCTCCAACTGATCAACGCCATCGATGTGTCGACCGGACAGGTCACGCCTTTCTCGCCGGCCGACCAGCGGCTCGCCGAATCGCTCGCCTCGCAGGCCGCGGTCGCCTTGAGCAATCGGCAACTCGTGCACCAGCTGGAGGCACTCTTCGAATCCTTCATCAGGCTCATCAACCTGGCCATCGATGAAAAATCACCCTACACCGGCGGACATTGCCAGCGCGTGCCGGAGCTGACCATGATGCTGGCCGAGGCCGCCGATGCCACGACCGAAGGGCCTCTGGCCGGGTTCAAGCTGACCGACAGGGATCGCTACGAATTGCGCATCGCCGCGTTGTTACATGATTGCGGCAAGGTGACGACGCCGGTGCATGTCGTCGACAAGGCGACCAAGCTGCAGACGCTGTTCGACCGGATTCACCTGATCGATACCCGCTGCGAGGTCGTCCGGCGCGACGCCGAGGTGCGCAAATGGCGACGCATCGCCGAAGGAGTGCCGGCAGACGAGGCCGAGCAGCGTTATCACGATTTCTGCCGGCAGCTCGACGACGACCGTCAGGCCTTGCGCGAAGCCAATATCGGTTGCGAAAAGATGCGCGATGAGGATATCGAACGTGTTCGCCGGATCGCCGAAGCCTATCGCTGGCGCAATCCGTCCGGAGGCGAGGTGCCGCTGCTGAATGGCGAGGAAGTGGAAAACCTGACCATCCGCTCCGGAACGCTCACCGTGGGGGAGCGCGACATCATCAACCATCACATCGTCGCCACCATCCGGATGCTGGAACAACTCCCCTGGCCCAGACACCTGAAGAACGTGCCGGAATATGCCGGTGGGCATCACGAGCGCATGGACGGCAAGGGCTATCCGCGCGGCCTGCGGCGCGGCGATATGAGCTGGCAGGCCCGGATGATGGGCATTGCCGACATCTTCGAAGCCTTGACCGCCAAGGACCGGCCGTACAAGGAAGGCATGGGCCTGGCGCAGGCCCTCTCCGTTCTTGAAGGGTTCAGCCGGAACGGCCATATCGATGCCGACCTGCACGAGGTCTTCGTCAAGGCCGGGGTTTTCCGACGGTACGCCGAGGCTTTTCTGGGGCCGCAGCAAATCGATTGCTGAAGTGTTTGGTGATTTTGACGATTTTCAGCCGAGAAACGATATTCGTGCCGCATTCTGTCAAGTCGATGTGCCGTGAATTGTCAGCTGCTGTCCTCGGTCGGGAGAGGTGGAGTGACTCTAGTTTTTGTGAGGGAGTAATTAACAGATTGAATTTAAATATGTTTTCGTTTCTTCTTCAGTCTGTGGGAGAGCGGCGGTGAAAGCTGGCATGGAATCTGTATTAGGTAATCCGAGCGGCTTTTCCGCCCTTTACCTTAAAGGAGATTGACATGAAGCGTATTCAACAAGGTTTCACCCTGATTGAACTGATGATCGTTGTGGCCATCATCGGTATTCTGGCCGCTGTCGCGCTGCCGGCGTATCAGGATTACACTGTTCGCGCTCGAGTTAGCGAAGGTCTGGCTCTTTCAGAAGATGCCAAGCAGCAAGTTGGTACAAACGCATCGACCTTGATTGATGTGCAGACGGCGGCAGGTACGTTTAACGCTCAAGCAGGTGGTGCTGGTGTCATTAGTAAGTATGTTAACCGAATTCAAATTGACGCAACTGCTGCAGGTGCAGGTGGTATTACTATTACCTTCAACAACACCAACGTAGGCGGTGGTATTCCGGCTAACTCTACCCTTATCCTGACGCCGAACGTCAACGTCGGTGCCGGTTTCATTACTCTGGCCGCAGCCTTGGCTGCCAACACTCCGGGTGCCGTAGATTGGGCATGCCAATCTGTCGGCACTGCCACCTTGACTGCTCGTACTATGCAAGGCTCTGGTGTTCCTGCTACTTTGCCGGCCCGCTTTGCTCCGAACGAATGCCGTTAATCGGTTGATATACGAGGGATTGTGTCCCTGGACTGAAATGAAACGCCCGCCTTGAGCGGGCGTTTTGCATTTTTTACCTGCGTTTGTGGCTATAGAGAATGATTCCGAAAATACGAGCCGGACTGATTCATTTGTCATTTTCTGCCTTGGTGGCATTGATTGCTGTCGGCATCGTTTTTTTGCTTTGGTATCCGCAGCCCTTGCATATTGCGGTTGGGGTTACGGAAATATTTTTCATTGTGCTGGGCGTCGATGTAGTGATCGGGCCCTTGCTGACCTGTGTAGTGTATAAACAGGGGAAAAAATCGCTGCACTTTGACTTGGCGACGATCGCTCTGTTGCAGTTGGTTGCATTTGGCTACGGCATGTGGGTCGTGGCTGAAGGCAGGCCCACCTGGCTGGTGTTCAGTGCAGATCGCTTCGATTTGGTTCAAGCCTATCAGGTTGATCAACGTAAGCAGAGTGAAGCCAAATTGGAATATCGTTCTGCTCCTTGGTTGGGACCCCAATGGGTGTCTGCTCGCGCTCCAGCTAGTGCCGATAAACGGCAGACCATCCTCTTTGAAGCAATGTTTGCTGGGGTCGATGTGCCGCAACGCCCTGAGCTTTATCAGCCTCTGGAAGCTGAGGCTGCGGCTATGCGTGAGCGCGCTCATCCATTGGAGGAATTGGTCCGCTACAACACGCAATCTGAGGTCGATGCTGCGCTACTGCAGTGGCCGAAAGCGAATGCCTACCTGCCGATGATGGCGCGTGCACGCCCAATGACGGTGTTGATCGACAAAACCTCAGCCCGAGTTATTGCGACCGTTGACCTGAATCCTTGGCAGTAGGTTCAGGCTGACTGGTGAGCAAGCCAAGTCTGCAGCGTATCTTCCAAGCTAGCAATCAGCAGTGCATGGCGGCCGGATATCCAGCCTTGAACGGGGCTGGCGCGGTGTTCGTCGAGTTCCTTTTCGATTAAGGTGCTGGCAGTGATGTGGTCGTTGATGAGACCCAGTTCATCCTGCAATTGGGTGAGTGCAGCCAGGTAGGGACGGGATTTTCTGGTGGCCACCAAAGATGCAAAAAACTCCAGCGTATAGCGTAGCTTCTTGAACGCAATCCGCATTTTGTGGCGTTCGGCCGGCGTCAGCTCGGCGTGTCGAACGGCCAGTTTGCGCGCCTTGCGGGTGTGCCGTGCGATCTGCTGGCGAGCGAAGTCCTCCAGTGGAATGGGCAGGCGCTGGTCGACGGTGTAGACGGCAGCCGTGAATTCGAGCAGCAGGCGCGGGTATTCGTCGATGGCGAGCAGACCGATGATCGATTTGCGGGCGTTTTGGGTCTTGCGCTGGGCGGCCTTGCGCAGGCGCTTGATGTCCTTGTCGTCCGGGAAGGCGGTGGCGATGGGGGGCAGGGTTTCTTCAAGAAATACATCCCAGTTGCGCGCTTCGCCTAGCGCGCTCCCCAGGGTTTGCCAGGTCTGGCCGTAGGTGGCGACGAATTCCGGTGGCAGGACCGGCGAGAAAAGCTTGATCGCCGAACGTAGCCGACGCAGGGCGACGCGGGCCTGGTGGACGAATTCCGGGTCCTTGCTGGTGAGCAGGCCTTGCTCGTTGCGCTGGAAGTGTTCGAGGCAGTTCAGGGCAATGCAGCGGAAGGCTTCGACCGGGGTGAGGTCGGCGCTGATGCTGGCCGGCCGGGCCTTGAAGGGGCGCAAGGGGGTGTCGAGAAACAGGTTATAGCCGCGTTCGGCCTTGCTGGCGATGGCCGGGTGCAGGTGGAGATCGCCTTGCAGCTGGCGGGTCAGCCAGAAAATATCCTCGACCTTGCCGGAGAGCAGCTCGAGTTCGATTTCGCAGATGGGGCTGGCGCGGCCGCGACTCTCGATATGCCCCCGGTCGATGGCCAGTTCGATCAGCGATTCGCCGAAGGGGACGTGCCAGATCTGGCGTTTGAAGTCGGTGGTGAATACCGGTTCCAGCTGGGCTATGCGCTGTTCGAGGAAGGCGCGGAAATCGGCGTTGTCGACATGGCTGAAATCGAAGGTGCCGGGCGTGGCCTGGGTTTCCCATTCGCTGCGCATGGCCAGGCCGCCGCTGGCCGGCTCGGCGGACTTGACGGTGCATAGCCATTGCCAGCCTTTCTTGCGGAAACGCACGGCGACGCGGCGTTCATGCAGTTCCAGCCTGGGCGTGTCGAAATAGGTGTTGAGCAGATGCTGGCGTTGCGACGCGATGTTGGCGAGCAGCGGATGTTTGGCGAGTTGCCTGGCCGCTTTCGGGCTCAGTTGCAGCTTGAGTTCGATTTCGGTGCTCATCGTTCAATTCCTCGGGACGGCCGGGCCGGTGGCGCCGTCGAAGCCCAGTTCGGGCAGGGTGGCGAGCTCTTCCGGCGTGTGGACGCCTTCGGCGATGACGGTGAGGCCGATGTTGTGGGCGATGCTGCACAGTCCCTTGAGGAAGGCCTGGTTGCCGCTCTGGCTGTCGATGGCGCGGATGAAGCTGCCGTCGACCTTGAGGTAGTCCAGTCCCATGCCATGCAGGCGACCGATTTCGCTGAACTGGCGGCCGAAGTGTTCGATGCCGAGGCGGCAGCCGAGCGGCCGGAGGGCGTCGCAGAAGGCCTGGAAGGCGGCGAAGTGCTGGAAAGCGCCGACTTCGGAGACTTCCAGCCACAGGCGGGGGGCCAGCTCCTTGCGGCTGCCGATCAGGGCCAGGAGGCGGGCGCGGAAGGCGGTGTCGACGATCGACTCGCCGGAGAGGTTGACGGCCACGGCCGAGGCGCCGGCGGCGATGCGCTCGAGGGCGAGGCGGGCGGCGGCGAGGTCGAGCTCGGCGGTCATCGCCAGGCGCGAGGCCATGGGCATGAAGCTGCCGGCGGTCAGCCATTCGCCGTCGTCGCTGGCCTTCAGGCGCAGCGGGCATTCGAGGTGGAGGAGCTGCCCGGCGTTGCCGGCGACCGGGAATTCGATCAGGCGCAGGCGCTGGGCGTGGATGGCGCCATCGAGCAGTTTCTTCCAGTCGGCATTCGAGGTGGCCTGCTGGTCGCTCTGGCTGTCGGCCTGCTGCCAGGCCAGCCCGCTCTGGTTCTCGGCGGCGGCGAGGGCGGTATCGACGCGCGACAACAGACTGCCGGCTGATTGCCCATGCAGGTAGGTGCCGCTGGCGATATGGCCGATGCGTTCGCTGTCGATCAGGCCGGCGGCGACGAGATCGTTGAGCAGGCGCAGCAGTTTTTCGGCGAGCGGTGCGGCGTCCTGGGTGCCGGGGACGATCAGGGCGAAATCGGCCCCGTTGAGGCGCGCGGCCGCGGCATTCGGGTGCGCGCCGGCGATGCCGGCGAAGGCGCCGCCGATGCGGCGCAGCAGGTCGTCGGCGGCTTCGCGCCCGGCGCGGCGGTTGATGCCGGCGAGGTCGGCCAGGCGCAGCATGAGCAGGGTGCCGTGCGGCGCGGCGTCGTCGTCGCTGAGCGCCGAGGCGAGCTGGTTCATGAAATAGGCGCGGTTGGCGAGGCCGGTCAGGGCATCGAGGTTGGCTTCGCGGCGAACGTGTTCCAGGCGGGCTGCTTCCTCGGCGAACATGGCTTTCAGGCGGTCGACCATGGTGTTCATGGCGCCGGCGACGCTCTTCAGTTCGGGGATTGCCGGTTCGGGCATGGTGATGAAACGGCGTTCGCTGATCGCCTGCGCCTGGCCGACGACGGCATCGAGCGGGCGCTTGATCCGGCGCAGCAGTTGCATGCCGAGCAGGCCCATGAGCGCGCCGGCGACGGCGAACCAGCCGAGCAGCTTGAAGGCGCCCCGCCACAGTTCCTGGTAGGCGAAGTGGCTGTGGCTGATCAGCTCGATGGTGGCGAACTGGTTCCAGCCGTTGCTGATCTGCGCCTGGCCCGGCGCCGAGGCGATGGGGAAGATGCGGACGAACCAGTCGGGCACGTTGCCGGCGAGCGGCGGGCTGGTCTTTTCAATCATCGTCCTGCCGTTCGGGTCGGTCAGGCGGACGACGGCGTATTGGCCGCTGTCGAAGATCGCGGCGACCTGCAGCTCGATGGTGATCGGGTCTTTTTCCAGTTGCGAGATGGAGAGGGCGAGCGACGCGGCATTGTCGTTGTTCTTGATGGCGAGTTGCTGTTCCAGGTAGTGGCGGGCCGTCAGCATGCTGGCCAGGAAGCTGCCGGCAAAGGCGATGACGGTGCTGGCGATGACCGCGAGCCAGATTTGTCGGAATAGGGACATCTTCGGTTACCTCACTGGAAGCCTTCGGCGCGCGCCCGGGCCAGCAGGTCCTGCCAGCGGGACAGGTTGCTCTTGCTGGACGTGTTGCCGGTGCCCATCCACAGGCCGGCGCCGTTGAAACTGAAAATCGGGAGAAGGTCGTCCCGCTTCGAAGCCGGGACGAGGTTGGTGTTCAGGTTGTCGAGAATGATCGGGTCGGCCGTTGGCGTCGCGTAGTAGGCGAGCACCATGTGGGCGATCTGGATGGTCGTTCCCAGGCTGCTCTGCGTGGCCTTGACGTAGACCAGGCGCAGCTTGTTGATCGGGATGCCCAGTTCGAGCAGCGAGTAGTACTTGGCGATCGAATAGTCTTCGCAGTCGCCGCGCCCCTGGCCGATCAGTTCGATGGGGGTGGCCCAGTAGTCGCTCTGGCCCCACACCGACATGTCGTCATCGAAGGCGATGTGGCGGTTGAAGAAATCGTTGACCCGCCTGAGCTTGTCCTGTTCGGAGAGCTTGCGCCCTTCGCTGACGGTTTTTTGCCACTCGTGCAACAGCGCGACCTGGCTTTGCCCGAAGCGGCTGGTCAGCAGTTGCTGCAGGCGATCGAAGTCCCAGCCCAGCGCACTCGGCAGGCCGCTCAGCCACAGGCTGAAGAGGGCGGCGGCGGCGACCAGCAGGCGGAGAACGGCGGTTCGGTCAGGCAATGGCAGGCGTCAGGTCGTTGCGGGAATGGGCGGGAAACGAAAGCGCGACAGCGGTAGGGCGAACAGCAGACGGATTATCGCCCATGGGGACGATAAGGGCGAGGTCGGATCGTTTTTCCGGCGACTCGTGGCCCGGCCGCCGGCATGGTGCTTAGTTGCTTGCCTCGACGTCGGCGACGAAGACATAGCCCTGCGAACGCAGGGTCTTGATGAAGCTGCTGCCATCGGCCTGCGTGCCGAGCGCGCGCCGGATCTGGCTGACGTGGACGTCGATGATCCGGTCGTAGGGCATGTATTCCCGCTTGAGGACGCGTGACAGGTGTTCGCGGGAAAGGGTTTCGAAGGGGTGTTCGAGAAAGGCCAGCAGCAGGGCGTAGCCGGATACGCCCAGCGATGCCGCGGCGGCGCCGGGGCGGGTCAGCTCCCGCGAGGCGGTATCCAGCGTCCAGTCGCCAAAGTGCAGCCGGCGCAGGTCGTTGCGCGACACCGGGGCGGTGCGCTGGGTGCGGCGCAGCAGGCTGCGCACGCGGGCGAGCAGTTCGCGCATGTTGCACGGCTTGGGCAGGAAGTCGTCGGCGCCGATCTCGATGCCGATGATGCGCTCGATCTCATCCGAGCGGGTCGAGTGGATGAGAACCGGAATATCCGAGGTCTGGCGCAACTGGCGCAACAGCTCGAGACCGTCGCAATCGGGCAGGCTGAGATCGAGGATGATGACATCCGGCGTCTGGTCCAGCAGCGGCCACATGGCGGCGCCGGTGGCGGCATGGATGCTTTCGATGCCCGCTGTCGCCAGCGTTGCATTCAATACATGACGGGTGCCGGGATCATCTTCAACGATAAGCGCAGTCTGGCGCATGGTTATTTTTTTGTTGCCATCCGGAAAGAAGGGATTGTAATCGAATGTAAACAAAAGGATGCGTTTTGCGATTCTTTTACACTGATCCGAAATACCGAGCGAAAATACGAGCTTGGTTGATGTTGAAAATGAATTTGGAATTTTTCCCGGAGTCCATGTTGGTTCCTGATTCTCTTGATGGTTTTGATGTCTCGGCGGCGGTTGGCCGCATGCTGGATCAACCGGCGCTGTGGTGGCAGGCCGTCGGCCTGTTCGTCGCGCATTTTGCCGACTGGGAAGCGGCGTGGCAGGGCTGCGTGGGCGACGATGCGCGCGAGCGAAAACAGGTTCATGCCCTGCGCAGCGCTGCCGCCAATGTCGGGGCGACGGCGCTCGCGGCCAGCGCCGGGGCGCTGGAGAACTGCCTGCTGGCGCGCCTGGCGGGGGGCGCCGAGCGCGTTCCCGAGGCCTTGCGCGCGCGCTTGCAGGCGGATTTCCGCGGCGCCTGGCGGGGGGCGGCGGATGCCCGGCGGGCAAGCGATCCGGAGGCGCTGGCGCGATGAGCGGGCCGGCTTCGGTTTCGCTGCGCGCCAGGCTGGCGCGCATCAACTTTTCGGTGCTGGCGCTGGCCGTTCTGCTGCTCACGGTCTTCGTCGCCTTCACCTCGGCCTGGATGAGCGTCAAGGGGCGGGTGGACGAGGTGTATCAGCGCATCGACCTGTTGCGCGAAGGCACGCCGCCGGTCCTGCGCATCGCCGACGAATCGGCGGCGGCCGGCGTCTTGGCGGCATGGCGCACCATGCCCTATCTGAAACAGGTCGGCGTATTTCGCGAGGACGGCTCGCTGCTCGCCCGCCATGGCGACGAGTACCCGCCGGACTTCCTGAGCGATCCTGTCGCCGGCCACCGCTACTCCTGGCAGCGTATCGATTTCCTGACGCCGGCCGAGGTCGGCGGTCGCAGCAAGGGCTGGCTGCTGGTGTCGGTCGACCTGGGGCAGCTGTATCGGCAGTTGCTCGGCTATCTCGGGCTGATCCTGATCGAAATGCTCGCCGCCCTGGCGATAGCCCTGCACCTGCAGTCCCGCCTGGTCGGCCGGCTCGTCGAGCCCCTGCAGGAGCTGACAGGACATATGGCCGACGTCTCGGTCGGCCGGCTCGACGCGCGTGCCGCCGATAGTCAGGTGACCGAAATCGGGCAGCTGGCGAACGGCTTCAACCAGATGCTCGAGCAGATTCGCGAACGGGACCATTGGCTGTCGGCGCATCTGGGCAATCTGGAACAGATCGTCGAGCAGCGCACGCGCGAGTTGCGCCTGGCCAAGGAGGCCGCCGAGGCGGGCAGCCTGGCCAAGAGCGAATTCCTGGCGACGATGAGCCACGAGATTCGGACGCCGATGAATGGCGTGCTGGGCATGACCGAACTGCTGCTCGAGACCGAGTTGACGCCCAGCCAGCGTCAGTTCGTCGAGGCCGTGGCGCACTCGGGTCAGCACCTGCTGGGGATCATCAACGACATTCTCGATTTTTCCAAGATCGAGGCCGGCAAGCTGGAACTCGATTGCGCCGATTTCGATCTGCGGGCCATGCTCGAAGAATTGCAGGATATTTTTGCGCAGGCGGCCGGGCGCAAGGGGCTGGTCTTGTCGTCCGAGCTGCCGCCGACGGGCAGCCTGGTGGTGCGCGGCGATGCGCTGCGCCTGCGGCAGGTGGCGACCAACCTGCTCGGCAACGCCATCAAGTTCACCGAGCGCGGCGAGGTTCTGCTGCGCCTCCAGGCCAGCGAGAGGGAGCCCGGCCAACTGGCGGTGGTGCTGACGGTCAGGGATACCGGGGTCGGCATTCCGCTCGGCGCCCAGAAGCGGATATTCGAGCATTTCCAGCAGGCCGACGGCTCGACCACCCGCAAGTACGGCGGTACCGGGCTGGGCCTGGCGATCTGCCGGCGGCTGGTGGAGATGATGGGGGGGGCGATCGACGTCGAAAGCGCCCCCGACCACGGGGCGACGTTCGTCGTCCGCCTCGTTCTGCCCAGGGGCGCATCGCCGATGCCGGCCGAACGGCCGGGGCGGCGCGACGACGCCCAGGCCGGGGCTTCCGGAAAGCTGCGCGGGCGGGTGCTGATCGCCGAGGACAACGAGAGCAACCTGATCGTGGCGCGGGCCCAGCTGCTACGCATGGGGCTCGAGGTCGTCGTCGCCGAGGACGGCCAGCAGGCGCTCGATATCCTCGCCCAGGAGACGGTGGATGCGGTGCTGATGGACTGTCAGATGCCGGTGCTCGACGGCTATGCGGCGACCGCCGCCCTGCGTCGGCGCGAGGCCGGAAGCGGCAGGCATCTGCCGGTCATTGCCCTGACCGCCAACGCCATGCGCGGCGACCGCGAACGTTGCGAGGCGGCGGGGATGGACGACTATCTGGCCAAACCCTATACCGGGGAGGCGCTGCGCGCCATCCTGGCGCACTGGCTGCCGGCCGAACGGCGGCGTCCGCTCCAGGGCGCCCGGGTGCCGCCGGTCGGCATGGGGTACAAGGACCCGCGTGCGGCCGACGAGCCGGCCATCGACCGGGCTGCCTTCGATAAAATCCGGGCGCTGTCGCCAAGCGGCGGCGACGAACTGGTGGCCCAGGTCGTGCAGGCTTATCTGAAGGCGGCCGAACGGGAGCTGGCCAGACTGGAGCAGGGCCTTGCCGATGTCGATGCCGGGCCGCTGGCCAAGGCGGCGCATGCCCTGAAATCGAGCAGCTTCAATGTCGGGGCGGAGCCGTTCGCGGGGTGCTGCAAGGCGCTCGAAGAAGCCGCGCGGGCCGAGCGCTGGGACGAAATCCCGGCCGCCGCCGAGGCGGCTCGTGCCGCCTGGCAGCGCGTGGAGGTCGCGCTCGGCTCCCTGCTGAAGGAGTTGGACAAATGAGCCGTCCGCCCTGGCGCATCCTGGTTGCCGACGACGACCCGACGGCCGCGCTGCTGTTCCGGGCCGCGCTTGCCGGGGATGACTTTTCCATCGCGCTGGCGGCTGACGGTGACGATGCGCTGGCCATGTTTCGCCGGCAGGCCTTCGACGCCGCCTTGCTCGACGTCGAGATGCCCGGGCTGGACGGCCTCGAGGTCTGCGCGGCCATCCGGCAGAGCCATGGCCCGGCGTTTCCGGTATTCCTGATTACCGGGCGGGGGGACGACGCGTTCTTGCATCGCGTTCGCGCCCTGGCGGCCCGCTACGTGGCGAAACCCCTCGACTGGGCCGCGCTGCCCGGGATGCTGCGCGAGGCGCTGGGCGGTATGCCCGGCTGAGCCTAACTGCGTGGCTCAGCCGTTCCGCCCGGCCAGGGGCGCTTCGCTGCATTGGGTTGGTGGTACTTATGGCAGAATCGGGGAAAAATGGCCGCAAGGCTGCGTACTGTCGGTACGGACAAGGGGGAGACCATGAATTTTCGGAGCGCGTCACGAAGCCTGCTGTGCGGGCTGGCGATGGGCATGCTGGGCGCCATGTCGGGAGCGAACGCCCAGGAGGTCCGCGCCCCGAGCAAGGGGCAGGTGCTGTATCTCCCCGTCTATTCCCACATGCTGTACGGCAACCTGGGAAAAACCGGCAAGGCCTCGACGGTGCTGCTGTCGACCCTGGTCAGCATTCGCAACACCGATCCGCGCAGGGCGCTGCGGATACTGTCGGCGAAGTATTTCGACACCCACGGCAAGCTGCTCGGGGAGCGCGTGCCGAACGGGGCCGCGATCCCGCCGCTCGGCACGCTGGAGCTGTTCGTCGAACTGAATGACGCCTCGGGCGGCTCGGGGGCGAATTTCGTCATCAAGTGGGATGCCGAGCAGCCGGTCAACCCGCCGCTGGTCGAAGCGCTGCATGTCAACATGGATGGCGGCAAGGCGGTCATCTTCATGACGCAATCGGTACCCATCGCGGAATGAGCAAGACCGGTGGCGTGACCGCGATCGGCACCATGCAGGCCGGCTACATCCTCCGGCTGCTGTATATCGCCATCGGTGCGCTGGTCTTCGTGCACCTGTTCGGCACCATCGGCTACATGGTGCTGACCGAGCACAAGTACTCGTGGTTCGACTGCTTCTACATGACCTTCATCACCGTCGCCACCATCGGCTTCGGCGAGATCATCGACATGTCGAGCAACCAGCCGGCGCGCATGCTGACCGTGGTCATCGGCATCCTCGGCGCCGGCAACCTGTCGCTGCTCTTTTCGGTCGTCACCGTCGCCCTGCTCGAAACCGACCTCAATGGAACCCTGCGGAGAAAACGCATGGAAAAAGCAATCAAGAAACTCAAAGGCCATTTCATTCTGTGCGGCTACGGCCGCGTCGGGCGCAACATCGCGCATGAACTGGAGGCGACCAACCGGCACTTCGTGGGGATAGACGAGGATTTGCAGCGCCTGGAGGACTACAAGGAACGCAACCCCGGCTTCCTCTACCTGCACGGCGACGCCAGCGACGACGATGTCCTGCTCGCCGCCGACCTGGAAGATGCCCGGGGGCTGTTCGCCGTCACCGGCGACGACTCGCGCAACCTGATGATCGTCATCACCGCCAAGCAGCTGAAGCCGGAGTTGCGCGTCGTCGCCCGCTGCACCGAGCAGCGCAATATCGAAAAGATGCGCAAGGCCGGGGCCGACGCCATCGTCTCGCCCGACTTTACCGGCGGCATGCGCATCGCGTCGGCGATGATCCGTCCGCACGTGGTCTCCTTCCTCGACGAAATGCTGAAGTCGGAGAAGAACCTGCGCGTCGAGGAGGTGGCCGTGCCGGCCGGCTTCATCCCCAAGCCCCTGGGCTCGCTGAAACTGCGCAGCGCCAATTACGTGCTGCTCGCCGTGCGCGAGCGCAACGGCGGGTGGCAGTTCAATCCGGACAAGGATTTCCTGCTCAAGCCCGGCTTTACCTTGATCGCGATGGCCAGCCCGGTCGGGCGCATCGAGATCGAACAACTGTTGATCGAAACGGCCTCCTAGGGGGCTGCTGCGCCATTAACGAAACATGAAAATGTGAGGAAAGAAAGATGAGCAAAACGCTGTTGTTGATCCTTGCCGGCATCGCCGCCGGCGGCACCGCGCAGGCCTCCGACGAACTGGCCAAGGCCAAGAATTGCCTGACCTGCCACGCCGCCGACAAGAAGATCGTCGGGCCGTCCTACAAGGACATCGTCGCCAAGCGGGCCGGCGAGAAGGGAGCCGAGGCGGCGCTGGCCCAGAAGATCAAGGCCGGCAGCAAGAGCGAGTGGGGCACCGTTCCCATGCCCCCCAACAACGTCAGCGATGCCGAGGCCGCAACCCTGGCCAAGTGGGTTCTCGCCCACAAGTAGGCGGCGCCCGGCGGCCGGCTGCCCGCCATCGACCGCAGCCTGACTAAATAAAACAATATTCCCAGAGAGAGAACATGCTGAACCTGACTCCCGCGCAAATGCGCCGACGCTGGCTGGCCCTGGGCATCGTGGCCCTGGCCTACGTCCTGTCCTTCTTCCAGCGTTTCGCGCCGGCCGGCATCGCCAACGACCTGGCGGCCGCCTTCCAGACTTCGGCGGCCTCGCTCGGCGTGCTGGCGGCCACCTACTTTTATGTCTATACCGTCATGCAGGTGCCCACCGGCATGCTGGCCGATACCCTGGGGCCGCGCCGCATCCTGGTGCTGGGCGGGGTGGTCGGCGGCATCGGCAGCTTCCTGTTCGGCTTTGCGCCGTCGCTCGACGTGGCCCTGTTCGGGCGGACCCTGATCGGCCTGGGCGTGTCGGTGACCTTCATCGCCATGCTCAAGCTGATCGCCGTCTGGTTCGAGGAGAACCGCTTCGCCACCATGGTCGGCATCTGCATGCTGATCGGCAACCTGGGGTCGGTGCTGGCCGGGGCGCCGCTCTCCGCCGTGGCGCAGGCGACGGGGTGGCGCGGCGTGTTCATCGGCGTCGGGGCGCTTTCCCTGGTGCTCGCGGCGCTGTGCTGGCTGATCGTGCGCGACCGGCCGGAGCAGCCGGATGGCGTGCCCGGCGCGGCTCCCCGCTTCGACCGTACCGTCCTGCTCAACAGCCTGCTGTCGGTCGTGCGCAACCGCGCGACCTGGCCGGCCATCCTGGTCAATACCGGAACCTGCGGTGCTTTCTTCACCTTCGCCGGTTTGTGGACCGTGCCCTACCTGATGCAGGTGCACGACATGGCGCGGCCGGTGGCGGCGTCGCATCTGTCGCTGTGGTTCGGCGGCTTCGCCGTCGGTTGCCTGCTGCTCGGCACGCTGTCGGATCGCCTGGGGCGGCGGAAGCCGGTCATCATCGCCGCCAGCCATGTTTACGCGCTGGTCTGGCTGTGGCTGCTGTCCGGCATCCGTCTGCCGATCGAATTCTCCTACGCGATGTTCGGCCTGCTCGGCGTGGCCACGGCCGGCTTCTCCCTGACCTGGGCGTGTGCCAAGGAAGTCAATCCGCCGATGCTGTCGGGGATGTCGACCAGCGTCACGAACATGGGCAGTTTCCTCGCCGCCGCCTTGTGCCAGCCGCTGGTCGGCTGGGTCATGGATCTCGGCTGGCGGGGCGAGATGGTGGCCGGGGCCCGGGTCTACGATCTCGCCGCCTGGCGCGGCGGCCTGGGCGTTGCCGTGGCGCTGGCCCTGGCCGGTGCGGCGTGCAGCTGGTGGATCGTCGAAACGCGCTGCCGCAATATCTGGAAGCCGGCCTGATTCCAGCGGGCTGAAAACCCGCGGTAAATCAACGCGCTCGCGGCGCCCTGGCTTGCACTGCGCTCGTGAATTAGAGTATTCTTATATTCATGAACGCAAATGCCTTTCGTCCTTTCGCGTGGGGCTTGCCCCTGTTTGTCGCGGCTGCGCTTGCCGCCGAGCCGGCCGCGGTCGTGACCGTGCGGCCGCATGCCGTCGATCTGGGCTTCCCGGCCGATGCGCTGGTCGAAGCCGTCCAGCAGACCACGGTCGGCGCCCGGCTGGCCGGGCGCATCCTCGAGGTCAGGGCCGATGCCGGGCAGGTGGTGAACAAGGGCGACGTGCTGATGCGCCTTGATGCGCGCGAGGCCGCCGAAGCGGCGCGCGCCGCCGATGCCGTCCATGCCAATGCCAAGGTGCATTTCGAACGCCAGCAGCAACTCAAGGCGCAGAAATTCGTCAGCCAGGCGGCCGTCGACAAGGCCAGGGCCGATCTCGACGCTGCCGCGGCCAATCGCGCCGCGGCGGCTGCCGGGCAGAGCCATGCCACGGTCGTGGCGCCGATTTCCGGCGTCATCGCCCGTCGCCATGCCGAGGCGGGCGACATGGCCATGCCCGGGGCGCCGTTGTTCACGCTCTATCAGCCGGGCGGCTTGCGCGTGACGGCGAGCATTCCGCAGTATCGCCTGAAGGAGATGCGCGCCGTCGGGACGGCGCGGGTCGAGTTTCCGGAACTGGGCAAGTGGGTGACGGCGACCTCGGTCCAGGTCTTGCCGACAGCCGATGCGGCGACCCATGTCTCCCCGGTGCGGATCGGCTTGCCGGCGATGCCGGAAGCGATTCCCGGGATGTTCGCCCGCGTTCATTTCGTCACCGGGCAGGCCGAGAAACTGACCGTGCCGTCGGCTGCCGTCGTGCGCCGCGGCGAGGTCTCCGCCGTTTATGTGCAGGCGGCCGATGGCCGGTTTTCCCTGCGCCAGCTCCGTCTCGGCGATCCGGTCGGGCATGCCGAAATCGAGGTGCTGGCCGGGCTGGCGAGCGGCGACAAGGTGGCGACCGATCCGGTCCGGGTCGGCATCCAGCTCAAGTCAGGCAAATAAGCCGTGTCCGCCGCCAAGAATCCGCTGGGGGTTTCCGGGCGTATCGCCGCCCTGTTCCTGGCCTCGCGGATGACGCCGCTGCTTGCGCTGGTCGCCTTCCTGCTGGGCCTCTTTGCCACGCTGGTCACGCCGCGCGAGGAGGAGCCGCAGATCGACGTCACCATGGCCGACGTGCTGATCCCCTTCCCCGGCGCTTCGGCCAAGGATGTCGAGAACCTGGTCGCCCGGCCCGGCGAGCAGGTCCTGTCGCGCCTGCACGGCGTCGAGCATGTCTATTCGATGTCGCGCCCGGGCATGGCGGTGATCACGGTGCAGTTCGATGTCGGGGTGAAGTACAACGACGCGGTGCTGCGCCTGTACGACACGGTACATTCCCATCGCGACTGGCTGGCGCCCAACCTGGGGGTGCAGGAGCCGGTCATCAAACCGCGCGGCATCGACGACGTGCCCATCCTGTCGCTGACTTTCTGGACCGCCGATGCCGGGCGCTCGGCCTTCGAGCTGCAGCAGGTGGCGCGGGCCGTCGAGACCGAACTCAAGCGCATCAAGGGGACGCGCGACGTGTCCACGCTGGGCGGCCCGGATCACGCCATCCGCGTGCTGATGGATGCCGAGCGGATGAGCGCCTACGGGGTGACGCCGCAGGACCTGGCCGGGGCGCTCAAGGTATCGAACGCCTTGCAGCCGTCGGGCAGCCTGACGGCGGGCAATCGCGAGGTGCTGGTGCATACCGGCACCTACCTGGAGTCGGCCGGCGACGTGAAGCAGCTGGTGGTGGCGGTGCGCGGCGACGAGAAATCGCGCAAGCCGGTCTTCATGAGCGATGTGGCGAGCGTCGAGGATGGCCCCGACCAGCCGCGCCGCTATGCCTGGTTCGGCAATCGCGAGGGCGAGTTCCCGGCGGTCACCGTGCAGTTGTCCAAGCAGCCGGGGGTCAATGCGGCCGATGTGGCCGGGGCGGCGGTGGCACGGGTGGCCTCCCTGCGCGATACGGTGATTCCGGAAGGCGTCGAGGTCACGGTCACCCGCAATTACGGCGAGACGGCGACCGAGAAGGCGCAGAAACTGATCGGCAAGCTCATTTTCGCGACGGCTTTCGTGGTGGCTCTCGTCTTCTTCGCGCTGGGGCGCCGCGAGGCCGTGATCGTCGGCCTCGCCGTGACCCTGACCCTGGCGGCGACGCTGTTCGCGTCGTGGGCCTGGGGCTTCACGCTGAACCGGGTGTCGCTGTTCGCGCTGATCTTCTCGATCGGGATACTGGTCGATGATGCCATCGTGGTTGTTGAAAACATTCATCGCCACATGGCGATGAATGTTTCGGCGCAGGCTAACGCGAGCGAAGCGACCGTTAAGTCCGCAGAAGCGGACGGCCGTAGCCAGAACATTCACCGCTGGCAAGGCCTGTATCCGGAAAAGAAGCTCGCGGAGATCATTCCGGACGCCGTCGACGAAGTCGGCGGCCCGACCATCCTGGCCACCCTGACGGTCATCGCCGCCCTGCTGCCGATGGCCTTCGTGACCGGGCTGATGGGGCCGTACATGAGCCCGATCCCGATCAATTCGTCGATGGGCATGGCCATTTCGCTGGCGGTCGCCTTCGTCGTCACGCCCTGGCTGGCCGCCCGCCTGATGAAGGCGCCGGGCCATGCGCCGGGCGGCGACCGGGTTTCCCGGCTCGACGCCAGGCTGGATGCGACCTTCCGCCGGCTGCTGACGCCCTTCCTCGACCCGCTCACCGGCGGTGCGGCGCGGCGCAAGCTGGCGCTGGCGATCGTCCTGCTCATTCTCGGCTCGGTGTCGCTCGCCTGGTTGCAGCTGGTCGTTCTGAAAATGCTGCCCTTCGACAACAAGAGCGAGTTCCAGGTCGTGCTCGACATGCCCGTCGGCACGCCCGTCGAGGAAACGGCGCGCGTGCTGCACGAGATCGGCGGCGAGCTGGCGAAGGAAGCCGATGTCGTGAATTACCAGGCCTATGCCGGCACGGCCAGCCCGATCAACTTCAACGGCCTGGTGCGCCAGTACTACCTGCGCGCCGCGCCGGAAAAGGGCGACATCCAGGTCAACCTGGCCGACAAGCACCATCGCACGCGGCAGAGCCACGACATCGCGGTGGCGGTTCGCCAGCGCATCGAGGCCATCGGCCAGGCCAACGGCGGTGTTGCCAAGGTCGTCGAGGTGCCGCCGGGGCCGCCGGTCATGTCGCCCATCGTCGCCGAGGTCTACGGCCCCGATTACGCCGGCCAGATGGCCGTCGGCAAGCGGGTGCGGGCGGCTTTCGGGCAGAGCGCCGACGTCGTCGCCGTGGATGACAGCGTCGAGGCGGACAGCCGCAAGCTGGTGCTGCATGTGCTGCAGAGCAAGGCGGCGCAGCTCGGCGTGGCGCAGAGCGATATCGTCGAGGTGGTCGGCATGGGGCTGGCCGGGATGGACGTGACGCCGGCCCGCAATGCCGATTCGAAGCACGAGGTGCCGGTCCGGATCGTCCTGCCGGCGGAGCGCCAGTCGTCGCTCGACGCCTTGCTGAAGCTGCGCGTGCGTTCGCGCGACGGGCGGCTGGTCGCCGTTTCCGAGTTGGTCGAGGTGCGCGACGCGGCGCGCGAGAAGGCCGTTTTCCACAAGGACCTGCTGCCCGTGGTCTATGTCGTCGGCGACATGGGCGGCAAACTTGATTCCCCTCTCTACGGCATGTTCGACATCCGTTCGCGGATCAACGGCATGGCCCTCGACGAGGGGGGAACGCTGGGCGAATGGTTCATCCGCCAGCCGCCGGACCCCTATGCGGGCTATAGCGTGAAGTGGGACGGCGAGTGGAAGGTGACCTACCAAACCTTCCGCGACATGGGGATCGCCTATGGCGTCGGCCTGATCCTGATCTACCTGCTGGTCGTCGCCCACTTCGGCTCGTATTCGGTGCCGCTGATCATCATGGCGCCGATCCCGCTGACACTCATCGGCGTCATGCCGGGGCACGCGCTGTTCGGCGCGCAATTCACCGCCACCTCGATGATCGGCATGATCGCCCTGGCCGGCATCATCGTCCGCAACTCCATCCTGCTGGTCGATTTCATCCGGCAGCAGGTGGCCGGCGGCATGAACGTCCGCGACGCGGTGATCCAGTCGGCCGCCGTGCGCGCCAAGCCGATCGCCCTGACCGCGCTGGCCGCCATGCTCGGCGCCTTGTTCATCGTCGACGACCCGATCTTCAACGGCCTGGCGCTGGCGCTCATCTTCGGCATCCTGGTGTCCACGCTGCTCACCCTGGTGGTGATTCCCGTGCTCTATTTCTCAGCCTTCGGAAAGGAAAAATCATGACCATCGAACGCGTGATCCGGATCATGGCCGGCAGCTTCATCCTGTTGTCGCTGGCACTGGGCGTCGACGAGAGCCCGCTGTTCGTCTCCCGCTGGTTCCTCGCCTTCACCGCCTTCGTCGGCTTCAACCTGCTGCAGAGCGGGTTTACGGGCTTCTGCCCGCCGGAAAAACTGCTGCGCCGGATGGGCTTCCGGAAGGGCGACGGCGGCGCTTGTTGCGAATAAGCAACGCCGCCGAAAGTACTTTCAGGTCAAGGATTAATAGTCTGTCGTAAGCGCTTGTTGTATATGCGCAATGTCTTTTTTCTGTAGTGCAATCGATTTAGGCTGAAAGTAATATTTTTCTCGGCTACACTGCCAGCCATGTTCATGTTCCGGTAGCCGAATCTTGCCTGTCAGCCCGACCGTTCCCGGTCGAAAATATGGTCTCGTTGCCTTCGCGGCTCTTCTGCTGGTGTGGAGCCTGATCGGCCACGACCTGTGGATGCTCGCTTACCCCGTGAAGTCGGGGCTTGCCCTGTCGGCCGTCGGGAACCTGCGCGCCGATCTGCCCAGGGTGGGCTGCGTGCTGGCGCTGGGGGCATTGCTGACCCTGCTCGTCTGGCAGGCGTGCCGGCACATGCGGCGCACCGGGGTCGAGGCGTCGGCCCGGCTGGCCTTGCAGAGGCTGATCGTCGATCACGCGTCGGAAGCCATGATGCTGACCGACAGCGCGCAACGCATTTTGTCGGTGAACGCCGCGTTCACCGCCATCACCGGCTACGCATCGGAAGAGGTCATCGGCCTGACGCCGACCCGCCTCAGCGCCGGGCACCAGGGCCTGACCGGACATCGCAACGTCTGGGATTTCGTCGCCGAGAATGCCTACTGGGAAGGCGAGCTGTGGGACAGGCGCAAGGATGGCACGATCTATCCCAAGCAGATGCGCATCACGGCCATCTGCGAGGATGGCGTGCATATCTCGCACTATGTCGCGGTTTTCTGCGATGCCAGCGAGAGCAAGGCGCAGGCCCAGCGCCTCGAGTATCTCGCCCGCCACGACCCGCTGACCAACCTGCCCAATCGCCTGGCGCTGGATGCCCATTTGCTCAAGGCGCTCGACGGGGCGGTGCCGGGCATCGACCGCATGGCCTTGCTGGTCATCGATCTCGACAATTTCAAGACGGTCAACGACTCGCTCGGCCATCCCGCCGGCGACCGCCTGCTGGCCGAACTGGCGCGCCGGCTCGGGGCCAGCATGGACCAGGCCCGGCGCCTGTTCCGCCTGGGCGGCGACGAATTCGTCATCTTCATCGAGCAGCTCGATAACGAGGAAACGGCCATCGCGCTGGCCGATCGCCTGATCAAGCTGATCAGCGAGCCTTGCGACGTCGATGGCCATATCCTGCACATGACGTCGTCGATCGGCATCAGCCTCTATCCCGAGGACGGACGGGACGGCCAGGCGCTGATCCGCAACGCCGACACCGCCATGTATTACGCCAAGGCCCACGGCCGGGCCAACTACAAGTTCTTCACCGAGCCGATGAACGCGGCGGCCACCAAGCGCCTGCACCTGGAAAGCGAGTTGTGGCGCGCGCTGGCCGAGAACCAGCTGGTCCTGCACTACCAGCCGCAGGTCGATCTGCTCAGCGGCAAGGTGGTCGGCGTCGAGGCGCTGGTCCGTTGGCGCCACCCGCAGCGCGGGCTGATCGGGCCGGCCGAGTTCATCCCGGTGGCCGAAGAGTGCGGCCTGATCCTGCCCCTCGGTCACTGGGTGCTGCTCACCGCCTGCCGCCAGGTGCGCTCCTGGCTGGACCAGGGCGTCGACATGGGCGAGATGGCGGTCAACATATCGGCGCACCAGTTCCGCCAGCCGGAATTCGCGCGCTCGGTGCGCGCCATCCTGGCCGAGACCGGCGTCAGCGCCAACCGGCTGGAGCTGGAAATCACCGAAAGCACCGTCATGCACGGCGTCGACGAGGCGATCCGCACGCTGGCCGAGCTCAAGGACATGGGCATCAAGCTGGCGATCGACGATTTCGGGACGGGCTACTCGTCGCTGGCCTACCTGCGCCGCTTCCCGCTCGATCGCCTGAAGATCGACCGCTCCTTCCTCGCCGATGTCGACAGCGATCCCGATGCCGCGTCGCTGCTCACCTCCATCGTGCTGCTCGGCCGTTCGCTCGGCTTGCAGCTCGTCGCCGAGGGCGTCGAGAATTTTGCCCAGGCCGAGTTCCTGCGCACCCTGGAATGCGAGCGGGTGCAGGGCTTCCATTTCTACCAGCCGGCGTCGGCCGAAGAGGTTGTCGGTTTCGGCGGCTTCGGCCTGTTCAGGGCGCTTCCCGCCTGAACGGTCTTGACCCGGCCTGGCGCTTGCCTAAAATTCGAGGCTTCTCGACTGGGAGTTTTCTATGAAGATCGGATTCATCGGCCTCGGCATCATGGGGCGCCCCATGGCGCTCAACCTCATCAAGGGCGGCCATGACCTCAGCGTCTGGGCGCGCCGCGCCGAATCCATGCAACCGCTCGTCGCCGCCGGCGCACGGGCGGCGCTCGACCCGGCCGATGCGGCGAAGGGTTGCGAGCTGGTCATTTCCATGGTGGCCGATGCGCCGGACGTCGCCGAAGTCATGCGCGGCGTCGCCCGCGGCGCCGAGCCGGGGCTGGTGGCGGTGGACATGAGCACCATCGCGCCCGGGGCGGCGCGCCGGATCGGCGAGGAACTGGCGGCGGCCGGCATCGATTTCGTCGATGCGCCGGTGTCGGGCGGCGAGGTCGGCGCCATCGCCGGCACCCTGTCGATCATGGCCGGCGGTACCGAAGCCGGTTTTGCCAAGGCCGGCCCGGCCTTCGCCTGCATGGGCAAGAACGTCATCCACGTCGGCGCGTCAGGCGCCGGCCAGGTGGCCAAGGCGGCCAACCAGATCGTCACCGGCATGGGCGTGCTGGCCGTTGCCGAGGCGCTGGCCTTTGCCGCGAAGAACGGCGTCGACGGCGCCAAGGTGCGCGAGGCGCTGCTCGGCGGCTTCGCCTATTCGCGCATCCTCGAGAATCACGGCCAGCGCATGCTCGACCGCAATTTCAAGCCGGGCTTCAAGAGCTGGATGCACGAGAAGGATCTCAATATCGTGATGCAGACCGCGCACGAGCTCGGCCTGTGCCTGCCCGGCTCGGCGGCGACGGCGCAGATGTTCAACGCCATGGTCGGCAGCGGCCACGGCGAGGAAGATTCCGTCGCCGTGCTCAAGCTGCTGGAAAAGCTGTCGGGCCAGGCATCATGAAAGTCGGCTTCATCGGCCTCGGCGTCATGGGGCGTCCGATGGCCTTGCACCTGCAGCGGGCCGGGCATGAACTCTTCGTCTGGGCACGCCGCCCGGACAGCGTCGGCGATCTGCCGGCCACCGTGTGCGCCACGCCTGCCGAGCTGGGCCGGCGTTGCGAGGTGGTGTTCACGATGATCACCTCAAGCGCCGATGTCGAAGGCGTCGTGCTCGGCGAGCAGGGGCTGAGCGCCGGCATGGCGCGGGATTCGGTATTGGTCGACTGCTCGACCATCGCCCCGGACGTCGCCCGGCGCATCGCGGCCAAGCTCGGCGAACGGGGCATCCACATGCTCGACGCGCCGGTTTCCGGCGGCGAGCAGGGGGCCATCGACGCCACGCTCGCCATCATGGCCGGCGGCGACGCCCTGGTGCTCGAGCGGGTTCGTCCGCTGCTCGCCTGCCTCGGCCAGCGCATTGTCCATATCGGGCCGAACGGCGCCGGGCAGGTCGCCAAGGCGTGCAACCAGATGATCATGGTGGCCGCCATCCAGGCGGTGGCCGAGGCCATGCGGCTGGCCGCGGCGTCCGGCGTCGATTGCGGCCAGGTGCGCGCGGCGCTGGCCGGCGGCTCGGCCGCCTCGCGGGTACTCGACGTGATGGGCGAGCGCATGGTGCGGCGCGATTTCGCAGCCGGCATCGAAGCCCGCCTGCATCACAAGGATTTCGGACTGGTTCTCGAAGCGGCCAGGCAGAGCGGCGTACCGCTGCCTCTGGCGGCGGTCGTCGACCAGCAGCTCAACGCCCTGATGGCGCAAGGCTGGGGGCGCGACGACACGGCGTCGTTGCTGCGCGTGCTGGAGTTGCCGTGAGCCAGATCGCGCAGCTTTCCGAAGCCGAGATCGAAGCGCGTTTCCATGTCGTCGGCAAACGTCCGGTGGCGTTCACGCTGGATGGCTTTGCGCGCGCAAAAACCGGGTTTTCCGTCCAGTTCCATGGCGGCGAGGAGATGTTCCTGACCACGCTGCTCGCCGTCCTGCCCGAGAAGCAGATGCTGGTTTTCGACTGCAGCGGCAGCCTGGAGACCAACCGGCGCTTTCTGCAGAGCGAGCGCAGCATCTTCGTCGCCCGGCCGGGCGGGATTCACGTCCAGTTCGTCGGCGGCAAGGCGCGGGAGATTCTCTACGCGGGAAGCCAGGCCTTTGCCATCGGCCTGCCGGAGCATCTCGTTCGCTTGCAGCGCCGCGAGTTTTTCCGCATCGACACGCCGCGGGTCAAGCCGCTGCAGTTTCACGGCCGCCTGCCGGGCGGCGCGCTGCTGAGCCTGGCGGCGCACGATATCTCGGTGGCGGGAATCGGGCTCAACGCCGCGTCGCTGGCCGACGACCTGGTCAGCGGCAGCGTGCTGCCCAACTGCCGCTTTTCCCTGCCGGACGATGCGCACGACCTGCTGTTCAGCGCGACCGTCCGCCACATCACCGAACGGGACAGCCGGGGCGGCTTCCGGCAGTGGCGCATCGGCCTGCAATTCAACGATCTGCCGCGCCCGGCCGAAGCCCGGGTGCAGCGCTACATCACCCATCTCGAGCGCGAGCGGCACGAGCTTTCCTGAGCGGGGCGCCGCTCAGCAGATATCGCAGCGATGGATCTCGACCGTGACGTGCATGATCTCCTCGTGCACGCAGAGCGCCTGGCGGATCTGCAGCGGCGTCAGCCCGGCATCGTGGGTGAGCAGGCTGAGCGCGCAGGCATAGGCGCCGTTGCCGACGCGCCAGACGTGCAGGTCGGTGAGCAGCGTGTTGCCGGCCGCCGGCAGCGCGGCGATGACCTCGCGGATTTCGTCGACGACCGGATGATCCATTTCCCGGTCGAGCAGCACGCGGCCGCTCTGCGCGATCAGGTTCTTCGCCCATAACGCGACCAGTACCGCGCCGACCAGGCCGGTGGCCGGATCGAGCCAGGCCCAGCCCCACAGCCAGCCGCCGGCGAGGGCGGCAATCGCCAGTACCGAGGTCAGCGCGTCGGTGACGACGTGGATGTAGGCGGCCTTGAGGTTGAGGTCGTGGTGGTGGTCATGGCCGTGATCGTGGTGATGGCCGTGCCCATGATCGTGCCCGTGGTCGTGGCCGTGCGCGCCGCCCAGGATCAGGGCGCAGACGAGATTGACCAGCAGGCCGAAGACGGCGACACCCATCGCCTCGGCGTAGTGGATCGGCTGCGGCGACCACAGCCGTTCGAGCGAGCCGAAGATCATCGCGCCGGCCACGCCGAGCAGGAAGATGGCGCTGGTGTAGCTGGCCAGCACCTCGATCTTCCAGGTGCCGAAGGCGAAGCTGGGGTCGTTGGCGTACTTGCGCGACGCCGCATAGGCGAAGGCCGACAGGCCGATGGCCAGGGCGTGCGAGCTCATGTGCCAGCCGTCGGCGAGCACCGCCATGGAGTTGAACCACCAGCCGGCGACGATCTCGACCAGCATGGTGGCGAGCGTGATCCACAGCACCAGGCGCGTGCCGCGTTCGGCCGCCGCATTGCCGGTGCCGTAGTGGTGCCGGTGCGCCCAGCGGGCGAGGTCGTGATCCGTGCTCATTGTTGTCCGTAGCCGGCGAATTTGACGAGGACTTCGGCCATCTCGCCGGCCGACAGCAGCACCGGTTCGCCCAGCTGGCAGGCGCGCCAGTATTGTTCGCACAGCTCCTCCAGTTCGACGGCCAGCGCCAGGGCATCGTCGAGATCGTGGCCGGCGACGAGCAGGCCGTGGTTGGCGAGCAGGCAGCCCTTGCGGTCGGCCATCGCGGTCATCGCCGATGCCGACAGGGCATCCGAACCGAAAATGGCGTAGTCGGCGCAGCGGATCGTATCGCCGCCGAAGCGGGCGATCATGTAGTGGAAGGGCGGTATGTCGCGGCGCAGGCAGGCCAGGCTGACGGCGAAGGGCGAATGGGCGTGGAGCACGGCGCCGACCTCCGGCCGGGCGGCGTAGAGGTCGCGGTGGAAGCGCCACTCCGACGACGGCTTGCGCCGGCCGGCATGCGTGCCGTCGAGCGCCATCAGCGGAATGTCGTCGGCGAGCAGGCGGTCGTAAGCCATGCCGGTCGGCGTGATATGGAAGCCGTCGCCGTGGCGCACGCTGACATTGCCCGAAGTGCCCCTGTTCAGCCCGGCCGGCTGCATGGCGCGGGCGGTGGCGATCAGATCGTCGCGCAAATCAGCCACGGCCTTCCTCCGGGTAGAGCGCGAGCAGGCCTTCGCGGCTGGCGGCGCAGACGCCGCGCTCGGTGATGATGGCCTTGACCAGCCAGTTCGGCGTCACGTCGAAGGCCGGGTTGGCGACATCCTCGCCGGCCGGCAGCTGGCGCAGCGCCGACGGTTGGGCGTGGCGGTCGAGGCCGTGCACCAGGCGGAATTCGTCGCCGTCGCGTTCCTCGATCGGGATGTCGGCGCCGTCCGGGCAGGCGAAGTCGAGCGTCGAGCGCGGCGCGGCGACGTAGAAGGGAATGCCGTTGTCGGCGCAGGCCAGCGCCTTGAGGTAGGTGCCGACCTTGTTGGCGACGTCGCCGTTGGCGGCGATGCGGTCGGCGCCGACGATCACCGCGTCGACCCGGCCCTGGCGCATGAGCAGGCCGGCGGCGTTGTCGGCGATCAGGGTGTGCGGCACGCCGTGCTGTTCCAGTTCCCAGGCGGTGAGCAGGCCCTGGTTGCGCGGCCGGGTTTCGGAGACCCAGACATGCACCGGCACCCCGGCGTCGTGCGCGGCATAGACCGGCGACAGCGCGGTGCCCCAGTCCACCGTCGCCAGCCAGCCGGCGTTGCAGTGGGTCATGATGTTCAGCGTCCGGCCGTCGGCGACGATCAGCTCGTTCCACAGCTTCAGGCCGTGCCGGCCGATGGCGGCGTTCTGCGCCACGTCTTCCTCGGCGATGGCGGCGGCTTCGGTCCAGGCGGCGGCGCAGCGTTCATCGGCCGCTAGCGGGCGCAGCAGCTTTTCCATGCGGGCCAGCGCCCAGTGGAGGTTGACGGCGGTCGGCCGGGTGGCGCCGAGCACGGCGATCGCTTCGGCCAGGCGCCGGTCGGAGCCTTCGAAATCGAGGGCGATGGCCAGGCCGTAGGCGGCGGTGGCGCCGATCAGCGGGGCGCCGCGCACCTGCATGGCGCGGATGGCGTGCGCCGCCTCGTCCAGCGTGGCGACGCGGACCCAGTGCAGCGCATGGGGCAGGCGGGTCTGGTCGATGATGTCGATGACGCGCCGCTCGGGATGGGCGCGCAGGGTACGAGTGGGAATGCCGTCGATGTTCATGGGGCGAATTTTGGCATAGCCGCGGGATTCCGGGCGGCTTGTTCGCCGGGCGATGAACTGCCGGGTGGCTCGGCGGTCAATCAGTGCGTGCGTGGCGGAGGCCGGCTGTCGTGTCTGTCCGGTTTTTCCTGACCGATATTTCCGTCACGACTGTCGGTGCGGGACCGAATTGATGATAAAAGCGTAAGTGACTACCGGAAAGGATGCATGGAACACAATATTTCCCTGATTACGACCCTGGCCGCCGGCTTTGGCGTGGCCCTGATTCTTGGCTTCGTGGCCGAACGCGTCAAATTGCCGGCGCTGGTCGGCTATCTGGTGGCGGGCATCCTGATCGGACCGGCAACGCCGGGTTTCGTCGCCGACATGCATCTCGCCGCCCAGCTCTCCGAGATCGGCGTGATGTTGCTGATGTTCGGCGTCGGCCTGCATTTTTCGCTGGGCGACCTGTTGGCGGTCAAGCGCATCGCCGTCCCCGGCGCCGTGGTGCAGATGACCTGCGCCACCTTGCTTGGCCTCGGCGTGGCCCAGGCCTGGGGCTGGGAATGGGGACATGGCCTGCTGTTCGGCCTGTCGCTGTCCTGCGCCAGCACCGTCGTCCTGCTCAAGGCGCTCGAGGCGCGCGGCGTGCTCGACAGCATGAACGGGCGAATCGCGGTCGGCTGGTTGGTCGTCGAGGACCTGGCCACCGTCCTCGTACTGGTCCTGTTGCCGCCGCTGGCCGGCGTGCTGGGCGGCGAGGCCGGTTCCGCAGCGGCCGGCGAATCGGTCGGCCTGACCGTGGCCAAGACGTTGCTCCAGGTTGGCGCCTTCATCGGCCTGATGCTGGCGGTCGGCCGCAAGGCGATTCCCTGGCTGCTCTGGCAGGTGGCCGGCACCGGCTCGCGCGAGTTGTTCACGCTGGCCGTGGTGGCGGCGGCCATCGGCATCGCCTACGGCGCGGCTTCCCTGTTCAACGTTTCCTTCGCGCTCGGCGCCTTCTTCGCCGGCATGGTGATGCGCGAATCGAAATTCAGCCACCGCGCGGCTGAGGAGTCCCTGCCCTTGCGCGATGCCTTCTCGGTGCTGTTCTTCGTCTCGGTCGGCATGCTCTTCCAGCCGGCCATCCTGCTCGAGGAACCGCTGCGCGTGCTGATCGTCGTCGCCATCATCATGCTCGGCAAGACGCTGGCCGCGCTGGCCATCGTGCTGGCCTTCCGCTACCCGCTGAATACCGCGCTGACCGTGGCCGCCAGCCTGGCCCAGATCGGCGAGTTTTCCTTCATCCTGGCCGGTCTCGGCCAGGCGCTGGGGCTGATGTCGGCCGAAGGCATGAGCCTGGTGCTGGCCGGCGCGCTGATCTCGATTGCCCTTAACCCGGTGATGTTCTCGGTCGTCGAACCCTTGCGCCGCTGGGTCCTGGGCAAATCGTCGGTGGCGCGCCAGCTCGAGCAGCGCGACGACCCGTATGCCGAACTGCCGACGAGCACCGAGCGCAAGTATCTCGAACGCCAGGTCGTGCTGGTCGGCTACGGGCGCGTCGGGCAGCGCATCGCCGAGGACTTGCTGCAGCGGAACATCCCCTTCGTCGTCGCCGAACAGAACCGGGAATTGGTGGAAATCCTTCGCCAGCGGGGCATCCCGGCCGTGTCGGGCGATGCGGCGGAAGCCTCGGTCCTGATTCAGGCGCATGTCGCCGCCGCCGCCATGCTCGTCGTCGCCACCCCCGACCCGATCGACGTGCGGAAAATGGTGGCCACGGCGCGGGCGCTGAATCCGGACATCGACATCGTGTTGCGCACGCACAGCGAGGTCGAGTCCGAGCTGCTGCGCCGGGAAAAGCTGGGTACCGTCTTTCTCGGCGAGGAAGAGCTGGCGCGCGGCATGGCCGGCCACGTTTTGCGGCGCAGCGAGGAGAGGCTGGGCAGCCGCTGATTGTCTTGGTGTCTCGTGCAAGGGAGAGCGCATATGACGAACTTGAACCGCATCGTTGCCGCCACCGACCTGTCGGCCCCGGCGCGTCATGCCAGCGAGCGGGCGGCCATGCTCGCCGCCGACCGCGATGCCTGCCTGACCTTGATCCATGTGGCGAGCCAGGCCCCGCTGGCGCAGTTGCGGCAGTTGCTGGGCACGGCCGACGAGCGGGTGGCGGAAGCCTTGCAGGAAGGTTTGCGCGAAGCGATGCGCGAGCTGGGGGAATCCGTCCGGCAGCGCTTCGCCGTCGCGCCGGCCCTCGATCTATCCACCGGCGACCTGTTGCCCGGCTTGCTGGCCCGCGTCGATGCCGCCCGGGCCGATCTGCTGGTGCTCGGGGCCCGGGGCGCCAGCTTCCTGCGCCATATCCTGCTCGGCTCGACCGCCGAGCGCTTGCTCAGTTCGGCGCGCGTGCCGGTGCTGGTGGTCAGGCTGCCGCCCCACGAGCGCTACCGTTGCGTGCTGGTTCCCGTCGATTTTTCGCCGGTTTCGCTGCGCGCCCTGAAGCTGGCGGCGGAGATCGCTCCCGGCGCAGTGATCACGGCGATGCATGTTTACGAGGTGCCTTTCGAGGGCCAGCTGCGTTATGCCGGTGTCGACGAGGCGAAGATCGAGCACTACCGTTCCCTGGCCGCCGCCCGGGCGCAGGCCAACCTGGCCGGCCTGCTCGAGACGAGCGGCATCGAGCCCGGCCGGCTGCGCACGGTGATGGTCAACGGCGACGTATCGCAACGCATCCTCGAGTACGAACAGGAACTCGACTGCGAGCTGATCGTGGTCGGCAAGCACGGCGCGGGCGTTTTCGAGGAGCTGCTGCTCGGCAGCACCACCAAGCACCTGCTGGCCGAGGCGCAGGGCGACGTGCTGGTCGTCGCCTGAGGCGGGCGCAGCGCCCGGCCGGCCGACTGTGGCATAGTGCCCGTCTCGTCTGTTCAGGGCTCGACCATGGAAACCAAGCTTCGCATCGACTCCCGCTTCCCGGCCATGGGAACGACCATCTTCACCGTCATGTCCCGCATGGCCGCCGAATGCGGCGCCGTCAACCTGTCGCAGGGCTTTCCCGACTTCCAGGCCGAGCCGGCCTTGTTCGATGCGGTGCATCGCCACATGCTCGCCGGGCGCAATCAGTACGCGCCGATGGCCGGTCTGCCGGAACTGCGCCAGGCCGTCGTCGACAAGGTGGCCGCCCTGTACGGCCCGCGTTTCGATGTCGAATCCGAGGTCACGGTCACGGCGGGGGCGACGCAGGCCATCTTCACCGCCGTCGCCGCCTTCGTCCGGCCGGGCGACGAGGTGATCGTCTTCGAGCCGGTCTATGACAGCTATGTGCCGGCCATCGAAACGGTCGGCGGCAAGGCGGTCCATGCCCAGCTGAAGTTTCCCGACTACGCGCCCGATTGGCAGCAGGTGGCGTCGCTGATCACCCCGCGGACGCGGATGATCATGCTCAATTCGCCGCACAACCCGACCGGCAGCCTGCTCTCCCGGGCCGATCTCGACCAGCTGGCGGAGCTGGTGCGCGGCACCGACATCGTGATCCTGTCCGACGAGGTTTACGAGCACATCGTCTTCGACGGCGAGCGGCATGCCAGCCTGTGCGGGCATCCGGAGCTGGCGGCGCGCAGCCTGGTCGTCTCCAGCTTCGGCAAGACCTACCACATCACCGGCTGGAAAATCGGCTACGTGGTCGGCCCGGCGGCGCTGATGGACGAGTTCCGCAAGGTGCACCAGTTCAACGTGTTCACCGTGCATGCGCCGTCGCAACTGGCCATCGCCGAGTACATGCGGGATGCCTCGCGCCATCTCGGGCTGGCCGCGTTCTACCAGGAAAAGCGGGACAGCTTCCGCCGGCTGATGGCGGATACGCCGTTCGAGTTGCTGCCCTGCCGCGGCACCTATTTCCAGCTGGCCCGCTACGACCGGATCTCGGATCTGCCGGATCGCGCCTTCGCCGAGTGGCTGACGCGCGAGGTCGGGGTGGCGGTGATCCCGGTCTCGGCCTTCTATGCCGACGGACGCGACGACAAGGTGGTGCGCTTCTGTTTCGCCAAACGCGAAGAGACGCTGGAGGCCGCCGCGGAGCGGCTTTGTAAAGCTCTGTAGGGAAACCTGAAGTTATGAAAAACGCTTGACCGGATTTCGCCGCGGAGAGAATAATCGGCGCATCCATAACCATCTAAACCCAATATCAACGGAGAAAATACCATGGGCATGATTCAGGAATTCAAGGAGTTCGCGGTCAAGGGCAATGCGATGGATCTCGCGGTCGGCGTGATCATCGGCGGCGCTTTCGGCAAGATCGTGGACTCCATCGTCGGCGACCTGATCATGCCAATCGTCAGCCGCGTCGTCGGCAAGCTGGATTTTTCCAACCTCTTCGTCATCCTCGGCGACAACCCGAACAACCTGGCCACCCTGGCCGATCTCAAGAAGGCGGGCGTCGCCGTTTTCGCCTACGGTTCCTTCCTGACCATCCTGGTCAACTTCATCATCCTGGCCTTCATCATCTTCATGATGGTCAAGCAGATGAACCGGCTGCGCAAGGAAGAGCCGGCACCGGCGCCGGAAGCCCCGGTCACCCCGGAAGACATCGTCCTGCTGCGCGAAATCCGCGATTCGCTGAAGAAGTAGGCGCCGGACGCTCGGAGAAAAGCCGCCCGCGGGCGGCTTTTTTCATTTGCGCCGCCCGGTTCAGCCGAAAACGGAACGCCACAGCCCGGTCACCGCCGCGATGTGGTTCTCCACTTCCTCCCGCGGGATCGGTGCCTTCGGATTGGCCGACAGCCGCTTGGCGTGCTGCAGGCGGCGGAACTCGCGGTAGGCGTTGCCGGCCGCCTTGGCCTGGGCCGGGTCGATCAGGCCCAGTTCACCGGCGATGCGCAGCAGGGCGATGTTGCCCAGGTTGCCGGTCAGTTCGGCATGCCGGTGGGCGTGGCCGAGAATCAGGTACTGCACGATGAATTCGACGTCGATGATGCCGCCCGGGTCGTGCTTGAGGCCGAACCCGGTTTCGCTTTTCGAGGCGTGGGCATCGACCATCTTGCGGCGCATGGCGACGACTTCCTCGCCGAGCTTGGCCAGGTCGCGCGGCTGGCGCAGGATCTCGACGCGGATCGCCTCGAAGCGCTGGCCGACCGCCGGGTCGCCGGCACAGAAGCGGGCGCGGGTCAGCGCCTGGTGTTCCCAGGTCCAGGCATTCTTGAGCTGGTAGTCGCGGAAGGCGTCGACGGAGACGGCGAGCAGGCCCGAATCCCCGTTCGGACGCAGGCGGAGGTCGGTCTCGAACAGGATGCCGGCCGGCGTCTGGCTCGACAGCCAGGTATTCAGGCGCTGGCTGAGCCGCGTGTAATGCTCGGCGGCCTCCTGGTCGCCATCGTCGTAGAGGTAGACCAGGTCGAGGTCGGAGGCGTAGCCCAGTTCCTTGCCGCCCATCTTGCCGTAGCCGATGACGGCGAATTGCGGCGTGTCCCGGTGGCGCTTCTTGATGGTGCTCCACACCAGGGGCAGGGTTTCCTGGACCAGCGTGTCGGCCAGTTCGGTCAGGTGGTCGGACAGGCGCTCGATGGTCTGCAGGCCGGCCAGGTCCTGGGCCAGCAGCCGGAAAACCTGGCCGTGGTGCATTTCGCGCAGGATGTCCATCTCGCGCTCGGTGTCGCCGGCATGCTGGGCCAGGTTGGCGCGCAGGTTGTCGCGGAAGCCGCTCCAGTCGGTGGCGATTTCGTACAGGCGCGGGTCGAGCAGTTCGTCGAGGAGCAGCGGGTAGCGGTTCAGGTAGTCGGCGGCCCAGTGCGAGGCGCACATCATGTCGGCCACCCGGCGCAGCGCCATCGGGTATTGCTGGAGCAGGGCCAGGTAGGCGCCGCGCCGGGAGATCCCCTCCAGGAAGCTCAGCCCGCGCACCAGCGTGGTGTCGGGGTCCGGCGTCGCGCCGGCGGCTTCGAGCAGGCGCGGGCCGACGGCGTCGAGGCGCGAACGGTTGGCCGAGGGCAGCTGCTGGTAGCGGCTGGAGGCGCGCAGGTCGGCCAGGCGCGCGATGGCTTCACGCGGCTGCCGGAAGCCGAGGTTGCCGAGCGCCTCGATGGCGCCGTCCTCGTCGAGCTGCCCCTGCCACAGGCCGGTCAGCGGGTGTTCGCCGGCCTCGGGGTCGGAAAACACGGCCTCGAAATGGCGGCTGACGATGTCGCGATGCCCGGCCAGCACCTCGGCCATCGCGTCCCAGCCGGCGAAGCCCATGCTGCGGCCGATCTTTTCGCGCTCGGCGGGGTCCGTGGGGAGCATGTGCGTCTGCTTGTCCTCGACATACTGCAGGCGATGCTCGAGGCGGCGCAGGAAAACGTAGGCGGTGTTCAGTTCGCGCTCGGTCTCCGCCGAGATCAGCTTGCGCTCGGCGAGCAGGGAGAGGACTTGCAGGGTCGGGCGGACCTGCAGCGCCGGGTCGCGGCCGCCGCGGATGAGCTGGAAGACCTGGGCCATGAACTCGATTTCGCGGATGCCGCCGGGGCCGAGCTTGACGTGGTCGGCCATGTCCTTGCGGGCGACTTCGCGGCGGATCTGCGCATGCAGGTCGCGCATGGCGTTGATCGCGCCGAAATCCAGGTACTTGCGGAACACGAAGGGGCGGGCGATTTTCTGCATCGCCACCACCCAGTCGGGCTGCAGGTTGTCGCCGGCGTTCATGGTGCGCGCCTTGATCCAGGCGTAGCGTTCCCATTCGCGGCCCTGCGTGATGAAGTAGTTTTCCAGCGCGTCGATGGAACAGACCAGCGGCCCGGAATCGCCGTTCGGGCGCAGCCGCATGTCGACGCGGAAAACCTGTCCGTCCGCCGTGATGTCGCCGAGCGCCTGGATGACCTTCTTGCCCACGCGGTTGAAGAAATCGAAGTTCTCGATGCGCTTCTGGGCGCCGGCCGTATCGCCTTCTTCGGGGTAGATGAAGATGTAGTCGACGTCGGACGAGACGTTCAGCTCGCGGCCCCCGAGCTTGCCCATGCCGATGACCATCAGGCGCAGCGGCCGACCCTGGCTGTCGAGCGGCTCGCCGTAGGTTTCCGCCAGCTGCCGGTGATAGTGGTCGAGGGCGAAATTGGTGGTGACGTCGGCGAGCAGGGTCATGCATTCGACGATTTCCGCCAGCGGCGCCAGGCCGCACAGGTCGCGCAGCACGAGGTGGGCCATGGCCCGCTGGCGCAGGCGGCGCAGGGTCGAGCGCACCGCCTCGTCGTCGGCCAGGGGCTGGCGCAGCGGCGCCATGAGCAGCGCCTCGTCCAGCGGCTGCTCCCAGGTGGCGGCCAGTTCGGGAATCAGCTCGGGGCGGGCGTTGAGCAGGGTAGTCAGGTAGCGGCTGTGATCGAGGGCCGGCTGCCAGCGGGGATCGAGCGTGGTGTCCATGATGTTGGGGCGGCTACTGGGCCGAAAAGGTAGAATGTCATCTTTTGCGATTTCCCGATTGTAGTGATCTATTACCCCCAATGGCAAAGCGGTTTCGCCGGTGAGTGAGCCGTCAGGCCCGAATGCCGGCGTAATGTCGCCGGACCTGCGTGCCGCGGCCTATCACCGCTTGCACTGGCTGTGGCCGATCCTGGCCAAGCCGGCGGTCGCCCGCGGATTGCGCTGGAGCGGCTGGCTGGTTTTCGCGGCCTGGCTGGCGTTCACCGTGCTGGTGCTGGCCTTGCGTTTCGTCGTGCTGCCCAAGGTGGCGGATTACCGCGACGAGATCGAGCGCGCCGCCAGCAAGGCGGTCGGGCAGGCCGTCAGCATCGGCCGCATCGAGGCGCGCTGGCAGGGGCTGAATCCCGATCTCGTGCTCGACGACGTGGTGGTCGCCGACCGCCAGGGCATGCCGGCTTTTTCGCTGGCCCGCGTCGAGGGCGTGATGTCGTGGCAGACCCTGCTGCGTCTGCGCCCGACCTTGTCGCTGCTGGCCTTCGACGGGCCGGTGCTGCACGTCCGCCGGGAGACGAACGGAAAGCTGACCGTCGCCGGCATCGATACCGAGGGCGAGGGCGACCCGGCGTTTGCCGAATGGGTGCTCGACCAGAAACGCATCCGCATCCACGACGCCACCATCGTCTGGGAGGATCGCCTGCGCAAGGCGCCGCCGCTGGTCCTCGAGGATCTGCAGTTCGCGCTGGACAACAGCGGCCGGCGGCACCGTTTCGGGCTGTCGGCCGCGCCGCCGGCGCATCTGGCGGCGCGGATCGATATCCGTGGCGAGGTGCGCGGCAAGCTGGGCGATGCCCTCGACCAACTGACCGGCAAGCTCTTCGTCGAGCTGGATTATGCCGACCTGGCGGGATGGCGGGCCTGGGTCGACTACCCCGTCCTGCTTCCCCAGGGGCGCGGCGCCTTGCGGGTATGGGGCGATCTCGGCGCCGGTGCCGGCAAGGTGACGGCCGACGTCGCGCTCGAGGAGCTGCGCATCCGGCTCGGCCGCAAGCTGCCGGAACTCGATCTGGCCAGCATGCGCGGCCGCCTGGAGGGGCGCTACGCAGCCAGCGAATGGGCGCTGGCCGGACACAAGGTCGAGTTGCTGACCCAGGACGGCGTGCGCGTCGCGCCGACCGATTTCAAGCTGGAGTGGCGCCAGGATCCGCAGACGATGCTCGTCAATGGCAATGCCAGCGCCAGTTTCCTCGATCTCGGCATCCTCGCCCGGCTGGCCGCCTACATGCCGCTCGATGCCAAGAGCCGCGAGTTGCTCGAACGGCACAAGCCGCAGGGGCGGGTCGCCGAATTGCGGGCGAGCTGGACGCTGGATGACGAAACGCTCAGAAAATACAGCCTGAAAACGACTTTCCACGACATGGGCCTGGCCGCGGGCGGCTATTTCCCCGGCGCCGAAGGGGTATCCGGAAACGTCGAGCTGACCGAGAAAGGCGGCGAACTGCTCCTCGATTCGGGCAGGTCCGGCCTGTCGCTGCCGGCCATCTTCCCGGTTCCCGACATTGCGCTCACCCAATTGAAGGCCAAGGCCAGCTGGAAAAATACGGCGGAGGCCATCGACATCCGCCTCGACAAGCTGGAGTTCGCGGGGCCCGACGCCGCCGGTTCGGCGCAGGGCGTCTATCGCTATAGCGGCGACGGTCCGGGCGAGATCGACCTGACGGCGAAGGTGGACCGGGCGGAGGCCACCGCCGTCTGGCGCTACATGCCGCACGTCGTCAATGCCGAGGCGCGCGCCTGGATACGGCGCGGCATCGTTGCCGGTCGCGGCTACGACGGCCGGCTGGTGCTCAAGGGCAAGCTGCAGGATTTCCCCTTCCGCGACGGCAAGGGGGGCAAGTTCCTGGTCACCGCCAGGGCCGCCGACGCCAAGGTGGATTACGTGCCGGGCTGGCCGGCCATCGAAGGCATCGAGGCCGAAATGAGCTTCGATGTCGGCATGAAGATCGCCGCCAGCAAGGGGCGCATCCTGGGCGCCAGCCTGTCCGGCGTCGACGTGCGGATTCCCGATTTCGAATCGCACGAGGAAATGCTGCATGTGCGCGGCCTCGCCCAGGGGCCGACCGGCGAGTTCCTGCGCTTCATCGAGAAAAGCCCGCTGGCCGAGACCCTCGACCATTTCACCGACGGCATGAAGGCGGTCGGCAACGGCAGCCTGAACCTGGAGCTCGACATCCCCTTGCGCCACGCGCAGGACACCAGGATGCGCGGCGACTACCGGTTCCAGAACAACCAGCTGCAGCCCCTGGCCGGGCTGCCGCCGCTGACCCAGGTCAATGGCCGCCTGCAGCTCACGGAAAACAGCGCGACGGCGCAGGACATCGCCGGTCGGGTGTTCGGCGGCCCGCTCAAGGTGCAGGTCCGCAGCGTCGGCGACAAGGTGGGCATCCAGGCCAGCGGTGCCGCGCAGATCAAGGAGGTGAGCAATCACTTCGGATGGCCGCTGATCAACCACCTGGTCGGTGGCGCTGGCTGGAAGGCCGACATCAATATCCGCAAGAAGAACGCCGAAGTCGTCGTCGAGTCCGACCTGGTCGGCGTCAGTTCCCCCTTGCCGGAGCCCTTGAACAAGACGGCGTCGACGCCGCTGCCGCTGCGCATCGAACAGACGCATCCGGACGCCCAGCGCGAGCAGTTCCGCATCACCCTGGGCAAGGTCGGGCAGGGCGTGATGGTCCGCCGCGGGGAAACCTGGGAACGCGGCGTCTTTGCCGTCGGCGATGCCGAGCCGCGCTTGCCGGACAAAGGGTTGGCCATCCGGGTGGCCGCTCCGCGGCTCGATGCGGATGCCTGGAAAAACTATCTGCCGGACGGCGCCAATGGCGCATCCGCCGACCCCGGGGCGCTGGCGCTCAGCGTGCTGTCCCTGAAGGCGCCGCAGCTTCGCGTCTTGGAGCGCGACTTCAGCAATGTCGAGACGAGCTTGCGGCCGCGCGACGGCGGCTGGCAGATCGGGCTGAACACGCGTGAGGCGGCGGGCGACCTGTTCTGGAAGCAGGCCGGCGAAGGCTGGGTCGAAGGGCACTTCAAGCGGCTGGTGCTCAAGCCCGCGGCCGAGATCGGCGAGGGCGGCGCGACGCTGATCAACAGCCTGCCGGGCATGAGCCTGGTGGTGGACGACCTGCAGATCGGCGACCGGGCGCTGGGCCGGCTGGACTTGAAGGCGCGCAACGACAAGGGGGCCTGGAATCTCGAGGCGCTCAGCCTGCAGAACCCGGATGGCGCCTTGAAGGGCAAGGGCGTGTGGGTCAATGCCGGGCGCCATCAGACGCGGCTGGATTTCGAGCTCGCGGCCAAGGACGTCGGGCGCTTGCTCGACCGCCTGGGCTATGCCGATGCGGTGCGTCGCGGCAGCGGCACGCTGAGCGGCAACGTGCAATGGAACGGGCCGTTGACCGGAATCCACTACCCCAGCCTGGGCGGGCAGCTGTCGGTCAATGTCGAGAAGGGGCAGTTCAACAAGCTGGAGCCGGGCGTCGGCAAGCTGCTCGGCCTGATTTCGCTGCAGTCCCTGCCGCGCCGGCTGACCCTCGATTTTCGCGACATCTTCAGCGACGGCCTGGCCTTCGACAGCATCGAAGGCAAGCTCGCCGTGCGCAAGGGCGTGATGCGGACCATCGAGCCCTTGCGCATCAACGGCCCCGCCGCCCAGATCGAAATGCTCGGGGAAACCGACCTGAAGACGGAAACGCAGGACATGCAGGTTGTCGTCCGCCCCGAAGTGGGCGGGCTGGCGGCGGTCGGCACGGCTGCGCTGGTCAATCCGGTGATCGGCGCCGCCGCGCTGGTGGCCAACACCGTGCTGCAGAAACCGCTCAATCGCCTGTTCAGCTATCGTTATCATGTCACCGGAACCTGGGCCGACCCCAAGGTCGACAAGGCCGGGGAGTCGTCGCAGGAAGTCAGGCCGAAGGCAGAGGAGGAAGACAAGCAATGAGCAAGCAGAATTGCCGGATTGCCGCCTTGCAGATGGTTTCCGGGCCGCGCGTCGGAGAAAACCTCGCGGCGGCGGGGCGTCTGGTCGAGGAGGCCGTGGCGCAGGGGGCGCAACTGCTCGTCCTGCCCGAGTATTTTCCGATCATCGGCGCCGCGGATGCGGACCGGGTGCGCGCCCGCGAAAGCTTCGGCCACGGCCCGATCCAGGCATGGCTGGCGGAAACGGCGCAGCGCCACGGCATCTGGCTTTTCGCCGGCTCGCTTCCGCTGGCCGCCTCGTCGCCGGACAGGATGCGCAATGCCAGCCTGGTCTATAACCCGGCCGGCGAATGCGTCGAGCGCTACGACAAGGTGCATCTGTTCGGTTTCAGGAAGGGCGAGGAGGCCTACGACGAAGCCAGTTTCATTGAGGCCGGCGACCGTGTGGCGGCGGTCGATACGCCCTTTGGCCGCGTCGCCCTGTCGATCTGCTACGACCTGCGCTTCCCCGAGTTGTACCGGGCGCTGGCGCCGGTCGACCTGATCCTGGTGCCGGCGGCCTTCACCGAGACGACCGGCCGGGCGCACTGGGAAATCCTGTTGCGCGCCCGGGCCATCGAGAACCAATGCTACCTGCTCGCTGTCGGACAGGGCGGGACGCATGAAAACGGCCGCATGACGCACGGCAACAGCATGATCGTCGACCCGTGGGGCGAAATCCTCGATCGCAAGGCCAAGGGGCCGGGCGTGGTCATCGCCGACCTGGATCACCAACGCATTGCCGACATCCGCGAGAGCCTGCCGGCGCTCGCTCACCGCAAACTGTAAGGAAGCTTCATGACTCAACCGAGCGCCTTGGCGCAAGCCGAATCCCTGCTGCTCACCCCCTTCTCGCTGACCGAGGGCGATCTCTCGCGCACCTTCGGGCAGATCCTGAAGAACCAGGTCGACTATGCCGACCTTTATTTCCAGTATTCCCGCTCCGAGGCGTGGAGCCTCGACGAGGGCATTGTCAAGTCGGGCAGCTTCAACATCGACCAGGGGGTCGGCGTGCGCGCCATTTCCGGCGAGAAGACGGCCTTTGCCTATTCGGACGACATCAGCGCCCGGGCCCTGGGCGATGCCGCCAACGCGGTGCGCGCCATCGCGACGGCGGGGCAGTCGGGCAGCCTGCCTGCCTTGCAGGCGGTCAAGGCGGCGCGCGCCCTCTATGTGCCGAACGATCCGATCGCGTCGCTGCCGGCCGATGCCAAGGTCAGGCTGCTCGAGCGCCTGGAAGGCTACGCCCGGGCCATCGACCCGCGTGTCGTCCAGGTCATGGCTTCGCTGGCCGGCGAATACGAGGTGATCCTCGTCGCCGGCTCGGACGGCCGCCTGGCCGCCGACATCCGGCCGCTGGTGCGCTGCTCGGTGTCGGTCATCGTCGAGGAAAACGGCAAGCGGGAGCAGGGCGGCGCCGGTGGCGGCGGCCGTTTCGATTTCGGTTATTTCGACGACGAAGTCCTGCAGCGCTACGCCAGGGAGGCGGTGCATCAGGCGGTGGTCAACCTGCACGCCGAACCGGCGCCGGCCGGCCAGATGACGGTGGTTCTCGGTTCCGGCTGGCCGGGCATCCTGCTCCACGAAGCGGTCGGCCACGGCCTGGAAGGCGACTTCAACCGCAAGGGCAGTTCGGCCTTCAGCGGCCGCATCGGCCAGCGCGTGGCGGCCAAGGGCGTCACCGTGATCGACGACGGCACGATCAGCGACCGGCGCGGCTCGCTGAACTTCGACGACGAGGGCAACCCGACCCAGCGCAACGTGCTGATCGAGGACGGCATCCTCAAGGGCTACATGCAGGACAGCCTGAACGCCCGCCTGATGGGCGTCGCCCCGACCGGCAACGGGCGTCGCGAATCCTTCGCCCACCTGCCGCTGCCGCGCATGACCAACACCATGATGCTGGCCGGCCGGCACGACCCGCAGGAAATCATCGCCTCGGTCAAGAAGGGCATCTATGCCGCCAACTTCGGTGGCGGCCAGGTCGACATCACCAGCGGCAAGTTCGTGTTCTCGATGAGCGAGGCCTACCTGATCGAGGATGGCAAGGTGACGCGTCCGATCAAGGGGGCGACGCTGATCGGCAACGGGCCGGACGCGCTGACCCGCGTGTCGATGATCGGCAACGACCTGAAACTCGATCCGGGCGTCGGCACCTGCGGCAAGGACGGGCAGAGCGTGCCGGTCGGCGTCGGCCAGCCAACCCTGCGGATCGATGGACTGACCGTTGGGGGTACTGCATAATAGCCCCTTCCACTGTAAGGGAATTGTTATGCGCTTGTTTGTCGCAGCCGCGGGACTTCTTTTTGCCAGTTTTTCGCTGTTCGCCCAGCCGGCGACCCAGGAGCGCCTGAAAGCCGTGCAGGGCGACCCGGCCGCCTTGAAGGCCGCTGTCGAGGCCGGCCGCAAGGCTTCCTTCTTCTGCGCCAACTGCCACGGTGAAACCGGCGTCAGCAAGGCGCCGGAAGTCCCCAACCTGGCGGGGCAGAATGCCGCCTATCTGCTTGAACAGATCAGGAAATTCGGCAGCGGCGAGCGCAAGGATGCATTCATGCAAGGCCTGATCAAGGTACTGAAGGACGACGAGAGGGTGCAGATAGCGCTGTTCTTCGCCAGCCAGGCAGCGACCCGCTCCAGGGCCGATGCCGGGCAGGCTGCACGGGGCGGGGAGTTGTTTGCCAAGCTATGCACCCGTTGCCATGGAGCCGATGCCCATGGCAACGAGCAGTATCCGCGCCTGGCGGGACAGAATATCGTCTATTTGCAGAGTTCGATCACGCGCTATCGCGACGGCACGGGCGTTCGCAACAATCAGCTGATGTCGATTGCGACGGCGACCCTGAAGAACGATGACATTGTTGCGGTGACTAACTATCTTACCCAATTGCCATGAGCGAAATTGTCACGCCCTTGTCACGGCGTTGATGCAAATCATTGCAGTTGCCCGGCGATAGCGGATAAGCTCGCAACTCATCGAAAATTTGCGGGGGTCTTCTTGAAGACTTTGCTGGGTATCCTTATCGCTGTTTTTCTCGGCTTGGGTGTCGACGCGGCCCAGGCGCAGATCAACGACATCAACTCGGCCATCAACAAGGCGGGGCGCCAGCGCATGCTGTCGCAGCGCATGGCCAAGGCCTATTTCCAGATCGGCCAGGGCGTCGAGCTCGAGCGCAGCAAGAAGGTGCTCGATACCTCGGTTGCCACCTTCGACCGTCAGTTGGTCGAATTGAAGAATTACGCGCCAACGCCCGAGATCAAGGCGACCTATGTCAGCCTCGAGCAGTCCTGGCTGGCCTACAAGGACTTGCTGGTCGGCAAAAATCCCTCGCAGGACGGCGGGCGCAAGGTTCTGGCGCTCTCCGAGGAAGTGCTCACCCAGGCCCATCAGGGGACCGTCCAGCTGGAGAAGCAATCGGCCTCCACGGCGGGCCGCCTGGTCAATATCTCGGGGCGCCAGCGCATGTTGTCGCAGCGCATGGCCAAGTTCTACCAGGCAAGTGCCTGGGGCGTGAATGACGCAAACAGCGCCGCCAACCTGGAAAAGGCCCGCAAGGACTTTGCCGAGGCGCTCGCCGAGCTTGGCGCGGCGCCGGCCAATACCCCGCAGATCAAGGATGGCCTCGAGCTCGTCAAGCAGCAATGGTTCTTCTTTGAAAACGCCCTGGGGCAGAAGGTTGGCGCCGACAAGCGCCCGCAAACCGCCGTCGCCACCACCAGCGAGCGCATCCTGGAAGAAATGGAAGGCGTCGTCGGGCTTTACGAAAAGCTGCCGAAGTAAGTTCCTCGCCTGTTCCTCGGCACCTGCCTGCCGTCGGTATCGACTGCGGACAGCGCCTGTCGTAACCGGCGCGGGTTTTTGGCTTGCCGGTTTTTATCACATAAGTGATAATGATTCTTATTAAAAGATATCGTGTCACCATGCCAGCAGCCGTCCCCGTCCCTCCGGAAATCGATCGCCTTGATCTTCTGCTTGCCGCATTGCGCGAGCATTATGGCGAATTGGTCCGGCACGTGCGTCGGCATGCCGCACGCCTGGGGGGCGATCCGCACTGTGCGCGCGACGTGGTGCACGATCTTTGCGTCGAATTGATCGCTGCGCCGCCGGCGCAGCCGGTGCATACGCCCCTCGCTTTCTTGCGCGAGATGAGCCGGCGGCGGGCTATCGACCACTATCGCCGGCAGGCGACGCAAGCACGCTGGATCGATAGCTGCGACACGCCGCCCGATGTGGCCGATGCCGGCAGTTTTGGCTGCGACCCGGCATTGGCGCTGGCAAGCCAGCAGGCGTTGCGCCTGCTGGTCGCCGCCATCGAGGCCCTGCCACCGCGCTGTCGCGATGTTTTCGTGTTGTGTCGCATCCATGAATACACGCAGCCCGCGGCAGCGGAGTATCTGGGCATCAGCCTGAAGACGGTCGAAAAGCACTTGCGCCTCGGCCTCGCTGCCTGCCGCAAGGCACTGGCCGAGATCCGCTGATGAGCGCCTCACCTCCCGAGCCGCGTCCATCGGAACCGGCTGCCGGCGAGATCGACAGCCTGCTTGCCGACCAGCGTGCCGCGCTGCAACGCCTCTTTCCGCTGCCGCCGCGCCGGACACCGCCACGGCGGCGCAAAGCGGCACTGGCCGGCCTGCTGTGCACGGCGCTGACCGCCCTGGTGCTGGCGATGAATCCCGTCTATCGCGAGGAAAGCTATGCGGCTGCCGACCAGTCGGTGCTGGGGGTGCGCCTGGCGGATGGCAGCCAGTTGGATCTCGAACGGCGTAGCGCGGTGACGTTGCGCTGGCGGCTGCGCAGTCGCGAGGCCGAACTGCACGCGGGGCGGGCGCTGTTTTCGGTGAGTCCGGCATATCTGCGCACCTTCAGCGTCGAGGCGGGGAGCGGGCATGTCGTCGTGCGCGGCACGCAGTTTGCCGTCAGCCGCCGCGCATTGGCTACCGGCGAGTCGCTGACTGTGCAGGTTGCCGAGGGGCGGGTCGCCTTCTTCCCGGCTTTCGGCGCGGACGTCGAGTTGCTGGCCGGGCAGCGCATGCACAGCGTCGATGGTCGTCCCGGCAAGGTCGAGCCGTCTTCCTCCGAGGCCGCGACGGCCTGGCGCGACGGCACGCTGATTTTCGAGAGCACGCCGCTTGGTGCAGCCTTGGCGGAATGGTCGGCGCTCACCGAGCGGCCGCTGCGCGCCGCCGACGATATTGCGGCGCTGCCGCTATCGGGGGTTTTTGCGGTCGAGCGTGTGGACGATTTCATTGCCTTGCTTCCCGAAATCCTGCCGGTCGCGTCGCGCCGCCTGGCAGATGGCGGCATCGAGTTCGTTCGGCGCTGACTTCGGCCCGCCGGTATTCCAGCGGCCGGTGGCGCCTGAAAAAAATTCCATTCCGGGGTAGGGGGTGAGGGCGGCAAATACGACAGATGGGGCGAACGATTGCCATTAACCTTCGGAGTTCCGTCATGTTTCGCCCCACCTCCAGTTCTTTCTCGCGTTTTGCGCCGCGCGCCTCATCCCGCGTTCTAGCGGTTCGGCAGGCCTTTCGTCTATCCACGTTGACCGGCGGGCTGTTGCTTGCCTTTGCCGCGGCCGCCGGCGCTGCGGATGGCGCTCGCCAGTCCTACAACCTGCCGGCCGAGCCGCTGACCCGCGCCGTCAATGCCGTGGCCCGCCAGGCCGGGGTGCAGCTGATTTTTTCCGGCGGCATTACCGACGGCCTGAGTGCGCCGGCGCTGAGCGGCGAGTACAGCGCCCGCGAGGCCCTGGAAAAGCTGCTCAAGGGCAGTGGCCTGCGTTTGCGCCAGCGGGACGAGCGCAGTTTCGTGATCGAGCCGGTCCCGGCGACGGGGGCTGCCGGCAGCGGTGAGCAGACCCTGCGCCCGGTGCTGGTTTCGGCCGCCGGTGTCGTGCCTTTTCGCCCGGCCACGGTGCGCAGCGCGACCAAGACCGAGACCCGCCAGCTCGATGTCGCGCAGTCGGTCGCCGTCATCGACCAGGAGTTGATCCGCGAGCAACGAGCCATCCGCATGGAGGATGCCTTGCGTAACGTCGCCGGGGTGTACGCCGGGCAGAGCGAGGGGCGCCGCGATACCTTCACCATCCGCGGTTTTTCGGCAGAGTTGGATACGTATGTGGATGGCGTGCGCGATAACGCCGGGTATCGCGATTTTTCCAACATCGAGCGCGTCGAGGTGCTCAAGGGGCCGGCGGCGATGCTCTTCGGGCGCGGCTCGGCCGGCGGCATCATCAACCGGGTGAGCAAGAAGCCGACGGCCGATGACATGCGCGAGGCGCAACTGACCGTTGGCAGTTTCGATTTTCTGCGTGCCGAATGGGATCTTGGCGGCGCTCTAGCCGCCGGTGCCAATGCGCGGTTCACCGGTGCCCATGAGAAGGGGGGCGTATTCCGCGACAAGATCGGGCATGAGCTGAGCACGGCGGCGCTGGGTGTCGATTTTCGGCTTGCCGAGCGGACTTCGCTGCTTGCCCAGGTCGAATGGCAGCACCACGAGCGCACGCCGGACCGGGGTTTGCCCTCGGTCGGGCGCCAGCCGGCCGACGTGAAGACCAGCAATTTCTACGGATCGCCGTATGACTACGCGACCCGGGACACGGTTGGTGTCGGCGCCGTGTTCGACCATGCCTTTTCCGATGCGACGCAGTTCAAGGCGACAGTGCGTTGGAGCCAGATGGAGCTGGATGCGATGAATACCCGCAACATCGGACTGAATGCCGGCATGAATGAAGTTCGCCGGCAGAGCCTGCGCTTTCCCAAGCAGAAGGAATTCGCCTTCGCCCAGTTCGATCTGACCCACAAGCTCGTCACTGGCGGTTTGCAGCATGAAATCCTTGCCGGCTACGAGCACGGCTCGCAGCGCGGCAGGCTGGAAGTGTGGCGGCGCAGCGCTGGCAACGTCAATCTGTACGACCCGGTCGACAATGCGCCCGAGCCGGTGTTCACCCTGGCCAACAAATCCTACGACACGCGCTTCGTGGGCACCACCGACGCCTTCTATCTGCAGGACCAGATCACCTTCTCGCCGGAGTGGAAAGCGGTAGCCGGGATTCGCCACGACACTTTCCGCCAGCGCCAGGAGGCCGGGCTGGTCAATTTTGCGCAAAGTCCCGCGCTGGAACGCACCGACCGAGCCTGGAGCCCGCGTCTCGGCCTGATCTGGCAACCGGCGGCGGCGCACAGTATCTATGTCAGCACGGCGCACGCCTTTCAGCCCAAGGCCGAAGACCTGCTCTTTGCCAGTGCGGCCGACACGCGCATGAAGCCGACCGAGACGGTGCAGTATGAAATCGGCAACAAGAACGAATTCTTCGGTGGCCGCCTTGGCGTCAACCTTGCGCTCTACGACATCACCATGCGCAACGTCGTCACCAGCGACCCGAGCAACCCTGGCCAGCTGATTCAGGTAGGCGAGCAGCGACATCGCGGCGCCGAGATCGATATCTCCGGCGAGCTGGGCGATGGCTGGCGCGTCTATGGAGGCGCCACGCGCATCGATGCCGAGGTGACCCGATCCAACGACCCGGCGTTGCCCGAGGGCAACCGTCCGCTCAACGTGCCGCGCGTCTCGGCCAACCTGTGGCTCAGCAAATCCTTCCTCGACTATTGGCGCGCCGGTTTCGGCGCCTACTACGTCGGCGAGCGCTATGCCTTTTCCGACAACGTCGTGACCATGCCTGGCTACACCCGCCTGGACGGTGCGTTGTCGTACCGTTGGAAATCGGCCGAGTTCTCGCTCAACCTGCGCAACCTGGCCAATGTCCGCTACTACGATTCGGCGACCAACAACAACCAGATACTGCCGGGCATTCCGCGCAGCGCGATGCTTACCGCCCGCTTCGCCTTCTGATCCGGTGGCCGGGCTCGGGTTACGGTAGACCGTGAGCCGCTCCCGGCCGCCTGCGCCCTTGGGCATGCCAGGCAAAGGCTTGGGATCATGTTCAGCCAACGACATCCGGTAGAATGCTGGGTTTCCAGCATTTTTTTATGGGGCAGGCCATGACGACGCCGCACAGCGCACAATCCAGCAAACCGAATACCGACGACGTTCGCATCAGGGAAATCAAGGAACTGGTGCCGCCCGCCCACGTTTTTCGCGAATACCCGGTTTCCAGCCGGGCCGCGCAGACCACCTACGATGCCCGTCAGGCCATCCATCGCGCCCTGCATGGCGCCGACGACCGCCTGCTGGTCGTCATCGGCCCATGCTCTATCCACGACTACGACCTGGCGATGGATTACGCGAAGAAGCTGGCCAAGGAAGCGGAACGTTTTGCCGACGACCTGATCGTCGTCATGCGCGTCTATTTCGAAAAGCCGCGCACCACGGTCGGCTGGAAGGGGCTGATCAACGATCCGCGCCTCGACAACACCTTCCGCATCAACGAAGGCCTGCGCCTGGCGCGCCGCATCCTGCTCGAGGTCAATGAGCTGGGCCTGCCCTGCGCGACCGAGTTCCTCGATACCATCACGCCGCAATACACGGCCGACCTGATCGCCTGGGGGGCCATCGGCGCCCGCACCACCGAGTCGCAGGTGCATCGCGAGCTGGCTTCCGGCCTGTCCTGCCCGGTCGGCTTCAAGAACGGCACCGACGGCAACATGCGTATCGCGGTCGATGCCATCCGTTCGGCCAACTCGCCGCACCATTTCCTGTCGGTCACCAAGTCCGGCCATACCGCCATCGTGTCCACCATGGGCAACGAGGACTGCCACGTCATCCTGCGCGGCGGCAAGGAGCCGAACTACGACGCGGCGAGCGTCGATGCCGCCTGCCAGGAAATCGCCAAAGCCGGCCTCGCCGCCCGATTGATGGTCGATTTCTCGCACGGCAACAGCCGCAAGCAGTTCAAGCTGCAGATGGAAGTCTGCGACAGTGTCGCCGGGCAGATCGCCGGCGGCGAGGAGCGCATCGTCGGCGTCATGGTCGAGTCGCACCTGGTCGAAGGCCGTCAGGACCTGTCGCCGGACAAGCCGCTGACCTACGGGCAGAGCATCACCGATGCCTGCATCAACTGGGACGACAGTGTCGCGGTCATGGAAAGCCTGGCGGCGGCGGTGCGCGCCCGCCGCGTGGCCGAGGCGGCCGAGTAAATCCGGTTTCCGGGGCGATCAACTAAAAATCCGGCTTTCGCCCTTTGGGCGGCGAAGTGCTGTGTTAGAATTCGCCCCGGCGGGTCTCCCCGCATTGCAGGGTGGTGAACCTGGTCAGGTCCGGAAGGAAGCAGCCACAGCCATTGACTGCAAGTGCCGGGGGTTAGGCTCGCCATTTTCATTTTTTCTGCATTGGTGTGGGGCGCATGAGTTATCAGGTTCTTGCGCGCAAGTGGCGGCCGCGCAATTTTTCGACGCTGGTTGGGCAGGAGCATGTGGTGCGCGCCTTGTCGCACGCCCTGGCCGAACAACGCCTGCATCACGCCTATCTGTTCACCGGCACCCGCGGTGTCGGCAAGACGACCATTGCGCGGATTCTCGCCAAGTCGCTGAATTGCGAGACCGGCATCACGGCCACGCCCTGCGGCCAGTGTTCCGCCTGCCAGGAAATCGACAGCGGCCGTTTCGTCGATCTGCTCGAGGTCGATGCGGCGACCAATACCCGCGTCGACGAGATGCGCCAGCTGCTCGAGAACGCGGTTTACGCCCCGACGCGCGGTCGCTTCAAGGTCTATGTGATCGACGAAGTGCACATGCTCTCCAATTCGGCCTTCAACGCCATGCTGAAGACGCTGGAGGAGCCGCCGGAACACGTCAAGTTCATCCTGGCGACGACCGATCCGCAGAAAATTCCGGTCACCGTGCTGTCGCGCTGCCTTCAGTTCAACCTGAAGCAGATGCCGGCGGTCGCCATTACCGGCCATCTCGCCCATATCCTGCAGGCCGAAGGTGTGCCTTACGACATGCCGGCGCTGGCGCTGGTCGCCCGTTCGGCGGCCGGCAGCATGCGCGACGCGCTGTCGCTGCTCGACCAGGCCATCGCCCACGGGGCCGGCAAGGTCGAGGAGGCGCAGGTACGCGGCATGCTCGGCACGGTCGACCAGGATTTCCTGCTTGCCATTCTCGAGGCGCTGCATGCCGGTGAGGCCGGGGTGCTGCTGCAGGTGGCGGCCGACATGGGGGTGCGCAGCCTGTCGTTTACGGCGGCCTTGCAGGAATTGGGCGCCCTGCTGACGCGGATACAGATCGTGCAGTGCGTGCCGTCCGCCATCGACGACGATGAGCCGGAAAAAGAGCGCATCGTGGCGCTGGCCAGGGCCTTTTCGCCCGAATTCGTGCAGTTGGCCTACCAGATCGTCAATGTCGGGCGCACCGAGTTGGCCTCGGCGCCCGACGAGTACTCCGGCTTCGTCATGACCCTGCTCCGCCTGCATGCGTTCCGCCCGAGCAGCGTGGCCGATGTGGTCGGTTCGGTGGCGCCGCGCAGCCGGGTGCAGGTGCCGGCAGCCAGGGTGCAGCCGCCAGTTCAGCAAGCGGTGCCGCAGCCGGCTCCGCCGCCCGCCCGCGCAGAGGCGCCGGCGGTTTCCCGGGCGCCTGCCGCAAGTGCCGGTGCGGGAGACTGGCATCAGATCGTCGCGGCGCTGTCGCTCTCCGGTCTGGCCAGGGAGCTGGCGCAGAACTGCGAGTTGCGGAAGCTGGCCGACGGGCAGTGTCTGCTTCGCCTGTCGCCCAAGCAGACGCACCTGCAGATGAAGCCGAATCCGGATCGTCTGCAGCAGGCGCTTGCCGACTACCTCGGGCATCCGGTGCAGCTGCGCATCGAGCTGGCCGAGAACGAGGTCGATACGCCGGCCGCCACGGCGGGCAAGCAGCGCCAGGAACTGCAGGAGAGGGCGGAGAATGCGATCGCCCAGGATGTATTCGTTCGCGACGTGATCGATGCCTTCGAGGCGTCCGTCGTTCAAACATCAATCAAACCAATCGTCTAACGGAGAGAAGCATATGATGAAGGGTGGCTTGGGTGGCCTGATGAAGCAGGCACAGGCAATGCAGGAAAACATGAAGAAGGCCCAGGATCAGCTGGCCCAGCTCGAAGTTGAGGGGCAGTCCGGAGCCGGGATGGTCAAGGTGGTGATGACCTGCGCGCATGAGGTGCGTCGCGTCAGTATCGACCAGTCCGTCATGGACGACCGCGAAATGCTCGAGGATCTCGTGGCGGCTGCCCTGAACGATGCCGTTCGGCGCGGCGAAGCCCTGAGCAAGGAAAAGATGGCTGGCTTCACGGCCGGTCTCAACCTGCCGCCCGGATTCAAGCTGCCGTTCTGATTCCGTGAATCCGTCCGGGCTTGAGTCGCTGATCGAGGCCTTGCGCTGCCTGCCCGGAGTGGGGCCGAAATCGGCGCAGCGCATGGCATACCATTTGTTACAGCGCGACCGGGCGGGGGCGCAGCGACTCGGTGACGCCGTGTTGCACGCCTTGCAGTCCATCCGGCATTGCCAGCGCTGCAATACCTTCTCCGAGGCCGATGTTTGCGAGCGCTGCCTGTCGCCCCGGCGCGATCCGACGCTTCTGTGCGTCGTCGAGACGCCGGTGGACATGAACATGATGGAGCAGACGCTGAGTTATCAGGGGCTCTACTACGTGCTGATGGGCCGGATTTCCCCGCTGGACGGCGTCGGTCCGCGCGAACTCGGCCTGGAGCGGCTGATGGCGCGGGCGCTGGACGGGGTGGTCAAGGAGGTCGTTCTAGCGACCAACTACACCAACGAGGGCGAGGCGACGGCGCATTACATCACTGCCATGCTCAAGCCGAAGGGGGTCGGGGTGAGCCGGATCGCCAGGGGGGTGCCGGTCGGCGGTGAGCTCGAATACGTCGATAGCGGCACGCTGGCACAGGCTTTGCGAGAGCGAAAGGCCTGTCCAGGTTGACAGCGGCTTTTAACGACGGTTCCGTTGTCGTATAATCCAGCGTTTATTTTTATCCCATCCAATTCCTTTAGGGGTCAGGTTATGAGCAATCAAGGAAAAGTGGACTGCGGACGGCGGCGCCTGGTCGTCGCGACCGCAGCCGTGGGCGGGGCAGGTGCGGTTGCCGCGCTTGTGCCGTTCGTCTCCAGCTTGCTTCCTTCCGAACGCGCCAAGGCAGCAGGCGCTCCGGTTGAAGTCGATATCAGCAAGCTCGAGCCGGGTCAGATGATGACCGTCGAGTGGCGCGGCAAGCCGGTGTGGATCATCAACCGCACCAAGGACATGCTGGACACCCTGCCCAAGCTGGCCGATGCCGTCGCTGACCCGAAATCCGAAAAGAACCAGCAACCGGCCTACGCCCAGAACGATACCCGCTCCATCAAGGCGGAAATCATGGTCGTCGTCGGTATCTGCACCCACCTCGGCTGCTCGCCGTCGCAAAAATTCAAGAAGGGCGCGGAAGAAGGCATGCCGGGCGAATGGCTGGGCGGTTTCCTGTGCCCCTGCCACGGTTCGACCTTCGACTTCGCCGGCCGCGTGTACAAGTCGAAGCCTGCTCCGACCAACCTGGAAGTGCCGCCGCACTACTACATGGCCGATACCCGCATCCTGATCGGCGAAGACAAGAAGGGAGCATAAGAAATGGCTGCTGGCAATTTCGAAAAATACAAGTCCGACGGTTCGTTGGCCGGTAATGCCCTGGAGTGGCTCGATGCCCGCTTCCCGGCAACTTCCATGTGGAAGGGCCACCTGTCCGAGTACTACGCCCCGAAGAACTTCAACTTCTGGTATTTCTTCGGCTCCCTGGCCCTGCTGGTCCTGGTCATCCAGATCGTTACCGGCATCTTCCTGGTCATGCACTACAAGCCGGATGCCGCCGTGAACGCCAACGGCGTGCCGGTCGCCTTCGCCTCCGTCGAGTACATCATGCGCGACGTGCCGGGCGGCTGGTTGATCCGCTACATGCACTCGACCGGTGCCTCGGCCTTCTTCATCGTGGTTTACCTGCACATGTTCCGTGGCCTGCTCTACGGTTCCTACCGCAAGCCGCGTGAGCTGACCTGGCTGTTCGGCGTCGGCATCTTCCTGTGCCTGATGGGCGAAGCCTTCTTCGGCTACCTGCTGCCGTGGGGTCAGATGTCCTTCTGGGGCGCCCAGGTTATCGTCAACCTGTTCTCCGCCATCCCGGTCATCGGTCCGGACCTGTCGATCCTCATCCGCGGCGACTTTGTGGTTGGCGACGCAACGCTGAACCGCTTCTTCTCCTTCCACGTGATCGCCTTCCCGCTCGTCCTGATCGGTCTGGTTGCCGCCCACGTGCTGGCCCTGCACGAAACCGGCTCGAACAACCCGGACGGTGTCGAGATCAAGGCCAACAAGGACGAAAACGGCATTCCGCGCGACGGCATCCCGTTCCACCCGTACTACACGGTCAAGGACATCGTCGGCGTCATCGTCTTCCTGATGGTCTTCTCCGCCGTGATGTTCTGGGCGCCTGAAGGTGGCGGCTACTTCCTCGAAACGCCGAACTTCTACCCAGCCGACCCGCTGAAGACCCCGCCGCACATCGCGCCGGTCTGGTACTTCACGCCGTTCTACTCGATCCTGCGCGCCGTGACCTATCCGCTGTTCGGTCTCGATGCCAAGTTCTGGGGCGTGGTCGCCATGGGCGCTTCGGTCGTCATCTTCGCCTTCCTGCCCTGGCTGGATCGCAGCCCGGTCAAGTCGATCCGCTACCGCGGCCCGATCTACAAGACCCTGCTGACCATCTTCGTCATCTGCTTCTTCATCCTGGGCTATCTGGGCACCCTGTCCCCGTCGCCGATGGGCGAGCTGGTGTCGCAGGTTTGCTCGGTGTTCTACTTCGGCTTCTTCCTCGGCATGCCCTGGTGGTCCCGTATGGACAAGTTCAAGCCGGTCCCCGACCGTGTGACGTTCAAGTGAGAGGATGCCTAAAATGAAAAAATTCCTTATCGCATTGCTCTTCGCTCCGCTGATGGCTTTCGCCAGCGGTGGCAACGTTCATCTCGACAAGTGGCCGGGTTCGGTGAGTGACAAGGCTGCGCTGCAAAACGGCGCCAAGCTGTTCGTCAATTACTGCCTGAACTGTCACGGTGCTTCGTACATGCGCTACAAGAACCTGATGGATCTCGGCCTGACCGAGACCCAGGTCAAGGACAACCTGATGTTCACCTCCGACAAGATCGGTGGCCTGATGGCTGTCGCGGCGCGTGCCGACGAGCAGAAGCTGTGGTTCGGCGCCACCCCGCCGGATCTGACCATCGTCGCCCGGGCCCGTGGCGAAGCCGGCAATGCCGCAGCCGGCGCCGACTGGCTCTACACCTACCTGCGTTCCTTCTACCGCGACGCCAACCGCCCGACCGGCTGGAACAACGTGATCTTTGAAAACGTTGGCATGCCGCACATCCTGTACGGCCTGCAGGGCCAGCAAGTGCTGAATCACGAGACGCACAAGCTGGAACTGGCCGTTCCGGGCGCCATGGCGCCGGCCGAGTTCGACAAGGCCGTTTCCGACCTGGTCGGCTTCATGGTCTGGATGGGCGAACCGCAGCAGGAGTTCCGTCGTACCCTGGGCTTCTTCGTCCTGGCCTTTTTGGCAGTCCTCTTCGTTGTCGCTTACGCACTGAAGAAGGAATACTGGAAAGACATTCACTAATCCGCCAAGGATTGGTTAACGGCATCGCGGGTTTGGCTTCGGCCAACCCCCGATGCCGAATCGCTTTTTGAGGGTTACCCCAAATGATGAACCTCTATTCGGGCACCACCTGCCCATTCAGCCATCGTTGCCGCATTGTCCTGTTCGAAAAGGGCATGGATTTCCAGGTTATCGATGTCGACATGTTCAACAAGCCGGAAGAAATGGCCGCGATCAACCCGCACAACCGTGTGCCGGTCCTGGTCGAGCGCGATCTGGTCCTGTTCGAGCCGAACATCATCAACGAATACATCGACGAGCGCTTCCCGCATCCGCAGCTGATGCCGGCCGACCCGATCATGCGTGCCCGCGCCCGCCAGCTGCTGGTCGGCATGGAGCGCGAAATCTTTTCGTTCATGGAAGTGATCGAAAAGAACGGCAAGACGGCCGACAAGGCGCGCCAGGAAATCCGCGCCCGCCTGACCGAGATCGTGCCCATCTTCAACAAGCAGAAGTTCATGCTCGGCGACGAGTTCTCCATGCTCGACGTGGCCATTGCCCCGCTGCTGTGGCGTCTCGACCACTACGGCATCGACCTCGGCAAGGCCGCCGCGCCGCTGATGAAGTACGCCGAGCGCATCTTCAGCCGCCAGGGCTTCATCGACGCGCTGACGCCGTCGGAAAAGGCGATGCGCAAGTAAGCATGGAACTGCCGTCCACCAAGCCCTATTTGCTGCGCGCCATCTGGGAATGGTGCTGCGACAACGGTTTCACGCCGCATATTGCCGTCGAGGTCGATGGCCGGACCCGCGTTCCGCGCGAGTTCGTGCGCGACGGCCAGATCGTTCTCAATCTCGGCCCGACGGCGACCAACAAATTGCAGATCGGGAACGAATACATCGAGTTCCAGGCGCGGTTTGGCGGCGTCGCACGCGAGTTGTCCATTCCGATCGAGCGCGTTTCGGCCGTCTATGCCCGGGAAAACGGCGCGGGAATGGCCTTCGAGGTGGATGGCGACAGCGAGATGGCGGATGAGGCGCCAGCCGCCGCCACCGTCGCCGATGCACCGAACGACGAACCGCCGCCCGAGCCGCCGCCCGAGCCGCCGCGCCCCGATGAAGGGCGTCCCAGGTTGCAACGCATCAAATAGGGACAAGCGCGGCGCTGGATGCACCAAAAAAGGGAGATTTCCGAAGGGAGTCTCCCTTTTTTTATCCCAAGTCCATGATTTCTATAGGTGGCATGCCTGTTGCTCAAAGCATGCCGGAAGGAAAATCATGAAAACTGAAGTCAAATCCACCTGTTGTTACTGCGGCGTCGGCTGCGGCGTCCTGATCGAAACCGAAGCCGGCAAAATCACCGGCGTCCGGGGCGATCCGGAGCATCCCGCGAATCGCGGGCGTCTATGCACCAAGGGCGCGACCCTGGCGCTGACCGCCGATCCGGGCTATCGCCTGCTGCATCCGGAGCGCCGCGGGATGCGCGGCCAGCCGGGCGAGCGCGTCGCCTGGGATCAGGCGCTCGACGATGCGGCCGAACGCTTCGCGGCGACGATCCGCGAACACGGCCCGGATTCGGTGGCCTTCTACATCTCCGGCCAGTTGATGACCGAGGACTATTACGTCTTCAACAAGCTGGCCAAGGGCCTGATCGGCACCAATAACGTCGATACCAATTCACGCCTGTGCATGTCGTCGGCGGTCGCCGGCTACAAGCAGACGCTGGGCGTCGATGCGCCGCCGTGCAGCTACGAGGATATCCTCGCGGCGAAGGTGATCTTCATTGCCGGGGCGAACCCGGCGGTCGCCCATCCCATCGTCTTCCGGTATGTCGAGGATGCGAAGGCGGCCAATCCCGACCTGAAAATCATCGTCGCCGATCCGCGCCGCTCCGAGAGCGCCGAGATCGCCGACCTGCACCTGGCGATCAAGCCCGGCAGCGACATCGCGCTGTTCAACGGCATGCTGCACCTGATGATCGCCGAAGGCTTGATCGACCCGGATTACATCGAGCGCCACACGACGGGATTCGCCGAGCTGAAGGATATCGTCAAGCCCTATACCCCGGCCGCCGTCGCCGAGGTGTGCGGTGTCGCGGCCGCCGATATCGTGCAGGCGGCCCGCTGGTTCGGGCAAAGCGGCGCCGCGCTGTCGATGTACTGCCAGGGCCTGAACCAGTCGGTCCATGGCACGCACAACAACGCCGGCATCATCCATCTGCACCTGGCGACCGGCCTGATCGGGAAACCCGGCGCCGGCCCCTTCTCGCTGACCGGGCAGCCGAACGCGATGGGCGGGCGCGAGGTGGGCGGCTTGTCGAACCTGCTGTCGGCGCACCGCGATCTGGCCAATCCGCAACACCGCGCCGAGGTCGCCGCCCTGTGGGGGGTGCCCAGCGTACCGGAAAAGCCGGGCAAGTCGGCCATCGATCTGTTCGCGGCACTGCAGACTGGCGAAATCAAGGCGGTATGGATTGCCTGCACCAACCCCGCGCAGTCGTTGCCCAACCAGGCGGCCGTCCGCGCGGCGCTGCAGAGCGCGGAATACGTGGTTCTCCAGGAGGCCTACGGCAATACGGATACGGCGGCCTATGCCGACCTGCTGCTGCCGGCCAGCGGCTGGGGCGAGAAGCACGGCACGGTGACCAACTCCGAGCGGCGCATCACCCACGTCAATTCCGCCGTGTCGCCGCCGGGCGAGGCGCGCCACGACTGGGAGATCGTCGTCGATTTCGCGCGCCGCCTGGGGCAAAAGCTGGGGATCGACGGCGAACGCCTCTTCCCCTACGCCGATGCCGAGGCTATCTTCGCCGAGCATTGCGCCAGCACGCGCGGGCGGGACCTGGATATCACCGGTCTGGACTACGCCCTGCTCGATGCCGCCGGGCCGCAGCAGTGGCCTTACCCGGCCGGGGCGAGCGGCGGCAAGACCCGCCTCTACGAGGACGGTGTCTTTCCGACGGCGGACGGCAAGGCGCGCTTCGTGCCGGTCAAGCATCTGGCAACGGCCGACGTGCCGGATGCCGACTACCCGATCAGCCTGCTCTCGGGGCGCATGCGCGACCACTGGCACGGCATGAGCCGCACCGGCACCGTGCCGCGTCTGTTCAACCTCGAGGACGAGCCGCTGCTCGCCATGCACCCGTGCGACATGCGCCACCGCGGGCTGGAGAGCGGCAGCCTGGTGCGCATATCCAACCCGCGCGGCGAAGCCGTCGTCAGGGTGGAGGAGCGGCCGGGACTGAAGAAAGGGCGGGCCTGGATGCCGATGCACTGGGGCAGCCAGTTCATGAACACGCCGGGCGTCAATGCGGTGGCTTGCGACGCCACCGACCCCTATTCCCGCCAACCCGAGCTCAAGCATGCCGCGGTGCAGATCGAAAAACTCGATCTGCCCTATCCGCTGGCCATCGTGCGCCGCTGCGCCAGCCAGTCGGAGGCGCTGGCGCTGCTGCAGGCGGTGCGGCCGGTATTGCAGCAATATCCGTATGCCACCCTCGGCCTCTACGGCCGCAGCACCCCGCTTGTCGTGCTGCGCGCCGCCATGGCCGAGGCGCCGGGCGACGCGGAGATCGACACCCTGGATCGCCTGTTCGGGATCGCCGGCAGCGACGGCGCCATCGTTTACGTGGATGCCACCAAGCGCGTCGCCAAGAAGGCCGTCGCCGCCGACGGGCGGTTGCAGGCGGTCCGCCTGTGCGGCGAAACGCAGGCGGTCGCCTGGCTGAAGCAGGCCATGGCGGAGGACGAACTGGATGCCAGCCTGATTCGCTTCGCGCTGGCGCCGCTGGGCAAGCCGCCGGTCAGCGTGGCGCCGCGCAATATCGTCTGCAAGTGCGCCGACGTCACGGATGTGCAGATACGCCAGGAACTGGCGGCCGGCGCCGACCTGCCGAAACTGCAGGAAAAGCTGCGTTGCGGCACCTTCTGCGGCTCCTGCGTGCCGGACATCCGGCGCATGGCGGCGGAATTCGCGCCCTCGGAAACGGCAGCGGCCTGAGACGGGCGAGGAGAACAAGGTGAGCTACGGACAATGCATCAGGGAGATCGGTCGCGGCGCGGAAGGCGCCCGGGACCTGTCGCATGACGATGCCCGGCAACTCTACGCGGCCATGCTCGACGGCGGCGTGCCCGATCTCGAACTGGGCGCCATCATTGTCGGCCTGCGCGTCAAGGGCGAGTCGCTCGACGAGATGCTCGGCTTCATGGCGGCCACCGACGAGCGGACCCACCAGCTGGAATTGCCGCATGGCCGTGGCCGCCCCGTCGTCCTGCCGACCTACAACGGGGCGCGCAAGGAGGCCAACCTGACGCCGCTGCTCGCCCTGCTGCTGCAGCGCTTCGGCGTCCCGGTCCTGATGCATGGCCTGATCGAAGGCAACGGGCGGGTCAGCAGCGCGCATGTCCTGCGCGAGCTCGGCATCCTGCCGGTGTCGTCGACCCACCAGGCGCAGAAGGCGCTCGACGAAAACGGCCTGGCCTTCCTGCCGCTCAGCGCGCTCTGTCCCGGCATCCACAACCTGCTGTCGCTGCGCGCCCGCATGGGCGTGCGCAGCAGCGCCCACAGCCTGGTCAAGCTGATCGATCCTTTCCATGGCGAAGGCTTGCTGGTCGCCGCGGCGACGCACCCCGATTTCATCGGCCTGATGCGCGACATCATGATGGCGCGCGGCCAGTGCGGCCTGCTGCTGCGCGGTACCGAGGGCGAGCCCTACGCCAATGCCAAGCGCCGGCCGCGCCTGGAATATGTGCACGACGGGGTGGCCGACCTCCTGTTCGAAGCCGAGCACGAAAGCCTGCGCGCCCTGCCCAATCTGCCGGAAGCGGCCGATGCCGTGGCGACCGCGCGCTGGATCCGCCGCGTCCTCGACAAGCAGGTGCCGCTCCCCAAGCCGATCGCCAACCAGCTCGCCAGCCTGCTCTATGCCAGCGGCTATGCCGACGACCTCAACCAGGCCAAGGCCATCGTCGCGGTCGAGGCGACGGGGCTGCTGGTCGGCGGCAACTGAGGCGGGCGCCCCGCACCGAGGTGGCATGGAATGCACCGAAGTGGTGCGCCACCTTGGGCTTGTTTTCACGAATTATCATTTAAATCAGTCGCTTGCCGTGTTGGCACGCTGATTGCAAAGAATAACGCGAAGCAGCGAATCAACCGTCAACGCGGACGGTCAGATGGCAACGACGTCATGCGCTGGAAAAATATTTGCACCGCAAGGTGCGCGCAACGTTGGAGCCATAACATGAGCAAACCCCGTCTTGTCCTGATCGGTAACGGCATGGCCGGTGTCCGCACCGTCGAAGAGTTGCTGAAGATCAAACCGGATCACTACGACATCACCATCTTCGGCGCCGAGCCGCACCCGAACTACAACCGCATCCTGCTTTCGCCGGTGCTGGCCGGTGAAATGGGCGTCAAGGACATCATCCTCAACGAGCTCGACTGGTACGCCGAAAACAAGATCACGCTGCATACCGGCAAGCAGATCAAGACCATCGACCGCATCAAGCGCAAGGTCATCGCCGAGGACGGCACCGAGGAAGCATACGACCGCCTGCTCATCGCCACCGGCTCGACGCCGTTCATGCTGCCGATCCCGGGCAACGACCTGCCGGGCGTCATCGGCTACCGCGACATCAAGGACACCGACGAGATGATCGATGCGGCGACCAAGCACAAGCACGCGGTCGTCATCGGCGGCGGCCTGCTCGGCCTGGAAGCGGCCAACGGCCTGAAGCTGCGCGGCATGGACGTGACCGTGGTGCACCTCGGCCCGTGGCTGCTCGAGCGCCAGCTCGACGAAGTCGCCGGCAAGATGCTGCAGAAGTCGCTCGAGGACAAGGGCCTCAAGTTCCTGCTGCAGACCCAGACCGAAGCCCTGATCCAGGGCGAGTCCGGCCGCGTCGCGGCGATCCGCTTCAAGGACGGCCTGCAGATCCCGGCCGACCTCGTCGTCATGGCCGCCGGCATCCGCCCCAACTACGCGCTGGCCGAATCCTCCGGCATCTACTGCAACCGCGGCATCGTGGTGAACGACACCATGCAGACCTACGATCCGAAGGTCTATGCCGTCGGCGAGTGCGTCAGCCACCGAGGCATCGCCTACGGCCTGGTCGCCCCGCTGTTCGAGCAGGCCAAGGTCGCCGCCAACCACCTGGCCGGCTACGGCATCGGCCGCTACACCGGTTCGGTGACCTCGACCAAGCTCAAGGTCACCGGCATCGACCTGTTCTCGGCCGGCGAATACATGGGCGGCGAGGGCACCGAGGAAATCGTCCTCAACGACCCCTACGGCGGCGTGTACAAGAAGCTGGTGATCAAGGACAACAAGCTGGTCGGCGGCGTCATGTACGGCGACACGGCCGACGGCCCATGGTACTTCCAGCTGCTCAAGGACAAGCGCGACATCCACGACATCCGCGATTCGCTGATCTTCGGCCAGAACCTGGTCGGCGACGTCGGCCACGCCGGCAACAGCAAGGCGGCCGAGATGGCCGACAGCGCCGAGGTCTGCGGCTGCAACGGGGTGACCAAGGGAACCATCGTCCAGGCCATCAAGGCCAAGGGCCTGTTCACGCTGGACGAGGTCAAGAAGCACACCAAGGCGGCTTCGTCCTGCGGCTCCTGCGCCGGCCTGGTCGAACAGATCCTGGCCTCGACCATCGGCGGCGCCTACACCCCGGCGGCGCTCGACTCCAAGCCGGTCTGCGGCTGTACCGACCATTCGCACAAGCAGGTACGCGAAGCCATCTTCGGCCAGCACCTGACCAGCAAGGAAGCCGTCTTCAAGGCGCTGGAGTGGAAGACCCCGAACGGCTGCGACAAGTGCCGCCCGGCGGTGAACTACTACCTGATCTCGAGCTGGCCGCACGAAGCCAAGGACGATCCGCAATCGCGCTTCATCAACGAGCGTGCCCACGCCAACATCCAGAAGGACGGCACCTACTCGGTCGTGCCGCGCATGTGGGGCGGCCTGACGACGCCGGCCGAACTGCGCGCCATCGCCGATGCGGCCGAGAAGTACAAGGTGCCGACCGTCAAGGTCACTGGCGGCCAGCGTATCGACCTGCTCGGCGTCAGGAAGGAAGACCTGCCGGCGATGTGGGCCGACCTCAACGCCGCCGGCATGGTCTCCGGCCACGCCTACGGCAAGTCGATCCGCACCGTGAAGACCTGCGTCGGCGCGGAGCACTGCCGCTTCGGCACGCAGCTGGCGATGTCGATGGGCGTCAAGCTGGAGAAGATGCTGTTCGACATGTACGCCCCGCACAAGGTCAAGCTGGCCGTCTCCGGCTGTCCGCGCAACTGCGCCGAGGCCGGCATCAAGGACGTCGGCGTGATCGGCGTCGATTCCGGCTACGAGCTGTACATCGGCGGCAACGGCGGCATCAAGACCGAGGTCGCCCAGTTCCTGTGCAAGGTGAAGAGCGACGAGGAAGTGATGGAATATTCCGGCGCCTTCCTGCAGCTCTACCGCGAGGAAGGCTGGTACCTCGAGCGTACCTGCCACTACATGGAGCGCGTCGGCCTCGACTACATCAAGGGCAAGATCCTCGAGGACGAGGAAGGCCGCAAGGCCTACTACGCCCGCCTGCTGGATTCGCTGAAGGACGCCAAGGACCCGTGGGCCACCTCGCGCGAGGAACAGCCGATCAAGCAGTTCATTCCCATCAAGCTGGAAGCATGAGGCAGGGGTTGCTTGCCAGTCATTAATCACTGGCAAGCAACCCCTAACCACCAATAGCTGGCAACTAACTACTAGGTACTGAAAAATGAACTGGAACTTCATCTGCAAGCTGGACGACATCCCGCAACTCGGTTCGCGCGTCGTGCAGCGCCAAAGCGGCGGCGACATCGCCATTTTCCGCAATGCCGAGGACGAGGTCTTCGCGCTGCACGACAAGTGCCCGCACAAGAACGGCCCGCTGTCGCAGGGCATCGTCCATGGCCGCAAGGTGACCTGCCCGCTGCACGGCTGGAACATCGGCCTGGAAGACGGCCACGCTGTCGCCCCGGACGTCGGGTCGTGCGGCAAGTTCGAGGTCAAGGTGGAAAACGGCGAGGTCTACCTCTCCATCTGACCGGCGCATGCCCCCCTGGGCCGGCAGCGTCGCCGGCCCGGCCTATCCCAATGGTGGGATTCCGGCCCCCCGGTCTTGAGAGCAGACCCGGGCGCTTTCACAACAAACCCAATCCGAAAAGGAAACCACCATGGCCTATCTTGCGCCTACCGAATTCGTCACCAAGATGATCGATGCCGGCGAATCGAAAATCTTCATGTCCACCCGCGATACCCTGATCCGCGCCTACATGGCCGGCGCCATCCTTTCGCTGGCTGCCGCCTTCGCGGTCACGGTGAGCGTGCAGACCGGCCAGCCGCTGGTTGGCGCCATGCTCTTCCCGGTCGGCTTCATCCTGCTCTACCTGCTCGGCTTCGACCTGCTCACCGGGGTGTTCACCCTGTGCCCGCTGGCCCTGATCGACAAGCGTCCGGGCGTCACAACGAGCGGCATCCTGCGCAACTGGGGGCTGGTGTTCTGCGGCAACTTCGGGGGCGCACTGACCGTGGCGGTGATGATGGCCATCATCTGGACCTTCGGCTTCACCGAGGCGCCCAATGCCGTCGCCCAGAAGATCGGCACCATCGGCGAAGGCCGGACGGTGGGCTATTCCGCGCACGGTGCCGCCGGCATGCTGACCCTGTTCATCCGCGGCGTGCTGTGCAACTGGATGGTGTCGACCGGCGTCGTCTGCGCCATGATCTGCACCAACGTCACCGGCAAGGTCGTCGCCATGTGGATGCCGATCATGGTCTTCTTCTACATGGGCTTCGAGCACTCCATCGTCAACATGTTCCTGTTCCCGTCCGGCCTGATGCTCGGCGGCAACTTCACGCTGTACGACTACTTCGTCTGGAACGAACTGCCGACCGTCGTCGGCAACCTGGTCGGCGGCCTGGCCTTCGTCGGTCTGACGCTGTACTCCACGCACATCCGCACCGCACCGAAGCGCAAGCCGGTCTGATCGCGGGCAGGGAGCGGCCCCCGGCCAAGGGTCGGGGGTTTCGATTGCGGCCGGACTTTTCCGGTCGACCGTAGCACGGGCGAGGGACGTCATGAGCCGTCATCTGCAAGTCGCCGTCGGGCAGTATTCCGACAAGGGGCGCAAGGAACTCAACCAGGATTTCCACGGGGTGTGCATCCCGCGTGAGCCGCAGCTCGGCGCCAAGGGCATCGCCGTGGCGCTGGCCGACGGCATCAGCAGCAGCCAGGTCAGCCAGGAGGCGGCGCAGTCGGCGGTGACCGGCTTTCTCGAGGACTATTTCTGCACCGCCGACGCCTGGTCGGTGAAGAAGTCGGGCGAGCATGTGCTGACGGCCACCAATTCCTGGCTGCATTCGCAGACCCAGCAGAGCCAGCATCGCTACGACCGGGAGCGCGGCTATGTCTGCACCTTCAGCGGGCTGGTCATCAAGTCCATGACGGCGCACCTCTTCCACGTCGGCGATGCCCGCATCTACCGCCTGCGCGGCGACGAGTTCAAGCAGCTGACCGAGGACCATCGCGTCCGCGTGTCGTCGGCGCAAAGCTACCTGGCCCGTGCCCTGGGTATGGACCGCAAGGTCGAGATCGACTATGCGCAGGTGCAGCTGATGGTCGGCGACCTGTTCATGCTGGCGACCGACGGCGTCTACGAGCACACCGATGCGCTGTTCGTCCGCTCGGCCATCGACGTCGCCGCCGATCTCGACGCGGCGGCCAAGGTGATCGCCGACGAGGCGCTGAACCGCGGCAGCGGCGACAACCTGACCGTCCAGCTGGTGCGTATCGACCAACTGCCGGACCCGGAGGCCAACGAGGTTTTCCGCCAGGTTTCCGACCTGCCGTGCCCGCCGCAACTCGAAGCGCGCGACGAGTTCGAGGGCTTCCAGATCGTGCGCGTTCTGAAACGCAGCGCGCGCAGCCACATCTACCTGGCGGTCGACAAGGAAAGCGGCGAGCGCGTCGTGATCAAGACGCCGTCGGTCGACGTGCAGGCCAACCCGGCCGCGCTCGAGCGTTTCCTGCTCGAAGAGTGGATCGCCCGCCGCATCGACAGCGCGCATGTGCTCAAGCCCTGTGCGCAGACGCGGCAGCGGCGGAGCATCTACGTCGTCACCGAATACATCGAGGGGCAGACCCTGGCGCAGTGGCTGATCGACAACCCGAAGCCCGATTTGCCCACCGTGCGCGGCATCCTGGAGCAGGTCGCCAAGGGGCTGCAGGCTTTCCACCGCCTGGAAATGATCCACCAGGACCTGAAGCCGGACAACATCATGATCGACGGCACTGGCACCGTGAAGATCATCGATTTCGGCGCCACCCGCGTCGCCGGCCTGGAGGAGGTCGACACGCCGATAGGCCAGATCAACCTGCTCGGCGCCGCGCTCTACGCCGCGCCGGAATACTTCCTCGGCGAGCAGGGGACGCAGCGTTCCGATCTCTATTCGCTGGGCGTCATCGCCTACCAGATGCTGTCCGGGGATTTTCCCTACGGCACCCAGGTGCCCAAGTCGCGCACCCGGGCGGCGCAGAAGAAACTGGCCTACAAGAGCGTGCTCAGCGAGGAGCGCGAGATCCCGGCCTGGGTCGACGACGCCATCCGCAAGGCGGTGGAGCCCGACCCGCTCGCCCGCCACGAGGAGCTGTCGGAGTTCGTTTTCGACCTGCACCACCCCAACCGCGAATTTCTCAACAAGACAAAACCGCCGCTGATCGAGCGCAATCCGGTCATTTTCTGGAAAAGCGTTTCGCTGCTGCTCCTGCTGGCCCTCATCGTCGTCAGCGTCGTCCGTTTGCACTGAACCAACCGTCACATCAAGAGAACACCAACACCCATGTCTTTTTCAGGCCATCGCAAAATCAATCGTCTGCTTGGCGCCGACCTCGGCATCAGCGAACCGGAAGAGGTGCACATCATGCTGATTCCGCACCTGCATCTCGCCCACCTGCTGGCCAGCGGGGAATGGAGTCATTTCCACGTCGCCTCGGTGGCCAGCGTGTTCAACGTCGCCCTGGCGCTGGCCTACCTCAACAAGGACCGGCGCTCGATCAATTTCTACAGCGGCATCCAGGACATGCTGCTTTCCATCGCCAATGGCCGGCCGGTTGGCGAGGCCGAGAAACGGCGGCTGCGGACGACCTTTTCCGAAGCCGACAAATACGTCTGCGCCCAGCGCAAGGCGCATATCCTGACCGCCATCCGGATGGTCGAACACCAGATCCAGCACGCGCCGCCGGACACGGTCATCCGGCCGAACGCGGATTGAGCGGCGGGGGGCGGTCAGCGCAGGTTGGCTGCCACCCACTGGCGCAGACGCGCCTCGGGGACCACGCCGGAGACCGCTTCCAGGCGGTGTTCGGCATCGTAAAAATGCGTGCGCGGCAGTTCGCCGTACCAGCGGCGGTCGATGTCCATGCGCAGCCGTTCCGGAATCGGGTCGGCGAATACCCATTGCGGCGCCTTGGCCAGGCCGTATTGCGCGGCCAGGCGCCGGGTTTGCGGCGCATCGTCGGGCGTGTCCGCCGCCACGAGGACGACATTCAGGCCGGGGTGGCGCCGCTTCAAGGCGCCCAGCGTCTTCAGCTCGGTCGGGCAGTGCGTGCAGCCGACGGACCAGAAGGCAACGATCAGCGGCTTGCCGGCGTACTGCGCCTGTATTTCCTTGAGGCTGCCGACGACAAAGGGGCGCGGGTCTTCCGCGGCCTGCACGGCCCAGGCGAGGCCGCCGAGGAGCAGGGCGGCCAGCAGGCGCGCGATACCCCTCATCACGGCGCCTCGCGCAGGTCGACGATGCGCAGGCCGGCCGCCGTTCCCCAGGCGACCAGCGGCCGGGCCGCGCCGTGCACGAAGAGCGGCAGGTCGGTCGCGCCTTCCGCTTCGGCCACCGTAGCCGGAGCCGACCAGGTCTCGCCGCGGTCGGACGACAGCATGCGGCGCAGGCGATAGCGCTGGCCGTCGAATTCGCGCCACACCACCGCCACCTGTTTTTCGTCGGCAAACACCGTCGGGTGGCCGGCCTGCGCATCGAGATCGCCGAACGCCAGGGCCGTGCCGAACTGCGTCCCGTCCGCGTAGCGGTAGAACAGGCCCGGCTTCCTGGCGCTGCCGGTAAACCAGACGTAATGGCGACGCCCATCGGCGTCGATGGCCAGGTCGCCGCCGTGGTGCGGACAGGCGCTGATTTCCCAGCCATCCTCGCTGGCCCGCTGCAGCGGCGCACCGGGTTTCAGGGCGGTGGTCGCGAAGTCGCGCACGCCGCCGGCGAACAGGTGGCGCCATTGCGCCACAGCCGTGCCGTCCGGGCCGATGGCGAGGCCGATGCGGCAACATTCGCAGGTGTTGTCGGCGAGCTTGGCGTTGGCCGTCCAGGTCTTGCCGAAATCGCCCGAGGTCGCGTAATACACGCTCGAACCGGCGTATTTGCCGCCCTTGCGGGCCGCCGCGCTACGTTCGCGCCCATCGAGCCAGGCCACGGCGAGGTTGCCCCGGCGATCCATCTTCATGGCGTTGAAGCCGTGGCCGATTTCCTCGCGGTTGTCGTTGACGATCACCGGCGGCGCGAAGCTGAGCCCGCCGTCTTCGGAGCGGGCCATGCGGACGTGACCGGTATGCAGCTTGGGCAGGGCCTGCGACCAGGAAACGACGACCGCCTGGCCGTGCACGGCGATCAGCGGCCGGCTCTGGCCGTCGGCCAGGATGGCTTCCGGCTGGGCGTTCACCTTGCCTATCTCGGCGAAAGTCTTGCCGCCGTCCGTCGACCGCGAAAGCCAGAGCTGGCCCTGGCGCATGTCGACCGACCACAGGCGTCCCTGCTCGTCCGCCGCCACGGAAACCGCGCTGCCCTTGGCCGCCGTCAGGCGTTCCTGCCAGTGGCGGGCCATCGGCGTGGCGGCCGGGTGTTCGTGCGCGCCGGCGGGCAGCGCGCCGAGCAGCAGCCCGCAGGCCAGTGCCAGGCTCGGCAGGCGAAAGTGCAGTTTTACCATTTACCCTGGATTCCAATCGTGAAGATGCGCGGCAGTCCGGCCGTATAGCTGGCGACCGTGCCATCCACCCCGGCCGTCTCGGCATAGCGCTTGTCGAGCAGGTTGTTGATGCCACCCCACACCTCGAACTGGCGCGTCACCGGGTAGTTGGCCCGCAGGTGGAACAAATCGTGACCGGCGTATTTGAGCGTATTTGCCTGGTCCTGCCAATAGCTGCCCAGCTTCACCCATTCCAGCTGGACGCGGCCGCCGTTCATGCTGGCCGGGTGGTAGGTCAGGCGCGTGTTGGCCATGACCTTGGGCGCGGCTTCCATGTCCTTGCCGCTGTAGTCGGCGGTGCCGCCGACCACCCATTTCTCGTAGCGGTGCTGGGCGCGGGAGAGGCTGACATCGGCGCGCCAGGCTTCGGCCAGCTGGGCGCCGAGGCCCAGTTCGACGCCGCGGTGCTCGGTCTGGCCGGCATTGACCACGCGCCGCTGGCTGGTCGCCGGATCGGTGTAGCTGACGATGTCGTCCTTCTTGGTCATGTAATAGGCTGCGACTTCGTAGTTGAAGCGGCCCTGTTTGCCGCGCAGGCCGATTTCGTAGCTGTCGACAACGACTGGCTTCAACTGTAGCAGCGATTCGGCGGCGGTCTGGGCCTTGAGTGCCGAGGTTTCGCGGCTGCCGCGGAAGACCTGGCTTTCGGAGGGGGTCCGGAAGGAGTTGCTGTACGAAACGTAGGCGTTCAGGTTCTTGTCGAAGGCGTAGTTGATCGCCAGCTTCGGGCTGAAGTGCGAATAGCCGATCTTGGCGCTCGCCGCGTGGCCGTAATAGCCGCCTGCCGGGAAGGGGCCGCCGACCCCCTGCGTCGCCGACGCGGCGCCGCCGTTGAAGGTGTTGGTGTAGTCGTACTGCATGTCGTCGTAACGCAGGCCGGCGGTGATGCGGAGCTTCTCGACCGGGCTGATCTCGCCGTGCAGGTAGGGCGAAATGCTGCGATAGACGACATCGTATTTGTAGATCTTGACCGGTGCCGTGCTGTTGAGCGCATAGGTCTTGCCGCCGAGGGAATTGATGGTCCGGGTGAGGCTGATCGAATCCTCGTCGCGCGATCCCGGGCTGAAGTCGTAGTCGAGGCCGACGATGACGCGGGCCTGGAGCGGCTCGAAGTCGCGGCGATACTTGCTCAGGAAGCCGAACGACTGGCTTTCCGAGACATAGCGGCTGGGGTCGTAGCTGACCGACCAGTTGGGAATGATCTCCATCCGGTTGTCCCGGATGTACGGGGTGATCGACAGCAGCGAGTTTTCGCTTTCCTTCTCGTAGGTCGTGGACAGCCGGAAAGCATCCACCTTGCGATACGAGAAGGGGGTGTTGTTGCTGCGCGGCGCTTCGTTGTATTCGCGTGTCGTCAGGTTGCCGACGTGCTGCTGGTTGATCGAGGAGACGGCAACGATGGTCTTGAGCACGGCGTCGTTGCCCAGGGCGCTGTCCCAGCGGAAGTTGCCGGATTGGCGTTCGTAGCCCGCGTTGTTCTGCCAGCCGTCGTTCCGGGTCAGGTTCAGGCTGGCGCGCCAGGCGTTGTCGCCGACCGCGTCGCCGCCGCTGATCAGCGAGCGTTTCCAGCCGTAGGAACCGACTTCCGCGCTGGCCTCGAACTCGGCCTGGCGCGGCGGCGTGCGGGTCAGCACATTGATCGAGCCGCCGATCGCGTCGGAGCCGTACAAGGCCGTGCCCGGCCCCTTGGAAACCTCGATCCCGCCGGACTGCGGCACGTTGATCTCGTACAGCGCATTGTGGTTGAAGAAACCGGTGGGGCGGGTCGGGATGCCGTCTTCCAGGTAGAGGTACATCGCGGCCGTGGTCAGCGGCTGGCGAATGGCCGTCGAGTGCCCCTCGCCGGACAGGTTGCTGACCCAGACGCCGGGCATCTGGTTCATGACCTGGCTGGGGTGGCTCGGGCGCTGGTCGCGGATAGTCTCGGCCTTGACCGCGTGGATGGTTTGCGGCGTTTCCGACAGGAGGCGGGCTTCGCGCGTGCCGGTGACCGTGACTTCGCCCAGCGCCGTCGTTTCCTCGGCAGCCATGACGGCAGCGTTCAATGAGAACAGGGCGGTGAGCAGCGCGGCGATCGGCGTCGGACGAATGTTCATGGTTCGGTACTCGCAGGAAAAGTGAGGTCGCCGGCGATCTTAATCAAAGCAAACACGCGCCCTGTGCGACATATCGTCGCACTTCTTCGGGAAATGGCCCGTTTTCTTGAGATATCTCAATTCCAGTGAAAAAAGTTGTCTTTTGTGCCGCTTCACCGGCCCGGGACGGGGTGGAACACGCATGGAAATGAGCGGCAGGCCTGGCGGGTTTTTTCGGCAGATGCCCGCACCGTAATGGCGATGCGCGCCTTGTTTTGGTGCGCTCCACTTGGGTGCCTGTCTCGGTTTTCGATAGAAATCAGTTGCTTGCGCTTGTGGCATGCGACTTGCGATGGATGTTGCATCGCAGCGATCCGACCGCCAACGGGGGCGGGTTCATGGCAACGATGTCATGCGCTGAAACAAGCTTTCCCCTTTAACAACCGCTCCCGCGGTCCATCCAGGAAACTGCCCCATGGACAAGAAATCATTCCTGCAAGCCGGCCACACGCCCACGTTGCTGGCCGCCTTTCTCTACTTCGACCTCGCCTTCATGGTGTGGGTGCTGCTCGGCCCGCTCGGGGTCGGCATCGCCAAGGATCTCGGCCTGTCGCACGCCGAAAAGGGCCTGATGGTGGCGACGCCGGTGCTGGCCGGCGCCTTGCTGCGCATCGTCATGGGTATCCTGGTCGACCGCCTGTCGCCCAAGAAGGCGGCCATCATCGGCCAGGTCATCGTGATCGGCGCCATGCTCTACGCCTGGCTGGTCGGCGTGCATAGCTACGCCGAAGTGCTTGTCCTCGGCATCTTCCTCGGCGTCGCCGGCTCGTCGTTCGCCGCCGCGCTGCCGCTCGCCTCGCGCTGGTATCCGGCCGAGCACCAGGGCACGGCGATGGGCATCGCCGGCGCCGGCAACTCGGGCACCGCGCTGGCCGCGCTGTTCGCGCCGGGCCTGGCCGCCGCATTCGGGTGGACCAACGTCTTCGGCATCGTGCTGATCCCGCTGGTCATCGTGCTCATCGCCTTCGTCTTCATGGCCAAGGACGCGCCGGATGCGCCGCCGCCGAAGACCCTGGCCGAGTACCTGAAGGTGCTCAAGGACAAGGATGCCTGGTGGTTCATGTTCTTCTACTCGGTGACCTTCGGCGGTTTCGTCGGCCTGGCTTCCTCGCTGGTCATCTACTTCAACACCCAGTATGGCCTCGATCCGAAGACCGCCGGTTTCTTCACCGCCGGCTGCGTCTTCGCCGGTTCGCTGGTGCGCCCGATCGGCGGCAACGTGGCCGACCGCATCGGCGGCGTCAAGTCGCTGACCGTGATGTACGTCTTTGCCGCGATCTTCCTGGCCATCGTCAGCTTCGGCCTGCCGGAAGCCTGGATGGCGCTGGTCGTCTTCGTCTGTGCCATGCTCGCGCTGGGCATGGGCAACGGAGCGGTGTTCCAGCTGGTGCCGCAGCGCTTCAAGAAGGAAATCGGCGTCATGACCGGCCTGGTCGGCATGGCCGGCGGCGTCGGCGGCTTCTACCTGGCTTCCAGCCTGGGTTACGCCCGCCAGATGACGGGCAGCTACCAGGCCGGTTTCCTGATCTTCGCCGGCCTCGCCGTGCTCGCCCTGGTCGGCCTGACCGGCGTCAAGACCCGGTGGCGCACCACCTGGGGCGCCAGCCACCTGACCACCGCCAAGATCTGAGAGGCAGCTGTTAGGATCGAGGGCCGAGGATCGAGCAAAAACCCGCTCACTCGATCCTCGACTCCAAATCCTGGATTCTAAAAATGCCCCTGCAAATTGCCGTTGGACACGCTTCACTGACCGGGCCGCGCGAGCGGAACGAGGATTATTGCGGGGTGGCCACGCCGGAAGGCCTGGAGCTCGAAAACAAGGGCGTCATTGCCGCCGTGGCCGACGGCATCGGCGGCCACAAGGGCGGGCGCGAGGCGGCGGAATACACGGTGCGCGGCCTGCTCGCCGACTACTTCGCGACGCCGGATACCTGGAGCATCCCGCGCGCCGTCGAAACCGTCACCACGGCGCTCAACCGCTGGGTGATCGCCGAAGGCAGCCGCAATGCCGAACTGGCCGGCATGGCCACCACGCTGTCGGCGGTGGTGCTGCGCGGCCGGCGCTTCTATACGGCGCACATCGGCGATTCGCGCATCTATCGCCTGCAGGACGGGCTGCTGCATCAGCTGACGGTCGATCACACCTGGGAACACCCGGAGCTGAACAACGTGCTGTCGCGGGCCATCGGCCTCGATCCGCGCGTGCTGATGGATTTCGCCGACGGCGAACTGGCGCTGCACGACCGCTTCCTGCTCGTTTCCGACGGCGTCTGGGGCGTGCTGCCCGACGCCCTGATGGCCGATGTGTTGCTCGATCACCCTGAGCCGCAGGCGGCGGCCGCGGCCTTGACCAGCCTGGCCATCGCCAATGGCGGCCACGACAATGCCTCGGCCGTGGTGGTCGACGTGCTGGCGCTGCCGCCGGCCAGCCTGCGCGACAGCCTGGAGGGGGCGGCCAGCCTGCCGTTGCCCGGCCGCCTCAAGCCGGGCCACGAACTCGACGGCCTGGTCGTCGAGGAGGTGCTGCACGATTCGCGCGAAACGCTGCTCTACCGGGTACGCAATCCGCGCAACGGCCAGCAGCTGGTGCTGAAGACCCTGCAGCCGGCGATGGTGGGCGACCCCGAGGCAACCGCCGCCCTGCTGATGGAGGAGTGGCGGGCCAGGCGCGTGGTGTCGCCGTTCTTCCCGCAGGTGCTGCCGGCCGATCAGCGCAGTTGCCTGTACTACCTGATGACCTGGCATCCCGGCGCGACGCTGCAGGCGCGCTTGGATGGCGACCAGCATTTCCCGGTGGGCGAGGTGGTGCGCCTGGGGATCGCGCTGCTCAAGGCGATTGCCGCCTTGCACCGGCTCGACATCGTGCATCGCGACATCAAGACCGACAACGTGCACCTCGGGCAGGACGGCGTGCTGCGCATCCTCGACCTGGGGGTCGCCGTCAGCCTGGCCGAACGCAAGGCGGGCGATCCGATCGGACAGGCCGGCACGCCCTCCTACATGGCGCCGGAGCTGTTCGCCAACCCGGAGCCGGCCTTCGGCCACGACCTCTATGCGGCCGGCGTCAGCCTGTATCACCTGCTGACCCGCAAGTATCCCTACGGCGAGATCGAGCCCTTCCAGACGCCGAGCTTCGGCGAGCCGGCCCGCCCGACGCGCTGGCGGCCGGAAATTCCCGGCTGGCTGGAGAACATCCTGCTCAAGGCGGTGGCCCGGGAGGCGAAGGACCGCTTCGAAACCGCCGAGGAGTTCATCCTGGCGCTGGAGCGGGGGGCGGCGCGGCCGATCGCGGCGCCGGGACGCCAGGCGCTGATCCAGCGCAACCCGCTCAAGCTGTGGAAAACGGTCGCCGCGGTATCGTTGGCGATCAATTTTGTGTTGCTGCTGATCCTGTTGCGGTAAAGTCCGCGACATGAACACTGCCCTCATCCTCTTTGCCCACGGCGCCCGCGATCCCGAGTGGGCCGATCCGATGCGCCGGGTCCAGGCGGCCGTTCGCCAGCTGCAGCCGGCGACCCGGGTCGAGCTGGCCTTCCTGGAGTTCATTGCGCCGACCCTGGGCGACTGCATCGCCGGCCTGATCGGCGACGGCGTGGAGAAAATCGTGGTGATGCCGATGTTCATCGCCCGGGGCGGTCACCTCAAGCGCGACGTGCCGGACCTGCTGGCCGCCTTGCGGCTTGCCCATCCCGGCGTCGAGTTCGTGCTGGGCGATGCCATCGGCGCCCATGAGTCCGTCGTCCAGGCCATGGCAGCGGCGGCCCTGGCGGAGGCTGGCCTGCAACTTGCTGAGTAAGCGGCATGCTTACCGTACTCGTCATCGATGAATCCAGGGCCCGGGCCGGCGAAATCTGCGCCGGGCTGGCCCTTGCCGGCTATCAGGTCGCCGCCATCCTGGCCGGCGCCGACAACCTGACGGCCGAAGTCGAAAAACTTCAGCCCGACGTCATCCTGATCGACACCGACTCGCCCAGCCGCGACACGCTGGAAAACCTGGCCGCCATGAACAAGGACATGCCGCGCCCGGTCGTCATCTTTACCCAGGAAGACGGCCAGGAAACCATCCGCGATGCCGTCAAGGCGGGCGTTTCGGCGTATATCGTCGATGGCCTCGACCCGAAGCGCATCAAGCCCATCGTCGAGGTGGCGCGGGCGCGTTTCGAGGATACCCAGGCGCTGCGCCGCGAACTGGATGAAATCTCCCAGAAGCTGTCCGACCGCAAACTGGTCGACAAGGCCAAGGGCGTGCTGATGAAGGCGCGCGGCCTCGACGAGGATGCGGCCTACCACGCCATGCGCAAGCTGGCGATGGAGCGCGGCCAGACCATGGCCAGGGTGGCGCGCGACGTCATCGACATGGCGCGGGTGCTGCTCTAAGGCAGTGCGGCATTTTGGCTTGCTGCACTGCAATAGTGCATGGCGCCGCCAAGGCGCCGATCAAAAATCCGCCAGCCAAGTCACTGAAAACAAACTAGATATTTTTGACTAGTTCTAAATAACTAGGCCTGGCACGGCCATTGCAATAGTCCTTTTAAAAGCCCGGTCAATGGCGATCGGGCGAGAACCGGAAGGTCCGGTTCAAGGACAAGGGCGTCCATCCATGCTGCCGATCGGCGGTACGGATGCGACGCCCGTTTTGTTTTTCGATTCGAGTAATCAAGGAGCAAGCAATGGAAGAGAAGAAACTGGCCCCGCTGGATGCCGTCGCTGGCAAACCGTCTCTGTCACGTCGTGATTTCGTTTCAACTGCCCTGGGAGCCTCTCTGATGGCCATGGTCCCCCCCGGCGTTCGCAGCGGTGCCTGGGCCGCTGGTTCCGACGCCCCCGAAAAGAAGGAAGTCCGCATCGGCTTCATCCCGCTGACCGATTGCGCTTCCGTCGTCATGGCGTCGGTCATGAAGTTCGACGAGAAGTACGGCATCAAGATCATCCCGACCAAGGAGGCTTCCTGGGCCGCCGTGCGCGACAAGATGGTCAACGGCGAAATCGATGCCGCCCACGTGCTCTACGGCCTGATCTACGGCGTGCAGATGGGCGTCGGCGGCCCCAAGAAGGACATGGCCAGCCTGATGACCCTGAACACCAACGGCCAGGCCATCACGCTGTCCAACCAGATGAAGGACAAGGGCGCCATCGACGGCCCCAGCCTGGCCAAGCTGATCGCCAAGAAGGAGAAGGAATACACCTTCGCCCAGACCTTCCCGACCGGCACCCACGCCATGTGGCTGTACTACTGGCTGGCGGCACAGGGCGTCAATCCGCTCAAGGACGTCAAGACCATCACCGTGCCGCCGCCGCAGATGGTCGCCAACATGCGCGTCGGCAACATGGACGGCTACTGCGTCGGCGAGCCGTGGAACAACCGCGCGATCATGGACAACATCGGCTTTACCGCGACGACGACGCAGGACATCTGGACCGACCACCCGGAAAAGGTGCTCGGCACCACCGCCGAGTGGGTGCAGAAGAACCCGAACACCGCGCGTGCCGTGGTCGCCGCCATCCTCGACGCCGGCAAGTGGATCGACGCCTCGCTGGCCAACAAGCAGAAGACGGCCGAGACCATCGCCAGCAAGGCCTACGTCAACACCGACACCGAGGTCATCGTGGCGCGCATGCTCGGCCGCTACCAGAACGGCCTGGGCAAGAGCTGGGACGACAAGAACCACATGAAGTTCTTCAACGACGGCGCGGTGAACTTCCCCTACCTCTCCGACGGCATGTGGTTCATGACCCAGCACAAGCGCTGGGGCCTGCTCAAGGACCATCCGAACTACCTCGAGGTGGCAAAGAAGGTCAACCGCATCGACATCTACAAGCAGGGCGCCGCCGCCGCCGGCGTCGCGCTGCCCAAGAGCGAGATGCGCTCGAGCAAGCTGATCGACGGCGTGGTCTGGGATGGCAAGGACCCGGCCAAGTATGCCGACGGTTTCAAGGTCAAGGCTTGAGATGCCTGCCCGCCATGCCCGGCCAGCCCGGGCGTGGCGGCGGAAATGAATGCTTGAGGAGAAAACCATGAGCGCAATGACGATGAGCAACGAGTACCGCGCGGAAAATCCCGCCGAACTCGCCATAAACAGCAAACCGGTCGCCGCCCCCGCTGCAGAGCCGGTCAAGGAAAAGAAAATGGAAAAGACAGCAACCCAGCCGGCCGGCGTGCCGCTCGGCGAGAAAATCGGTGCCTTCTTCCGTGCCGCCCTGCCGCCGCTGCTCGGCCTGCTGGTGCTGATCGGCATCTGGCACGTCGCCACCCACAAGGGCGGCAGCATTCCCGGTCCGGCCCAGGTCTGGGAGGCCGCCGTGGCGCTGTTCTCCGACCCGTTCTACCGCAACGGTCCGAACGACCAGGGCATCGGCTGGAACGTGCTGTCCTCGCTGCAGCGCGTCGCCATCGGCTTCGGCTTCGCCGCGCTGGTCGGCATTCCGCTCGGCTTCATCCTCGGCCGCTCGGCCTTCCTGTCGGCCATGGTCAATCCGATCATCAGCCTGCTCCGTCCGGTGTCGCCGCTGGCCTGGCTGCCCATTGGCCTCCTGGTGTTCAAGAAGGCCGACCCGGCGGCGACCTACACCATCTTCATCTGCTCGATCTGGCCGATGATCATGAACACCGCCCAGGGCGTGCAGCGCGTGCCGCAGGATTACCTCAACGTCGCCCGCGTGCTGGCGCTGTCGGAGTGGAAAATCGTCACCAAGATCCTCTTCCCGGCCGTGCTGCCCTACATGCTGACCGGCATCCGCCTGTCCATCGGCACCGCCTGGCTGGTCATCGTCGCCGCCGAAATGCTCACCGGCGGCGTCGGCATCGGCTTCTGGGTGTGGGACGAATGGAACAACCTGAAGGTCGAGCACATCATCATCGCCATCTTCGTCATCGGCATCGTCGGCTTGATCCTCGAGCAGGCGCTGATCCTGCTGGCCCGGAAACTCACCAAAGAAGCGTCGTAAGGAGCCCCATCATGGAAAAGTTCGTCCGTATCGAGCGTGTCGGCCAGACCTTCGACACCAAGAAAGGCAAGTTCGTCGCCCTGCGCGACATCGACCTCAACATCGCCCAGGGGGAGTTCATCGCCCTGATCGGCCACTCCGGCTGCGGCAAATCCACGCTGCTCAACCTGATCGCCGGCCTGACCAAGCCCACCACCGGCGTGCTGCTCTGCGACGGGCGGGAAATCGCCGGCCCCGGCCCGGAGCGGGCGGTGGTCTTCCAGAACCACAGCCTGCTGCCTTGGCTGACCTGCTTCGAGAACATCTACCTGGCCGTCGAGCGGGTGTTCAGCGCCAAGGAGGGCAAGCCCAAGCTCAAGGCGCGCACCCAGGCCGCCATCGAGCTGGTCGGCCTCGGCCATGCGGCGCACAAGTATCCGCACGAAATCTCCGGCGGCATGAAGCAGCGCGTCGGCATCGCCCGCGCCCTGTCCATGGAACCCAAGGTGCTGCTGATGGACGAGCCTTTCGGCGCGCTCGACGCACTGACCCGCGCCAAGCTGCAGGACGAGCTGATGAAGATCTGCGAGAAGACCAGGGCTACCGTCGTCATGGTCACCCACGATGTCGACGAGGCCGTGCTGCTCTCCGACAAGATCGTGATGATGACCAACGGCCCGGCGGCGACCATCGGCGAGGTGCTCCACGTCGAGCTGCCGCGTCCGCGCGACCGCCTGACGCTGGCGCACGATCCGGCCTACATCGGCTACCGCGCCGCGGTCCTCGAGTTCCTCTACGAAAAGCAGGCGCACGTCGAAAAAGAAGCGGCCTGAGCGCGATCTCTTCCATCGTCGCTGCGCTCTCTCCACGGCGACTTTTGCCCACCGGTAAAATGGTGGGCTTTTTTCTTGATCCATCCCTTTGCGTTTACCCCACGGCGGCGCTATGGTTCGAAGGTTTTGAATACGGACATTGATTGATGCTGGCCAATTCGGGCAAGCTTTCGCGCAAGATCGTCGGCATGCTGGTGGTGTTCTTCGCCGTCGCCACCGTCGCCATCGGCCTCACCCTGCTCATTTCCTGGCAACTGGAAGGCGTTGCCGCGGCCATCAACGACGCCGGCAGCCAGCGCATGCGCAGCTATCGCATCGGCCACCTGATGGCGCGCGGGCTGGAGGTCAAGGCGCAGGAGGCGCAAATTGCCGGCGCCCTGGGCGACGAGCTGGAGCGTTTCGAGAAGGTGCTACGCGACCTGCAGCTGGGCGACCCGGCGCGTCCCCTGGCGCAACCGAGAAATCGCGAGGTCCAGGCGCGACTGTCCGAGGTCGGCGAGGCCTGGCAGGCGACCGTTCGTCCCCTGGTCGCCAGCTATCTGGCGAGTGACCGCGCGGAGCGGGAGCGGATTACCGACCGTTTCGACCAGGAACTCGAAGCTTTCGTCAGCGGCATCAACGAGCTGGTGCTCGCCATGGAGCGCAGCTATGCCTACGACACCAATTTCCTGCGCAGCGTCCAGGCCGCGCTGGTGTTGTTCGCCATCCTCGGCACCGTCCTGCTGATCCGCTACTTCGACCGCCTGGTCATCCGGCCGGTGGGCATCCTGCATGCCGGCATGCAGCGCATGACCGGCAACGACCTGACGGTTCGCGTGCCGGTGGCCAGCGACGACGAGCTGGGCGCGCTGGCCGGCGGCTTCAACCAGATGGCGGAGCATCTGGAGACCGTCCATGATTCGCTGGAGCATCGCGTCGAAGCCGAAACCAGCCGTCTGGCGCAGCGCAATCGCGAACTGGGCATCCTCTACGGCATGACCACCTTCCTGACCGAGCCGGCGCCGCTGGAAGCCTTGTGCGAAGGCTTTCTCGAGCGCATCAAGACGACCCTGGGCGCCGATGCGGGCGCGGTGCGGCTGTACCTGCCGCAAACCGAAAAGCTTTACCTGATGACCCACGACGGCCTGTCGGCGGAGTTCGTCGCCAGCGAAGGGCAGATCAATTGCGGCGACTGCCTGTGCGGCGACGTGTTCCAGACCAGCCAGGCGGCGGCCTTCGCGACGGCCAATCCGCCGGAGAGCATGCGCCTGCGCACCTGCATCCGCGAGGGATTCGCGACGGCCACCGCCTTCAGCATCCTGTGCGACAAGCAGCGCATCGGGGTCTACAACCTTTATTTCCGCCGGCCGCAGGCCTTGTCGGAGCAGGAGATGCACCTGCTCGAGACGCTCGGCCACCACCTCGGCGTGGCGATCGAGAACCAGCGCCTGAAGTCGCGCGAAAAGGAGCTCGCGGTGTCCGAGGAGCGCAACCTGCTGGCGCAGGAACTGCACGACTCCATCGCCCAGGGCCTGGCATTCCTCAATATCCAGGTGCAGTTGCTGCAGGATTCGCTGCGCAAGGGGCGCGCCGACGAGGCGATGCAGACCGCCGGGCAGCTGCGCGAAGGGGTGCAGGAAAGCTACGACGACGTACGCGAGTTGCTGGTCCATTTCCGGACCCGGGTGCATCAGTCCGACCTCGATTCGGCGATCAACGCCGCGCTGGAAAAGTTCGAGGGGCAGACCGGGATCAGGACCGCATTCGACCGGCGCGGGGCGATGGTCCCGATGGCGCCGACCGACGAGATCCAGATCATGCATATCGTGCAGGAATCGTTGTCCAACATTCGCAAGCACGCCAAGGCCAGCCAGGTTCGCGTCGTGGTCGACCAGGACATGGCGCGCAGCCGGATCACGATCCAGGACGACGGCGTCGGCTTCGATCCGCAAACCGATCCGAATTGCCTGTCGGACCGCCATGTCGGCTTGAAGATCATGCGCGAGCGCGCGCACCGCATTGGCGCCGAATGTCAGGTAGCATCACAACCGGGGGCGGGGGCCTGCGTAACCCTCAGCCTGCCGAAAGAAAACAGGGAGACAGTCTGAAATGAGCGAGAAGATCCGGGTATTGCTGGTCGATGACCATACCTTGTTCCGTAGTGGCATCAAGTCGCTGTTGCAGCGCAACGACGCCTTCGAGGTCGTCGGCGAGGCCGGCGACGGGCTGGAAGGCATCAAGCGGGTGCGTTCCCTGAAGCCGGACGTGGCGCTGCTCGACCTGCACATGCCCGGCGTCTCCGGGCTCGAGGCGGTCAAGGTCATCAGCGAGGAAATGCCCGACGTCCATGTGCTGATGCTGACCGTCTCCGAGGATGCGCAGGACCTGATGGATGCGCTGCGCGCCGGCGCCAGCGGTTACCTGCTCAAGAACATCGAGACTGATACGCTGATCGACGCCATTCGCAAGGCGGCGCAAGGGGAGTCCGTCGTTTCTCAGCAGATGACGGCCAAGCTGATCCAGGGGGTGCGCAATCCCCCCAAGGCCGACGCGTCGCAGGTCGAGCGCGACCGCTTTTCACCGCGCGAGCGCGATATCCTGGCTGCGCTGGCCCAGGGCGAAAGCAACAAGGAAATCGCCCGCAAGCTTGACCTGGCCGAAAGCACGGTCAAGATTCATGTCCAGAACATCTTCAAGAAGCTGAACATGAGCAGCCGCGTCCAGGTGGCGCTCTACGCCGTCGAAAACGGCTACGGACACGGCCGCTGAGCGGCCAGTTTTCCTGCGCGCCGCGCGGGCGCGCCTCTCAGTGGCAGGATGGCAGCGGATGCGAGCGCTGCAGGTGCTGGTAGGATTCGGCCAGATCCTGGAGATGTAGCATGTCGCCACGATCGTAGGCGTTGCGCATGTTTTCCAGGAACATCACATGCAGCTGGCAGACGCCTTCGGGCGTGCATAGCAGCACTTCGCTGATCTCGGCGGCAATGGTCATGGGAACATGCTCGTGCTCGGCGATGGCCTCGATCTCGCCACGGTCGAGATCGCAATAGTCCAGCACATCCTGAATAGACAGCATGGGCACCTCCTTCAATGCGGAATAAGAAGTCAGGGTTTTTGCCTGCTTGTTATTGGTGTAAGCCGCCTTGTCGTTGTTATGGGTGGAGTGCCTGTTCTCTTTATAGCCCAGAAATTCTTCAAAATAAAGAAATAGGGGAAATCAAAAGCACAAACGCCCTTCTGGCAATGGATTTGATAATTGCAGGCGGGTCAGCGTCGGCAGCAGGTCGAGGCGCGTATCCTTCTTGAGCTGCGTCGCGGCGGCGCGCATCTCGTCCAGCGACACGTCGACCGGGTCGCCGCCGGTGGCGAAGGCGATGGTGTTGCCGCTGTCGCACGACGGAAAAACGGCGAGGCGCCCGTCGAATGCCTGTTTCAGGCGTTCGACGCTGGCCGCGAAGGTCTTGTCGCGGCCGAGGAGATTGACGGCCAGGATGCCTTTTTGACCGAGGCGGGCGCGGCAGGCCTGGTAGAACGGCAAGGTGTCCAGCGGGCCGGTGCGCGCCTCCGGGTCGAAGCCATCGACCAGGATGTAGTCGAAGCTGCTCGTGCCGCCGAGCATGTAGTCGGCGCCGCAGCCAATCACCACGTCGAGCCGTTGCGGATCGACCGGCAGCCGGAAATACTGGCTGGCGATGAATTCGACCTGCGGGTTGATCTCGATGGCGGTGATCCGGCAGTTCGGCAGATTGCGATGGATGAACTTGGCCAGCGAGCCGGCGCCCAGGCCAACCAGCAGGGCGGTTTTCGGCCAGTTGGCGGCGGGGCGGAGCAGCAGGCCGGCCATCATCTCGCGGGTGTAGGCCAGTTCCAGCGACCACGGGCGGGCGATGCGCATGGCGCCCTGCACCCAGTCAGAGCCGAAGTGCAGGTAGCGCACGCCGTCTTCTTCGCTGATATCTACGGGGTGGCGGGGTGTTTTTCCGGATTTCCGCATGGCGTGGCGCTTTTGAAGTGGCGTCCCCACCCGGAATCGAACCAGGAACTGCTCCTTAGGAGGGAGCCGTTATATCCATTTAACTATGGAGACGCGTCGAAGGTGCGCATTGTACCGGTGCCGGGGGCAATGTGATAGATTGGTCCGCAACAATACAAAAGGGAAGGCTGGGAGACATGATGACCGCTTTCGCAAGGCGTCCGATAGCACAGCAGCTGATCATGGCGACGATCGCCGCGCTGGTCGTTGTCTTTTCCGCATTGACGCTGATCGTCCAGAACAAGGCGGATAGCGCGGCCATCGCGGTGACCGAGCGCAACCTGGAAAACGAGGCCAGGCTGATGGCCGGGACCCTGGATGCGCTCTACGACGCGGTCAAGGTTCGCGGCGACGCCGAGGCGCAGTTCTTCCTCAAGTATGCCGGCGCGCAGCCGGAGGCGAGTGTCGGGCAGGTCAGGACCGGCGATGTCGATTTGCCGGCGATCCGGCTCGGCAACGAGGTGCTCAACGGCAACGATCGGGTCCTCAAGGCTTTTCGCGACCTGACGGGGAGCGAGGCGGCTTTCCTGATGATTCGCGACAACAAGGTCTATCGGCTGGCGACCCTGTTGAAGGACAAGGACGGCAAGCCCATGAACGGGGTGCCGATTGCCGATGGCGACCCGGTTGCCAAGGCCTTGCTGGCCGGCGAAAACTATCAGGGCCTGGCCATTCGCGGCGGCAAATATAACTTCAGCACCGTCCGGCAGATCAAGAGCGCGGACGGCAAGCCCTGGCTGGCCTATTCGGTGCGTATTTCCCTCGACCGGGAGCTCAAGCGCATTCGCGACCAGTTCGGGGCTATCGTCGCCGGCAAGACGGGCTACGTCTATATCGCCCGGCCCACCGACGAAAAGGGGATCGGCGAGTTCGTGATGCATCCCAAGTTCCAGGAGAAACAGATCGGCGAACTCGATATCCCGGAAACGACCAAGAACGTGCTGCGGCAGGTGCTGGCGAACAAGAACGGCGTGTTCCGCTACCCATTCGCCGATAGCGCCGGCGTGACGCGCGACAAGATCGTCGTCGCGGCGACCTCGACGGCATGGGGATGGACCGTGGCGACCGGCAGCTGGCTGGACGAATACCTCGAGGAAAGCCATGCCTTGCGCAACGCCCTGGTGATCGCCAGCGTCCTGGCCGCCCTGCTGCTGGCGGCCATGATCTTCGTGCTGGTCAGCACCCGCCTGCGCCTGTTGAAACAGATGGTCCAGGAAGTCGAGCGCATGGCCGGCGGCGACCTGCGCACCGTCGTCCAGGGCGCCGAGCCGGGCAGCCGCAACGAGGTGCATGTCATCGGCCAGGCCTTCAACCACATGGCGAACAGCATGCGTGCGCTGGTGCAGGGCGTTTCCGCGACCTCGGCACAGGTCGGCTCGGCGGCCAACGAGCTGCAACAGGCCGCCAGTGCAGGCCGCGAGTCGTCGGCGCAGGCCTCGTCCTCGGCGTCGGGCATCGCCGCCTCGGTCGAGGAGCTGTCGGTCAGCGTCACGCAGGTCGCCGACAATGCCAACCATGCCGCCCGGATATCGGAGGAGGCCAAGGTGGTCACCGCGTCCGGCCGCGATGTCGTCTATCGCACCATGGGCGAACTGGAACGCGTGGCAACGGACATCACCGAGTCGGCAGCCTTGATCGAGTCCCTGGGCGAGCGCTCGAAGCAGATTTCGAACGTCGTCGGCGTCATCCGGGAGATCGCCGATCAGACCAACCTGCTGGCGCTCAATGCGGCGATCGAGGCGGCGCGGGCCGGCGAGCAGGGCCGGGGTTTCGCGGTGGTGGCCGACGAAGTGCGCAAGCTCGCTGAACGCACCTCGCTGTCCACACAGGAGATCGCCACCACCGTGTCGGCCATCCTCGACGAGACCGGGCGTGCCGTCGGCCGTATGCAGGAGTTGAGCGCCAACATGAGCGGCAGCGTCGACATGGCCCGCGAGGCCGGGGATTCCCTCGAAGCCATTGACCAGCGCGCCCAGGAGACGGTCGACGTCGTGCATGGCATTGCCGACAGCGCCCGGGAGCAAAGCGCGGCCAGCCAGGAGATTGCGCGCCTGGTCGAGACCATTGCCCAGGCGGCGGCGGGCAGCAGCAACCGGGCCGTGCTCAACAGCGAGCGGGCGCAGAACCTCTTGCGCCTGGCGGCCGAGCTGCAGGCACAGTTGTCGCGCTTCAACACCTGATCGTCCCGCAGGCTGTAAAATTGCCTTCTTCCCAACGCGGCGCCCTGCGGGGCGCCGTTTTCATTGCGACTCATGCCCTACCTCAAACTCTCCGACGCCTGCCTTGCCTACGGCCACGTGCCGCTTCTCGACCATGCCGATTTCCAGCTCGATCCCGGCGAACGGGTGGCCCTGATCGGCCGCAACGGCACCGGCAAATCCTCCCTGCTGGCAGCGATGGCGGCCGGCTCGGGCAAGGGGCGGCTGGATGACGGCGAGGTCTGGGTGCAGCCCGGCATCCGGGTCGGCTACGTGCCGCAGGAGCCGCCCTTCGATCCGCAGATGAACGTTTTCCAGGCGGTCGTTTCCGGCATGGGCGAGACCTCGACATTGCTCGCCGAGTACCACGCGGTGTCGCATCAGCTGGCCGACGGGCAGGGCGATCACGATGCCTTGCTGGCCCGCATGGACACCCTGCAGCACGAGCTGGAAGCCCGCGGCGCCTGGGCCTACGAGGCGCAGGCCGAGCGCGTCATCGACCGTTTTGGCCTCGATCCCGAAGCGAGCGTCGGTTCCTTGTCCGGCGGCCAGAAGAAACGCCTGGCACTGGCCCAGGCGCTGGCCGTCGCGCCGGAAGTCCTGCTCCTCGACGAGCCGACCAACCATCTCGACATCGCCGCCATCGAATGGCTGGAGAACCTGCTCATCGAAAGCGGCGTCAGCCTGTTCTTCATCACCCACGACCGTTCCTTCCTCGACCGCGTGTGCACGCGCATCGTCGAACTCGACCGCGGCAAGCTGGCCAGCTTCCCCGGCAGTTTCACGCAGTACCAGCAGCGCAAGGAGGCCATGCTGCACGAGGAGTCGCTGGCCAATGCCCGCGCCGACAAGCTGCTCAAGGAAGAGGAGGTATGGATCCGCAAGGGCGTCGAGGCCCGGCGCACGCGCGCCGTCTTCCGCGTCCAGCGCCTCGACCGCTTGCGCGCCGAACGCCAGGCGCGGCGCGAGCGGATGGGCAAGGTCAACCTGCAGCTGGATGCCGGCGACAAGAGCGGCAAGCTGGTCGCCGAACTGGAGCACGTCGATAAGGCCTTTGGCGCGCGGCAGATCGTCCGCGACTTTTCGTCGCGCATCCAGCGCGGCGACAAAATCGGCCTGATCGGCCCCAACGGTGCCGGCAAGACGACGCTGCTGCGCCTGATCCTCGGCGAGCTGCAGCCGGATTCCGGCATCGTCCGCCAGGGCACGAAGATGGAAATCGCCTACTTCGACCAGTTCCGCACCCAGCTCAATCCGGACTCGACGCTGGCCGACGTGATTTCCCCGGGGTCGGACTACGTCGAGATCGGCGGCGCGCGCAAGCATGTCATCGGCTACCTCGAGGATTTCCTGTTCGCCCCGGAGCGCGCCCGTTCGCCGGTCAGCTCGCTGTCCGGCGGCGAGCGCAACCGCCTGCTGCTCGCCCGCCTGTTCGCCAAGCCGGCCAACGTGCTGGTTCTCGACGAACCGACCAACGACCTCGACATCGAAACCCTCGAACTGCTCGAGGAACTGCTGCAGAACTACGATGGCACGCTGTTCCTGGTCAGCCACGACCGGACCTTCCTCGACAACGTGGTGACCCAAACCATCGCCGCCGAGGGCGAGGGGCGCTGGCACGAGTATGCCGGCGGTTACAGCGACTGGGCGGCGTACAAGGCCGGCGTGGCGAAGGATGCGGCCAAGGCCCGGTCCGACGCGAAGCCGGCGGCCAAGGCTGCCGAGCCGGTCAAGCCGAAGGGCGACAAGCTGTCCTGGAAGGAACAGCGGGAGCTCGAGGCGCTGCCGGGAAAAATCGCGGCGCTGGAAGGCGAGCAGGCCGATCTGACCAAACGCCTAGAGGATCCTTCGATTTACCAGACCGATCCGCAAGCCGCGAAGCTGGCCGCCGAGCGCCTGGCCGCCATCGATGACGAATTGATGCTGCTGCTGGAGCGCTGGGAGGCGCTGGAGTCGCGCGTCGGTGGTTGAGGCAGCTTAGCGCTCCTCGTTCTGCCCGTCGGCTTCCCTGGCCGGCAGGGGCTCCAGGCCGAGGCGCTGGCGCACGGCTTCCGGCGAGATATTGAGCAACTGCCCGATATCCTTGTAGTCGTCGGGCAGGGCCGGATTGTCCCAGCCATGGGACGAGTGGCGAGCCAGGCGTACCGCCAGGGTCGCGTTGCGGACCCGTGCCTGCTCGGCGTTGTCGTCGTCGATCAGGGTCTGGAGCAGCGGCGGCAGGTGCCAGACGCGGCAAAGTTCGCGCTGGATTTCCAGGAAGGTGAAACCGAGGATTTGCTTCTGCGCATCGGCGCTGCGCATGCCGGGGTTCGCCTTCACCAGTTCCTGGATGCGCACGCCGAGTTTCGGGGCGGTGCACCACACCAGCATTTCGGCCAGGTCGTGGAGCAGCGCCGCGACCCGAACCTCCTCCATGTTGATGTCCTGCCGCCAGATGGCCCATTCCTGGGCGTAGTCGGCCGCCCGCTGGGCGCGGCGGATGATCTGGAGCACGCCGAGAAGCGCTTGCGGGCCGGCTTCCTTGACTTGCTCCTCGATGGTGAACAGTTCGCTGAAGCGATTGAAGAAGGGTTCTATGCCGGCCATCATCACCGCGCTGGCGATGGTCGTGATGTCCCTTTGCAGGGAGCGTCCGCGCATCGGCTGGATGAAGGCCAGCACGCGCACGGTCATGATCGGGTCCTGCAGGACCAGATGCGCCAGTTCCCGGACGTCGACGCGGTCGAGATCGGCGCGCATCTCCTCCAGCCGGCGCTTGGTGACGCGAAGGATGGGTAGCCCGTTATTGCTGAACAGCAGGGTCCAGGAGTCAATGTCGGGTAGCGCGTGGTCAAGCATTGTCTGTCGGCTTTCGAAGGGCGGTTCCGTGCTGGCAGGGGGGAGTGTAAGGTGGCTGGCTATGCCGGGCAAGGGTGGCGGCATGCCATAATGCTGCTCCGCCCCAACATTCCCGAATCATCATGCGCTACCAAGTCGTCCCGGTTACCCCGTTCGAGCAGAATTGCACCATTTTCTGGTGCGAGAAAACCCGTCAGGCCGTCGTCATCGATCCGGGCGGCGATATCGAGCGTATCCAGCGCGTGCTGAAAGACGAACAGCTGACGCTGGCCAAGGTGCTGGTCACCCACGGGCATATCGACCATGCCGGCGGCGTGGCCGCCCTGGTCGAACAGACCGGCGTACCGATCGAAGGGCCGCATGAAGAGGATCGTTTCTGGATCGAGGGCATGCCGCAGCAGAGCAAGATGTTCGGTTTCCCCAACGTGCGCAGCTTCGAGCCGACGCGCTGGTTGAAGGGGGGCGACAAGGTCGTTTTTGGCGAGGTCGAGCTGGATGTCTTGCACTGTCCGGGCCATACGCCGGGCCACGTGGTCTTCTTCCATGCGCCGAGCCGTCTGGCGCAGGTCGGCGACGTGCTGTTCCAGGGCTCCATCGGCCGGACGGATTTCCCGCGCGGCGACTACGACACCCTGATCGGCTCGATCAAGGGGCAGCTTTTCCCGCTCGGCGACGATGTCGCGTTCATTCCCGGCCACGGCCCGATGTCCACCTTTGGCGAGGAACGCCAGTTCAATCCCTTCCTGTCCGGGCGCTTCGGCTGATCAGTTTGCCGGGCGGATCTTGGCGGCCCAGCCGATGGCGGTGAGCTGGGCGTCCAGGTAGGTTTCCGGCGATATGCCCAGGGCCTCGAGTTTGGCGGCGGCCGGGCCCAGTTCGCGTTTGTCCCCGTCGCAAACCGCGCTCAGGAGTTCGCCGAACGGTCCCGTATGATCGTTCAGCGCCTGTCGCGCCGGCTCCGGCAGGGGCAGCTGGTTCAGGATGTCGGACATCGGCATGTTGAGCAGCACGTCGAGCAGCGAGAAGGTGCCGATCATGAATGCCATGTCTTCCGGGTTTTCGAGCCCCGGGTCGAGCGGCAGTCGCGCGCTCAACAGTTCGATGAGACGGCCGCGCGCGGCCGCTTTCGGGAGCAGCGGGGTCGGGTGCTGGCCATTGTTGGGGTCGGAATAGACCAGAAGCTGCAACCAGCGTTGCAGTTGCCGGCGTCCCAGCAGGTTGATCGCCTGGCCGAAGCTGGTGATCGGGCTGCGCGGCGACATGGCGGCCGAATTGACCAGCCGGAGCAGGCTGTACGAGAGCTTGGATTCCTCGCGGAAGATGTCTTCCAGGTCGCTGGTGCTGGCGTCGCCCTCGATCAGGCCCAGCAGCTTGAGCAGCTTGAGCTTGGTCATGTCGGCCTTGCCCGGCGCGGCGGAGCGGGCCAGCAGGTACTCTCCGGTCGAGAAGCTGCAGGCATTGGCCTGGGCCCACTCGCGATCGTTCTGGGTTTGCAGCCCGGTGATGCCGATCATGGTCCGGCTGGCCATGCCCAGCAGGTTGTAGGGCGGCAGGCTGCGGGCGTGGCTGGCGTCGATGAGCAGGTAGTCCCAGGTGCCGCTCGCCGGGAGCTTGATGTTCGGGCAGGCGGCCAGGGCGAGTTTGCGGCTTGCTTTGCGCAGCTGGCTTTCGAGTGCGCTCAGTGTTTCCTGTTTGTCCGGCGAAATGTCGGCGGAAAACACGACCACCGCGCGCTCTCCCTGGTCTTGCAGGGCACCGCAATTGCTCTCGGCGGGAAAGAACCAGGGCAGGCGCCGGTCGAATTCGTCAAATTGCGACGCATGGGCCAGTTGCGAAAGCAGTTCCGGGCTGCGCGTGCCGTTGGGAAGTTCGGCAAGGAAGGCGGCCCAGCCGTCGTCTGAACCCAGCATCGGGTGGATGAAGACGTAAGGCAAATTGTTCATGGCGCATGCTCGTCATTGTTTTTGACAATACTAACAAACCGATGCCTTTCCGTGTTCGATGTCGGCATAAATATGCGATCCGGAAAGCGGGCGTTGTGCCAACGTATAATCGCCCCATGACTCCACCCTACTGGACGCAGGCCGCCGGGGAACTGGCGGCGAACGATCCGCTCATGGCCGAGCTGGTAAAACGTTATCGAGGCGCTTCGCTGGCGTCTCGCGGCGACCCGTTTTCCACCCTGGCGCGCTCCATCGTCGGGCAGCAGATTTCGGTCAAGGCGGCCGACACCGTGTGGGCCCGCTTTGTCGAACGGGTGGGGGAGATCACGCCACGGCAGCTCGCCCAGGTGGGCGAGGAGGGGCTGGCGGGTTGCGGCTTGTCGCAACGCAAAATCGAGTATGTGAGCGATCTGGCCCGGCACTTTCTCAGCGGCCGGTTGAGTCCCGCGCATTGGGCGGACCTGGACGACGAGGCGATCATCGCGGAACTGGTCGGCGTGCGCGGCATCGGCAGGTGGACCGCCGAAATGTTCCTGATCTTCAACCTGATGCGCCCGGATGTGTTTCCGGTTGACGATATCGGCCTGCAACGTGCCGTCTTCGAGCGCTATTTCGACGGTGCGAAGCAGCCTCGGCGACTCCTCGCGGAATACGGGGATCGCTGGCGCCCGTGGCGTTCGGTGGCTACCTGGTATTTGTGGCGCAGCCTCGACCCGCTCCCGGTGGCGTACTGAAACGTTGGCGGCCGTACCTTTGGGGTAAAATGCGCCGCAACTTAGCAAACGAGCAGTCCATGAAAACTAGTTTCCTCGACTTCGAGCAATCCATTGCCGACCTTGAAGCCAAGATCGAAGAGTTGCGCTTTGTGCAGGATGACTCCGCTGTCGATATCTCCGAAGAAATCGACCGTCTGCAAAGCAAAAGCGCCCAACTGACCAAGGATATCTACGCCAAGCTGACGCCGTGGCAGATTTCGCAGGTGGCCCGCCATCCGCAACGTCCCTATACCCTCGACTATCTGTCGCTGATCTTTACCGACTTCGAAGAGTTGCACGGTGACCGCGCGTTCGCCGACGATCACGCCATTGTCGGTGGCCTGGCGCGTTTCAACGGCCAGCCGGTTATGGTCATCGGTCACCAGAAGGGCCGCGATACCAAGGAAAAGATTTACCGCAACTTCGGCATGCCCCGCCCGGAAGGCTATCGCAAGGCCCTGCGCCTGATGAAGCTGGCCGAAAAATTCGGCATCCCGGTGATGACTTTCGTCGACACGCCGGGCGCCTACCCCGGCATCGACGCCGAGGAGCGCGGCCAGTCCGAGGCCATTGGCCGCAACCTGTACGTGATGGCCGAACTCAAGGTGCCGGTCATCGTCACCATCATCGGCGAAGGCGGTTCCGGCGGCGCGCTGGCGATTGCCGTCGGCGATACCGTGCAGATGCTGCAATATTCGACCTATTCGGTCATTTCGCCGGAAGGTTGCGCGTCCATTCTCTGGAAGAGCGCCGAAAAGGCGCCCGAAGCGGCCGAAACCATGGGCATCACGGCGCAGCGCCTGAAAACCCTGGGCCTGGTCGACAAGGTGGTCAATGAGCCGCTGGGCGGCGCCCACCGCGATCATGCTGTCATGGCGCAGAACCTCAAGAAGGCCCTGCAGGATGCGCTGAAGCAGCTTTCCGGGCTGTCCACCGGCGAATTGCTGGAGGCGCGCTACGAGCGGCTGATGAGCTATGGCCGCTTCAAGGAACAGCCGGTCGGCTGACCTGCCCAAGCGGGTCGGTAGCTTTCTCGCCGCCCGCCTCGCCCCGGATGCCCCGCTTGCGGTGGGGCTGTCCGGCGGCTGCGATTCCGTCGTCCTGCTTCACCTTCTCGTCCGCTCGGGCTGGAAGGGCGAGCTGCAAGCCATCCATGTGCATCACGGCTTGTCTCCCAATGCCGATGACTGGGCGGCCTTTTGCGGCGACTATTGCCGCAGCCTGGGGGTGCCGCTCGTCGTTCGCCGCGTATCGGTCGATGGCGCCTCCGGCCTCGGGATCGAGGCGGCTGCCCGCAATGCCCGTTATGCGGCCTTCTCGGAAGTGGCCCGGGGCTGCCTGTTGCTGGCCCACCACCGCGGCGACCAGGCGGAAACCGTGTTGTTCAATTTGCTGCGCGGGAGCGGCGTGAATGGCGCGGCCGGCATTCCGGTTGCGCGGAGATCGGGCGGTGTCGATCTGCTCAGGCCGCTGCTCGATGTCTCCAGGGACGAAATCGAGGCCTATGCCTGCGCTGCCGGCTTGTCCTGGGTGACCGACGAAAGCAATGCCGATACGGCATTGACCCGCAATTATCTGCGGCACGACGCGCTGGTCGGCCTGGGGCGGAGATTTCCGGCGGCCGAGTCCTCGCTGGCCCGGGCCGCGGCCAATTTCGCGGAAGCCGCGGAATTGCTCGACGAGCTGGCCGAGCTGGATTGGCGACAGGTCAGCGACGGTGAGGCGGCCACGATGGCCGGCTTGCGCCAGTTGAGCGTCCCGCGGCTGAAGAATCTGCTGCGCCACCGCCTGCGCAGCCTGGGCTGGCAGGTTCCTGTCGCCAGCCGTCTCGACGAATTCGCCCGGCAGCTCCTCGCCGCCGCACCCGACCGTCATCCGGAGCTCGTGCTCGGCGCGGGCGTGATGCGGGTAGCGAACCGGCGGCTGCACTGGTCGTTAAGAAAATAACAATCTGTTACCAAGCGCCTTTCCGCGGCGAATGGCCTTCAGTTACAATCAAAGAATTACTTTATTCATATAACAGGCCATGATTACCGGATCCATTGTCGCCATCGTTACGCCCATGCATGAGGATGGCAGCCTCGATTTGAACGCCTTCCGCAAGCTGCTCGACTTCCACGTGCAGGAAGGCACCGACGCCGTCGTCGTCGTCGGCACGACCGGCGAATCGCCGACCGTCAACGTCGAGGAGCATTGCGAACTGATCAAAGTGGCGGTCGAGCACATCGCCGGCCGTATCCCGGTCATCGCCGGCACCGGCGGCAATTCGACGGCGGAAGCGATCGAGCTCACGGAATTTGCCAAGAAGGCCGGCGCCGACATGTCGCTGTCCGTGGTGCCTTACTACAATCGCCCGACCCAGGAAGGCATGTATCGCCATTTCAAGGCGATTGCCGAAGCGGTCGAGCTGCCGATCCTGCTCTACAACGTGCCCGGCCGCACCGTGGCCGACATGTCCAACGACACCATCCTGCGCCTGGCGCAGGTGCCGGGTATCGTCGGCGTCAAGGACGCCACCGGCAACCTGGACCGTGCCTGCGACCTGATCGCCCGTGCACCGAAGGAATTCGGCCTGTACACCGGCGACGACATGACGGCCGTGGCGACCATCGCCCTCGGTTTCCATGGCGACATCTCGGTGACCGCCAACGTTGCGCCGCGCCTGATGCACGAAATGTGCGTTGCCGCCCGCAATGGCGAGATCGCCAAGGCCCGCGAGATCCATTTCAAGCTGCTCGGCCTGCATCGCGACCTGTTCTGCGAAGCCAACCCGATTCCGGTCAAGTGGGCGGTACACCAGCTCGGCCTGATGCCCAACGGCATCCGCCTGCCCCTGACCACCCTGTCGGAGGCTGCGCAGCCTCGCGTTCTGGCCGCTCTGCGCCAGGCCGGCCTGATCGCCTGACCCCGGAGTACAAGAAACATGAATCGTCGGCTTTCCGGCCTCGCTCTTTCCCTGCTTGCCGTTGCGCTGGCCGGGTGCAGCATTCTTCCCGACTCCCGCAAGATCGAATACAAGTCCGCCGGCAAGGCGCCGACGCTCGAAGTGCCGCCCGATCTGACGCAGGTCACCCGCGACGACAAGTACCTGGTGCCCGATGCCGCCGGCAAGGGCAGCGCCACTTTCTCGGCTTACAGTGCGGATCGCACGCCGCAGGCGCAGGCGCAGAACTCGACTGTCCTGCCGCAGGTCGACAAGGTGCGTGTCGAGCGCTCCGGCAACCAGCGCTGGCTGGTCGTGACGGCGCCGGCCGACAAGCTGTGGGATACCGTCAAGGATTTCTGGCAGGAAACCGGCTTCATCATCAACGTGGAGCGTCCCGAGGCGGGCGTGATGGAAACCGACTGGGCGGAAAATCGTGCGAAGATCGGCCAGGATTTCATTCGCAATACGCTGGGCCGCCTGCTCGATTCGCTGTACTCGACGGGCGAGCGCGACAAGTTCCGCACCCGCTTCGAACCGGGCGCCACGCCGGGTACCACCGATATCTTCGTGAGCCACCGCGGCATGGAAGAGGTTTATACCTCGTCGGCCAAGGATGAGACGCGCTGGCAGCCGCGGGCGGCTGATCCCGAGCTCGAAGCCGAAATGCTGCGTCGCCTGATGGTTCGTCTCGGTTCGGAAGAGAAGCGCGCCGAAGCGTCGCTGGCCTCGGTCAAGGCCGAACCGCGCGCCAAGCTGGCCAAGTCGGACGATGGCGCCGGCACGCTGGAGGTGCTCGAGCGGTTCGACCGCGCCTGGCGCCGTGTCGGTCTGGCACTGGATCGTGTCGGCTTTACCGTCGAGGATCGCGACCGTTCTCGTGGCCTGTATTTTGTCCGCTACGTCGATCCGGATGCCGACAATCGCAGCAAGAAGGACACTGGCCTGTTGTCCAAGCTGGCTTTCTGGAAGAGCACTCCGCCCGTTAACACGAATGCGCAGTACCGCATTTATGTCAGTGAAGAGGGGCAGCAGAGCGTCGTCAAGGTGCTGTCCGCCGAAGGCGGCACGGACAAGTCGGAAACCGCCAAGAAGATTCTCGGCCTGCTCCTCCAGCAGTTGCAGTGATCCGTTTCGCCTCGCTCGGCAGCGGCAGCGCCGGTAACGCGCTGCTTGTCGAGTCGGGGGAAACCTGTCTGATGCTCGACTGCGGCTTCGGGCTGCGGGAAACCGCCGCCCGCATGCTGCGTCTCGGCAAGCATCCCTCCGATCTGGCCGGTATCGTGGTCACCCATGAGCATGGCGATCATGTGGGCGGCGTCTTCCGCCTGGCCCGCAAGTACGCTCTGCCCATCTGGATGACGCACGGCACCTGGGTGGGATGTCGACAGGATTCGGCCGGCCTGGACCTGCGCATCATCGACAGCCATCAAGCCTTTACGGTCGGCGCTTTCGATGTTCTGCCCTTCCCGGTTCCGCATGATGCGCGCGAACCGGTCCAGTATGTGTTTTCTGTCGGCGAACGGCGCCTGGGTGTGCTGACCGACATCGGCGAGCCGACGGCGCATGTTTGCGCGATGCTATCCGGCTGCGACGGGCTGGTCCTTGAGTTCAACCACGATGCCGAACAGCTGGCCCGTTCGGCCTATCCGCTTTCGCTGAAGCGCCGCATTGCCGGTCGCCTGGGGCATCTGGAAAACGGGGCTGCCGCAGCCCTGCTCGGCCGGATCGATTGTTCACGGCTGCAGCACCTGGTGGCGGCCCACCTGAGCGAGCGGAACAATCAGCCGGAGTTGGTGCGGGGTATTCTCGCCGCGCTGTCCGGCGGTACCTTGGGAAAAATTTCGGTGGCTTCGCAGGAGCAGGGCTTCGATTGGTGTTGCCTGACCTAGCTCGATAAAGCTTCAGGCAACAAAAAACGGGGCCGAGGCCCCGTTTTTTGTTGCTGTGCTGGAAGAATTACTTCTTGTCAGCAGCGGCCGGAGCGGCAGCTTCAGCCGGCTTGGCGGCTTCAGCCGGAGCGGCCGGGGCAGCAGCCGGAGCAGCGGCTTCAGCCGGCTTGGCAGCTTCAGCCGGGGCGGCGGCCGGAGCGGCAGCAGCCGGGGCCGGGGCAGCAGCCGGAGCCGGAGCGGCGGCCGGAGCGGCTTCTTCCTTCTTACCGCAAGCGGTCAGGGCAACAGCCAGCAGGGCAGCAACGAGAATAGACTTATTCATGGGATTTCCTTATCGACAAGAACCAACAAAATCTTAATTTATCGGAGATCAGGAGCTACCTGATCAGCACACGATTATAACAATAATTTATTTGCAGAGGGCTTTGTTTGTTGCATTGCGGAATGGCATCCGGGTACTAGAGGCCAACTGTCGAGTTGCTTATCCGCTCGCCGCCTTCCGCCCATATTTCGTTGAATTTCGCCAGATAGGGGCGCAATTCGTCGCTTTCGTCGATCAGGAGCTTGCTGCGCGGCATGTCGCGCTCGAAGCGTATCAGTCCGTACTTGTCGTCGACGATGATCATGCTGTCGCGCAGGTGGGCGAGCTGCGCCGGGGTTTCCTGCGCGGCGGCGACATGCCCGTAAGTGGTCAGCAGGCTTTGCAGCAAGGGGTGCTGGTTGCGGAGCGGGGAACCGTTGCGCACCGCGATGGACAGCGCGTTGGAGCGAGCGCCGGAGACGAGGCGCTTGACATGGGCCAGACGGGGCGCCGAGTCAAGTTTCAGCGTCGTCAGGTCTTCGTCGTAAATGCGAATCTGTTTTGTGGCAATGGCCAGCAAACGGTCGATTGCCGTTTGGTAGTCTGCCCAGGATGTGATCAGTTCGCGAGCCATGGCGCTTAGTGTAACCGATTGATAGAATTCGCGCTTTTTGGAGTCGACCGTGCCGATCGGGATGATAGAGTCGCTGGATCACGAGGCGAGAGGGATCACGCGCCAGGAGGGCAAGACGATCTTCGTCGATGGCGCCTTGCCCGGCGAGACGGTCGAGTATGCCAGTTTTCGTCGCAAGCCAAATTATGAGCTGGCGCATCTGGTTGGCGTGCTGAAGCCGTCAAATGCGCGGGTCGAGCCGCGTTGCCCGCATTTCGGCATCTGCGGCGGCTGTGCCATGCAGCACATGGAACCCTCGGCCCAGGTCGCCGCCAAGCAGCGCGTCCTTGAGGATGGGTTGTGGCATATCGGCCGGGTTCGTCCGGAACGCATCTTGCCGCCGATCTTCGGCGAGCCCTGGGGTTATCGCCATCGCGCGCGGCTGGCCGTGCGCAAGGTCGAGCGCAAGGGCGGGGTGCTGATTGGCTTCCATGAAAAGCGCAGCAGCTATATCGCGGACATGCAAACCTGCGCGGTCCTGCCGCCGCATGTGTCCGCCATGCTCATGCCGCTGCGGGAACTGATCGGCGCATTGTCGATCGTTGAACGCATGCCGCAACTGGAGTTGGCGGTCGGCGAGCACTGCACGGCGCTGGTCTTGCGCATTCTGCAGCCGCTGACCGGTGCCGACGAAAAGATGTTGCGTGCGTTTGCCGATCGTCACCGGGTAGTTTTCTACTTGCAGCCCAAGGGGCCGGATACGGCCTATCGCTTCTATCCCGAGGACGCCCCCCGTCTTTCCTATGCCTTGCCGGAGTTCGGGCTTGAGCTGGATTTCAAGCCGACGGACTTTACCCAGGTGAATCACGCCGTGAATCGCATCCTGGTTCGTCGGGCGCTGGGCTTGCTCGATCCGCAACCCGGCGAGCGGATCGCCGACATGTTCTGCGGGCTGGGCAACTTCACGCTGCCGATAGCCCGCTCGGGCGCGAGTGTGGTGGGGATCGAAGGCAGCCCGGCGCTGGTCAAGCGGGGGCGGGAGAGCGCCGTCGCCAACGGGCTTGGCGAGCGGGTCGAGTTCGGCGTTGCGAACCTGTTCGAGGCTAGCGAGGCATCGTTGGCAAAGCTGGGACGTTTCGACAAGATGCTGATCGATCCGCCGCGAGAGGGGGCGCTCGAGCTGGTCAAGGCGCTGGGCGCGGATGCCCCGGGGCGCATCGTCTATGTCTCCTGCAATCCCTCGACCCTGGCGCGCGATGCGGCGATCCTGGTGACGCTCAAGGGCTATCGTTTTGCGGCGGCCGGTGTCGTCAATATGTTCCCGCATACCGCTCACGTCGAGTCGATCGCGGTTTTTGAGCGGGACTGAGTAGGGCTTTAGGGCATGAAAAAAGGGCGGCCAGGGCCGCCCTTGTCGTTTCCGATGGGACTCGCTCAGTCGCGTTCGCCGGTGAAGGCCATGATCAACTGCAGCAGGCTGACGAAAACGTTGTAAATGTCCAGGTAGACCGCCAGCGTCGCGCTAACGTAGTTGGTTTCGCCGCCTTGGACGATGCGGCTGATGTCGTAGAGGATGTAGGCCGAGAAGATGCCCACGGCCGCCACGGCGATGGTCAGCGACAGCGCCGGAATCTGGAAGAAGATGTTGGCGACCGCTGCCAGCAGGATCAGGATCATGCCGGCAAACAGGAATTTGCCCATGCCCGTGAAGTCGCGCTTGCTGACGGCGGCGATCGAGGAAAGCGTGAAGAAGATCGCGCCCGTGCCGCCCGCGGCCAGCGCAATCATCGAGGCGCCATTGGAGAAGCCCAGCGCGAACTGCAGGATGCGCGACAGCATCAGTCCCATGAAGAAGGTGAAGCCAAGCAGCAGGGCGACGCCGAGGCCGCTGTTCTTGTTGCGCTCGATTCCCCACATGAAGCCGAAGGCGATGCCGAGGAAAAGCAGGAAGGAAATCATCGGGCTGCCGGCAAAGAAGCTGAACCCCATCTGGATGCCAGCCATCGCGCCGAGGACAGTCGGGATCATCGAAAGCCCGAGCAGCATGTAGGTGTTGCGCAGGACGCGATTCTGTCCGAGCGCAATTTCGGGCGAACTCTGGCGGGCAATATCGAAATTGGTGTTCATGCAGGACATCTCCTTGATATGTTTTCGTCAAAGGCTAAGACTAACGGACTGCGGGATAAGTTTCAACGCCGCGTGGCGGCCGGAAATGCGCCCCGTCGCGACTGTGCTATGATGCGCGCCGCCAGGGTCTGTGGCAGAGCGGTTGAATGCACCGGTCTTGAAAACCGGCGTGGAGAAATCCATCGTGAGTTCGAATCTCACCGGACCCGCCAGGCGCCTTCTCAGAGCTTCAGAAAATCTCCGACTTCGGTCGAGCGCGCCATGGTGTCGGCGTAACCCAGGTCGATCAGCGCCTGGGTGTAAGGTTTCTCGAACAGCAGGTAGCTGGTGAGCGTTCCGTTGCGCCGGCTCATTCCACCGATTCCGCCCAGCATCATCTTCATGGCCCAAGGCAGGGCCTTAGCGTGCTCCGATGCAAAGCGTTCCAGGCGTTCGGATGGCGAAATGATCAGCGAATGGATGGGGCGGAGCGGAATGTCGCTTTCCGACCTGATCTCGACGGGGATCGCGTTCAGGGTCCGGTTGATGCGCTGCATGCGCTCGATGTCCACCGCCAGGCTGTCGAGGAAGATCGTGGACAGGGCGTGGCCGGCTATTTGCGCCAGCGAGGGGTGGCCGTCGACGCGTCGTCTGTCCTGGTGTTCGTTCTTGCGCCCGGCGCCGACGATCAGGATGCGCTCGGCGCCGAGGTGGATGGCGGGAGAGATCGGGGCCAGCTGGCGCATCGATCCGTCGCCAAAATATTCGCGATGTATCTTGGTCGCCGGAAAAATGAAGGGGATGGCGCTGGATGCCAGCAGGTGATCCACCGTGATTTGCGATCGAATCCCGATGCGCTGTACCCGGCGCCACGGTTCGGCGCTCGGATGGCCCTGGAAGAAATTGATGTTGTCGCCCGATTCGTAGCCGGAGGCTGAGACGCTGACGGCGTGCAGGGCGCCTTTGGCGATGGCGTGTTCGATGCCGCGGAAGTCGAGATGCTGGCTCAGCAGTCGGCGCAGCGGGGCGTTGTCGAGCAGCGAGCGCGGCGGGTTGTGGAACAGCCAGCCCATGGTCAGCGCGGAGAGCCAGTGCGCCGCGGAACGCCCGATGCCGATCGGGTCGGCGCGGTAGATGTGGTCGGCATGCATACTCCGCCAGAAGGTGGCGAGAACCGACACGGCCTTGCTGAAGTTGTCGGCCAGGCAGGCGATGCTGACGACGTTGATGGCGCCCGCCGATGTGCCGCAAAGTATGGGAAAGGGGTTGTGGCGCCGATTGCTCGACAATTTGGCGATGGCGAGCAGGACGCCGACCTGATAGGCCGCACGGGCTCCACCTCCGGTCAGGACGAGGGCGGTTTTGCCGCTTGTCGTTTTGGGCTGCGCGGTCATGCCGCTACTCCAGCCTGGAGCCGGGCGTCCGTCATCCTGCGGTTGTTGCCGATCTTTTGCCGCATGTCCCCTCCGGTGGCATCTGTCGGGCAGATGCTGCTTTCAGGCAGTATAGAGGGGGTGCGGCGTTGACTCAATCGGCTGCTGTGCGCAGCGCGTCGGCCCCGCAGTTGGGTCTATGAAACAGGTCGTCGTTCTCTGCAAAACGTTGCAGGACGGCCACCCATGCGGCTTTTTCGTCGTCAGTCTTGGCCCGCTCTGCATGGCACGAAGCCATGACGTAGCCAGGTTCGATTTCCAACAGTTTCGCGACCTGAATAGCCGTCGAGTCGCCTAAGTAATCGACTTTGTTTCTGAACCTGCTTACTTGCTGGCGCGTTACGCCCAAAATCGGCGCAAGCGCATAGTCAGAAGCCACGTGTGCACGGGCTTTTACGGCGTCGAGAAAATCAATTGTTGTAGTCATGGATTCCTACCTCTAGGAAAGTTACGAGCCGAGTTTAGGTGCGTATTGCTTGACGTTCAAGAGTCACGCACCGCTAGACACGTCCTGCGGCGCTAGACTATTCTCCCGCTCGCCAGCCGGAAACCGGCCCCGAGCGGTCCCTACCTCCCCCTCAAACGCCCCGGCTGGCATCCCCGTTGACCGAGGTAGGACGCCCCTAGAGGTAGGAAACCATGGACCTAACACTTTGCGGCCTGCAATCGGCCATCTATCGAAAGATCACTGCGTTGCGGGAACAACTGAATGCTGTGGATGATCTGCCGAGCCTGGATGATCGAGTGAACGCCAGGGATGCTTTATTCGACCTGATCGAAGAGCAAGAAAAGATGCTCACGGCAATCATCAATTACGCGACGGACGGTGAAGTATGAGCGCCGACCGTAACGAGGAAAAGCGCCGCACCCGCCAACGTATACGTAACGACTTGACCGGCTATCTGGCATGAAACCCATAGCCGACTTCCTCCCCACGCCCGCCCAGGTGCTCGCCGCTGGCGATGCCTGGGACAAGGCCACCAAAGAGGCCCGTTACATCCTGCTGACCCTCGGCGGCCAGCTGGGCGTCATTGGCCCCTCGCTCCCCTGGGCAGACATCCCGGCCACCTTCCGCCTCGAACTGGTGCACCGCGTGTACCTGTTCCGCGACCTGCTCAACAAGGTGCTGCCGTGACCCTCGCCTGTGACTCCGAATTCATCCGTGCACTGGCCATCGGCTTCGTGTGCGGTTTCGCCTTTGGGGCCGTTGCTGGCGGTTCCTACATCCTCGCTCAAGCCCGTCAAATCATGGCGCAGGTGAATCGAAAGCGCCCATGACTGCCGCGCCACATACTTCTCTCGGTACTTACACGAAATCGATACACGCGGGCCGGAAAGCCACGCCGCGCAACGATCCGGAATGGGCTGATCGTCGCAGCAAGCAACAGGCTGGCCGTTACGCGCTGATGCGCACCGCCCAGGGCCTGCTCTGGAAGAAGGGCGATGAGTGGCGCGACCAGGCGCGCACCTGTTGGTGCTGCCGGTCGATGAAGCGCGAGGCCGGCACCGTTTCCGTGTACCGCAACGAGGACGGCAGCGGTTCCAGCCTCACCGGCCTGAACCGCTGCGGCAACATCTGGACGTGCCCGGTATGTGCGGCCAAGGTCGCCGAAGCCCGCCGCGCCGAACTGAATGCCGGTCTGGTCAGCCACCTGAAGGCCGGCGGCGGCGCGTATCTGCTGACGCTGACCTTTCCGCACGAGGCCGACCACCCCATCGCCGAACTCCTGGAGCGTTTCACCAACGCCCGCCAGCGCCTCCAGAATTCGCGCACCTGGAAACGGGTCATGGAAGAAGCCGGCCGCCTGGGCAGTGTCGCCTCGCTCGAGGTCACCATCAGCCAGGAGAACGGCTGGCACCCGCACCTCCACGTGCTGATCTTCGCCCAGACCAACGGCTTTCACGAAGGCGACCCGATCAACGACCAGGGCGACCTGCTGTCGCCGGCCATCATCGAACTCAAACACGCCTGGGTGAACATCCTGCTGAAGACCGGCCTGGGCGACCTCAAGAAGCTGCATCACATGCTCGATCACGCCCTGAACGTCAGGGGCGGCAATCAAGCCGCCGAGTACATCGCCAAGTACGGCCGCGACGAACGCTGGGGCCAGTCGTCCGAAATGACCCGGCATTACACGAAGCAAGGCAGTGCAGGGGAGCGCGACGGTCTGTTGCATTTCACCCCGTTCCAGCTGCTCACCTGGGCAGGCAACGGCGACGAGTGGGCGACCCGCAAGTTCATCGAGTACAGCGACGCCATCGAAGGCAAGCGCGCCGTCACCTGGTCGCCCGGCCTGAAGAAGTCCCTCGGCGTGCATTCCGACCAGACCGATGAAGAAATCGCCGCCGACGACAACCCGATGCCCGAACAGATTCACGTCGGCGACATCGACCAGGAGCAGTACCAGACCCTGTTCCGTCACAACCGCTTGCCCGACTTCGTGCGCTACGTCGCTCAGTCAGCCGTCACCCAGGCCGACCTCGACGAGTACATCGAAGCCATCAAGACCACGCCTGCGACGCATTCCGGAGCCGTCGTCATCAAGGGCACTTTCTCCGGTCGCTACATGGTGCAGTGATGCAAACCGAAAAAGACCTACTCGATGAGGTGAAGTCGAAGCTCGACCAGCTGCCTGGCCTCTACCGCGACAAGGTGTCCGAAGTGATGGACCCGCTAATCGAACTGTGCGAACGAATCCTGGTCCGCCTGGATGAGTTCGAAGAGGAGTTCGACCGTGGCTAAGGATCACGTCGGGCACGTATCCTGCCCCTGCTGCGCCGAGGATGCCGAAGTCCGCGAACAGAAGAACGGCCGCGCCTACGTACTCTGCACCTCCCCGCTCTGTGGCTTCCAGGGCTTCACTCGTTCCGACGGTGCAGACCAGTCCCTGCGCGGCCGCATGAAGCCGAAACTCAATATCACCCCGCCGGCAGCAGCGCCGGGGCAGGGCACTGGCTCTGCCCCGGAGACGAAGCCGGCCGACAACCCGAAGAAAGGATTTTTCGATGGCATCCTCTGAGCAGACACCGGCCCCCGTCGCCCTCCCGCCCGAACTGGCGCAGATCGCCGCGGAGGCCGAAGCCATTGCCCCGCCGCCGGTCGCCGACCCGGCCGCACCCGGCGCGCCGGCTCCGGAAGCCCCCGTCGACTACCAGGAAGATGCCGCCCTGCTCGTCGGCATGATTTTCGAAGGCTGCGCCGAGGTCTATCCGTCGACTGGCGTCATCCTGCAGCCGAAGCAAACGCGCTTTTCTGCCGCCCTGGGCAAGGTCATGGAGAAACGCGGCTGGTCGCTGGCCGCTATCCTCGGCCGCTGGGGTGCGGAAATCGAACTCGGTTTCGTCGGTGCGACGATGGCCATCCCGCTGATGAAAGCCATCCAGGCCGACCGCGCCGCCGCCCAGGCTGCAGAAGCCCGGGCCGAACTGGCGCAGAAGCCGGCCGACCCCCAGCCGCCGCGTGCGGCCAATGACCCGTACAACGCCGCCTTCCCGGACCCGGCCGCGAAATGACCAAGGTCGACGTTACCCAGAAGGCCGATATCCGCTGTGTGCTGGGTGCTCCTGGTACCGGAAAAAGCCACTACACCAAAGCCGAAATGGCGAAGGCCAAGCGCCTGCTGGTCTGGGACCTCGAGGACGAGTACGAGCACATCGATGCGGTGAGCGTCCAGCAGCTGCCGCACCGACTTCACCAGGCCGGGGCAGGGGGCTTCAAGGTCCGCGTCATCCCATCGACCGACGCCGACAAGCGCCAGGTGGAATTCGACCTGGTCTGCCGCACCATCATGGCCATCGGCAAAATCACCTTCGTCGCCGAGGAGCTCCGCTTCGTCACCCAGCCGAGCAAGGCCCCGGCCGGCTGGGCCGCGATCACGCTGCGCGGCCGGAAACGCGGCGTCAAGGTCATCGGTACCAGCCAGCGGCCGGCCAGCATCGACAAGGATTTCCTGGGCAGCGCCACGCTGATCCGCTGTGGCGCGCTGAATTACCCCGAGGACAGAAAAGCCGTCGCCGCCGTGATGGGCATAGACCCGGCCGACATCGAGAAACTTGAGGGCTACCAGGCAATTCTCTGGACTCGAACGCCCCGGACCATCAAACAGGTATAACGTATACGTAACACCCCCTTCCAAGGGGGTATTTTTTTGCCTAAATTCTGCCGTGCGCGGTGAGTAGGGCACCAAGTCAACCAACCATTCTTGGAGCCCATACCATGCATCAAGCCCTGAAAGTCGCCGCCATCGCCTACGTGGCCATCGTCATTGCCAAGCGCGTGCCGGTCCTGCGCGACTACCTGTAATCGCTACCTGAACGGAGAATTCCCATGGGTAGCCAATACCGCATTGCGCATAAAATCGCGTCCGTCCCGGTCACGGCCGGCGGTTTCGCCACGGTCGACATCCCCAGGGATTACGACTACGAGACCATCTTCATGCGCGTCACCGGCGGCCTGCAGGTCACCGGCGTCGCCACCTCGGTCCGTGCCGAAGCCCCGTGCCAGGTCATCCAGCGCGCTGAACTGATCGCCGACGGCAAGAACAACATCTTCAGCGCGCCCGGCTGGTTTGCCGTGCTCGGCAGCTATGACCGAAAGCTGATCGAATACAACGCCCGCGCCACCACGCCGCCGTCTGGCGTCGCTGTCGCGACGTACCAGGTCGAAGCCATCGGCACCATCGACCTGATGTCGCCGGATTCCGTGCGGCCGAAGGATTCGAACTTCCGCTCGTCCGGCCTCAGCCTGTTCCAGCTGCGCCTGACCTTCGGCCAGCCGGGCGATGCCTTCGTCGGCGGCACCGTCGTGTTCAACAACATGTTCGTGGAAATCTTCGCGCAGAAGCTGGTTGAACTGCCGGATGCCTCGGGTGCTCTCTCTGGCCCGGTCGCCCTGAAGAAGGTCTCCTACCAGGAACTCGCCGTCGTCGCCTCGAACGCCAACCAGGAACTGCGCCTGCCCGCCGGAAACCGGATCAAGTCCGTCCTGGTACGTACGGCCGGCAGCGTCACCGCTGACGAGCCGAGCACGGCCATCCTGAACAACCTGACGCTGCAGGCCGGCGTCGATGTCCGCATGAACTTGTCCGGGGCCAACCTCCGCGCCAAGAACAACGCGGACTACGGCCAGCTGCAGGCCGGCTACTACGTGGCCGACGTCACCAGCAAGGGCTGGGCGGGTATCAACCTGACCGACCTGTGGGATGTGACCGGCGTCGCCGAACCGAAGCTCCTCATGGATGTGACCGGCGCTGCGAACAACAAGGTTCAAGCGGTTATCACCGAATACATCATGGCCTGACGGCCGATGTGAAACACCCGCCCCGGTCACAAGCTGGGGCGGGTTCCTGAGAGAACACCATGGGTTTCTTCAAGAGCGTCGTCCAGGCGGTCACCAACTCGGTCAAGACGATCTCCAACCCATCGAAGATGCTCTCGATGCGAGAGGACGTTCTCAGGCCGGGCGGATCGCTCACCCTGGATGACTTCTTCAAGCGTGTCGACCCCGTGCTCGACACCCTGGACCCGATGCATAACATCGTCCAGGAACGCACTACCGGCAGCAGCACCACCGAAGGTCAAAGCCCGTATTTCCAGACCATCGCCCCGATCATCGTCGACGTCTTCTTTCCCGGCGCCGGCAGCATGGCTGCGGGTATCTCCAACATTTCCGACGGCAACACCGCCAAGGGCGTCACGCAGTTCGCCGGGGGCTACATCTCCCAGGTCGGCAGCGCGTACTCGGCGATAGGGCAGGGCGGCAGCTGGATCGGCGCGGCTGGATCAGCCGTCAAGATCGGTGCCACGGCCTATGCCGTCTATGACCGGGCCGACAATCTGAAGGGCTATTACGGTGCGCCGCCGCCCAACCTGGTCAGTACCACCCAGCAAGCCGCGCCCGCCTACGCCAGCACCGGCGCCGGTACCGCCTACGGCAAATTCACCAATGCCGTCGACCCCGCTGACAACGCCGCCGCCGTCGCGGCCAACCGCCAGAAGGCACTGACCACCGCCCGCGACAAGAACATCGCCTTGCTCGCGCTGATCGCCGGTGCCCTCGCACTCACTTTCGGGAAGATTTAAATGGACGACACCGTTGATATGTCCGGCTTCTACAGCGACCCGTGGTCATTCTCGACGCCGGGCAACCTGTTCGACTCGCCGGTCCTGCAGAACACCAACTACTCCACCGACTACAGCCAGCCGGCCATTGGCATGGACGTCCTGCCGGCCGTGACCACCAGCACGCCGCCGGTCTTCACCAGCAACAGCCCGAGCACCAATGCCGACTGGCTGAAGACCGCGACGGCCGGTATCGATTACGGCCTCAAGGTCATGCAGACCGGCCTCAATGCCAAGAGCCAGTACCAGGACCAGTCGCTGAACGCCTACCTGAAGACCGCCCAGGTCGATATCGCCCGCGTGCAAGCCGGAGCGGCGATGGACGTCGCCAAGCTCAACGCAACGACCGCTGAGAAGGTCGCGACGTTGCGCGCTAATGCTGCCAACACTGGGGCCGTCGCTGCCGACCTCGGCCGCGCCGCGGGGAATAACTCCATCATGCTGTGGCTGACCATTGCCGGCGTCGCGCTGGCCTTCGTCCAGGTCATGCAGTCGGGGCGCTGATATGACCTCCGACAACGTCAAAGCCATCCTCCTTGCCGGCTTCGGCATCGCCGTCGTCGCCACCGTCTGGAAGCTCTATCACAAGGCCGGCCAGATGGGCACCGACCTGGTCACCGCCGCCGGCCAGATCGAGAAAGACCTGGTACAGGGCATCACCAGCATGGGCAACACCGTCGGCGCCATGGCTGACCAGGTCAAGGCCGGAATCAACTCGACCACCGACGCCCTGGGGCTGACCAACTCGACCGACAACGGATACCAGATGCCGGCCGGCTACGGCGCCACGCTGCTGCCCTTCAAGCGATGGCCTCAATCGGCCATCGACGGCATCAACGCCGCCAACCGCCTGCGCGGCATCAAGCGCACCTGGAAGTTCGAAGGCGACTTCGCCGGCTGGAAGGTCTATAGCGACGGAACCATCATCTCGCCCGATGGCTACTACCTGCGCGACCTGATCGCCGCCGGCGACGTCAGCGCCACCCAGGCCAATTTCGCATTCTCAGAGATCCCGGACAACTTCTCCGGGCTGACCTTCGATCAAACCCGTTACCAGTGGCAAACCGCCCAGGAGTGACCATGCAGCAATTCCTCGACAAGCCTTCGATCAACTTCGGCGCCGTCCGCGACGGCCGGCGATCCATGCCGCTGTGGCTCGATGTCGACCTGACCGCCGCCCGTAGCATTGCCGCTGGATCCGCGCTGTCCGTCAACATCGCCGGCAACTCTTTCTACATCGACCAGGACACCGCGAACGTCGGCAGTGCGACCGTGCATTTCCAGGACACCAACCTGGGCGCATCGTCCGCCCCGCTGTTTGTCTCCGCTGGCTTTATCGCCAACGTGCCATTCACCCAGCTGCTGATCGAGAACGCGGCCCAGGCGGGCAAACGCCTGCGCATCTTCTACGGTGTCGACATCGACTTTCAGGCCGGCATTAATGCCAGCATCGCCATCTCGGGGACTGTCGCTGTCACCACTGTCGCTAAGACCGTCGCCCAGGATTCTAAAATTTGGACGCAGTCTTATAAGTCGACCACGGCCATGGGCGCGAACGCCGCCGATCCGATCTTTCTGGCCGCTGCCAACGTCAACGGCGCGGAAATCGTGCGTGCCGACATCTTTTGCATTACCGGCGGCGGGGCTATGCAGCTCATCGCCAAGAACGGTGCTCCGGCCGGGCTCAATGACGGCACGGTTCTGTGCACCGGATTCGCCGCCTCGACCAATCCGATGAAGATTGAGCAACCGCTCTATGTGCCGCCCGGAGTCGGCCTCTATCACATTAATGCCGTGGCTGAAAGCACCGCCAACCGCTCCGTTCTGTGGCGCTTCCTGTGATGCTCAATCAAAAATCACTGGACCGCATGGCCGGCGTCGATCCGCGCCTGGTCGCCGTCATCGGTGCCGCCGCCGCCATCTGCCCGCTGCAGTTCATCGTCACCGAAGGCGTGCGCAGCTGGGACCGGCAGAAGATGCTCTTCGAGGCCGGCAAGAGCCAGACCATGAACTCCCAGCACTGCAAGGGCAGGGCGGTCGACATCGCCGTCATGATCGATGGCAAAGCCGATTGGACCTTTGCCAATTACCGAACCGTCGCCCAGGCCGTCAAGGCTGCGGCGCTGCAACTCAACGTCCCGGTGGAGTGGGGCGGGGATTGGGCCACCTTCAAGGATGGCCCGCACTTTCAACTCAAAGGAGCATGAACATGGCAAACGGCCAAAAGACGCGGGCAATCATCGCCCGCATGTCCGAGCCGAGCACCTACGCGGGTCTCGGCCTTTTACTGCACGGCATCATGGGCTTGATCGCCTCCAAAGGAACGGATGGTCAAGCCTGGGGGACCGTCGGCGCTGGCCTCGGTGCCGTGTTTCTACCGGAAAACGGCGGGAACACCTGAGCGACCCGTGAATTTTTGCTTCAACTGTGGAAAGGAAATGAACCCATGAAAACCAAGACTGTTCCCGGCTTCGAAAAAGTCACCGGCCGCCCGCCGCTCGTCGTCTGGCACACCTTCGAAGTGACCAAAGATGGGCAGATGGCCCACCTCATCGACGGCGTGCTGCGCGCCACCGTGCCGCCCGAAGGCTGGCTCGCCTACTGCGATACCTACCCGGACGCCCAGGACATCGTCGACGAGCTCACCAAGCCCACTGAGATCCCGCCGCCCGCACCGGAACCGACGATGGGCCAGGCTCTGACCATCCAGGAGCAGCTGGCCGCTGCGCTGGCAACCGTGCAGCAGCTGCAGCAGGCCGTCCAGGAACAGCAGCCGCTGCAGTGACCTTCATGGCCATGTGAATGAGAAGCCGGGGAAACCCGGCTTTTTTACGCCGCCAGCGGGAGCTCCAGCTGCTCCACCGCCTCGCGTAGCCGATTCGGCGCCAGGTGCGCGTACCGCTCCGTTTCCCGGACGCTGGCATGCCCGAGCAGATCGCGGACCTCCGTCAGCGGCACACCGGATGACACCAGCCAGCTGGCGAATGTGTGCCGTAGGTCGTGAATCCGGAAATCATCAATCCCCGCCCGTTTCTTCGCCGTTTGGAATTGCTCATACAGCCGAGTAACCCGCCGGCCGTCCGGCCACGCGAAGACCCACCTTGAGCGTGGGCAGTGTTCCATGCGAAAAGCCTGCCGCTCTCGCAAGGCGTCCTGCGCATGGCGATTCAGCGGAATGAACCGGCGCTTGCCGCTCTTCGTGTGCTGGCCGTCCAACTGGATGCGACGCTGCTCGATGTCGACGCGGTGCCACTCCAGGCCCAGCATCTCGTTGAGTCGCATGCCTGTATTCAGCGCCAGGTTGATGAACGACCCCAGGCAGTGATTCAAGCCGGCCTCCGCACACATCACCAGGCGCTGCGCCTCATCGCGCGTCAGCCAGCGCAGACGGCCCTCTGGCATCTTCAGTGACATGTTCCTGGTTGGGTTGGGCAGAGGCCATTCCCAGTGCTTTATAGCGTAGTTGATCGCCGCTGACAGAATGTCGATCTCTCGGTTGATCGTCCCGTTGGCGCGGCCGACCTTTCGTCTCGACTGGATGTAGCTCGAGATATCCAGTCGCCGAAGCGTGGTCATGTCGCGGCCGGCGAAGTGTCGGTGCAGAGCCACCTCTGCACATTCGATACGCTTGATGCTTTTCAGGTCGCCGCGAACGGCGTCCAGGTACTCCGAGAAAAGGTGCTCAAAGGCGTATTCCATCGCCTCACCATTCAAATTATTTTTTTATTGGATTTGAGTTGTCGATTGGATATTCCTATCAATCTTGGGAATATCAATCCATGGAATCAGATTTGGACAAATCAGCCTGTTTTACTGATTTCGCCGTAATGCGGATAAAACACGCTCTTATGCAACTTCAAGCCTAAGCGCGTCGGCCCAGCAGTTGGGGGTTTCGTAAAGTCTGACCTGCTCGAGGCGCAAGTGGTTGCCGTAGGTGTCGCGATAGACGGTATCGAGTCGGTCGAAGGCCAGGCGGGCCAGATTCTCGGCGGTCGGGACGCGGTCGAGGATGACGGTCTTGTGGCCGGGCAGGGTGGCCAGGAAGTCGACGATGGCCTTGTCGCCGGCAAAGGCGAGGAAGGCGTGATCCCATTCGTCAACCAGGTATTGCTTGGCCAGGTGCTTGACCTGCGAAAAGTCCATCACCATTCCATTCGCGGCGTCGCCCGTCTTGTTGATGATGTCGCCGGAAAGCGTGATTTCAATGACGTAGCGGTGCCCGTGCAGGTGGCGGCACTGGCTTTTGTGATCGGGGATGCGGTGCCCGGCATCGAATTCGAGACGGCGGGTAATCAACATGGTGTATTGCTCGACAAGACGGTCGCGGATTATACAATGGGCCATGCTTACTACCGATGATCACCGCCGCGACAGTGCCGGCCTGCTTTACGTCTACCCGGTCGTGTCGCGACGCGCCGGCGGGGTGTCGATCGGCATCAACCTCAATCCCAACAATGCCTGCAACTGGGCCTGCCTGTATTGCCAGGTCGAGAACCTGACACGCGGTGGGCCGCCGCCCATCGATCTGGATCGCCTGGAGCGGGAGTTGGCTTCACTTCTGGACGACGTATTGCACGGCGATTTCATGGTCCGGAACGTACCGCAGGAATCGAGGCGCCTGATGGATGTGGCTTTCTCGGGCAACGGGGAGCCGACAAGCGCCGCCGAGTTTGCCGATGCGATTGCCCGCGTCGGGGGTGTTCTGGAGCGTTTCGGGTTGAAGGGCGGCTTGCCGCTTCGTCTCATCACCAACGGCAGCCTGCTGCATCGCCCGCTTGTCCAGTCCGGAATTCGCCGGCTTGGCGAATATGGCGGCGAGGTTTGGTTCAAGGTCGACCGGGGCCTGGCGACCGAGGTGGAGGAAATCAACGGAGTACCGGGCGGCGCGGAGCGGGTTTTGAAAAATCTGCAGCTTTGCGCAGATTTGGCACCGACCTGGGTGCAGACCTGTTGGTTCGCTCTGGACGGCTGCGCGCCCTCCGCCGAATCGCGGCTGGCCTATTGCGATTTGCTGCGCAAGGTGTCCGGAAAGTTGCGGGGAGTTCACCTCTACGGCCTGGCCAGGCCGTCGATGCAGCCTGCCGCGCCACGCCTGGAGGCCTTGCCTGCCGAGGAATTGCTGGCGTTGGGGCGTCAGATAGAAAAAGAAACGGGCATCCGGGTCAGTGTTTCCCCGTGATGCCCGTTGATTCCGGACTTGCCCCGTAGCCGGGCAAGATCAGGCGGCTTTCTTGGCGTGGCTGCGAGCCGACTTCTTCAGCGACTTGAACAGTTCCGGTTCCTGGGTCTTCAGGTATTCGACGACTTCCCAGTCTTCGCGCTTGATGGTCTTGATGTCGACCTGCTCGACGTGAACCAGGCGCAGCAGTTCGCGGACCGGCTTCGGCATGTTGCGGCCGCTTTCGTAGCGGGAGCCGCCACTCTGGGTCACGCCCAGGGTGGACCAGAATTGCTGCTGGTTCAGGCCGAGCTTGCGGCGGATTTCACGGGCATCGATCTTCTCGATTGTCTTGACGGTACTCATATTCATTCTCCATACGCTGGTGTAATCGGGTTACCCAAGCATCGTAGCGAAGTATGACTTAGGTAATATGGCGAAGTATATATATGCCTATGACGTTATGCAACCTCAAAATTGATTAAATTTATTAAATACGCCGATAGTTTTTTTGATGCCCGGCGCGATCCGCAGGGTGGGTGGCCGATGCGGCGTTCTTCCAGATTCGCCGGGGATGTTCTAAGATCGGTCAGGTCAATCATTCTTCATTCATGGAGAGCGTCATGCAGGTTCGGGAAATTCTTCGCGTCAAGGGCGGAACGCTGTACACGGTGACGCCGCAGCAGTCGCTGGCGTTCGCCATCGACTCCATGGCGGATCTCGATGTCGGTTCGCTGGTCGTCATGGATGGCGGGCGCATGGTGGGGATGCTGACCTTCCGCGAGGTGCTGTCGGCTCTGCGCAAGAACGGTTCGGCACCGGGAGGGCTGACGGTCGGCGAGGTGATGGTCAAGGACCCGGTCACGGCCTATCCGGCGATGGAGGTCAACGAGTTGCGCGGCCTGATGATCGAGAAGCGCTCGCGCTACCTGCCGGTGGTCGATGGCGGAACCCTGATGGGGGTCATCTCCTTTCTCGACGTGGCCAAGGCGGTGCTCGAGGAGCAGAGCCTCGAGAACAAGATGCTGAAGAGCTACATCAAGAACTGGCCGGGCGAAACGCCGGCGGGCTGAGCGTCTGGCGCATACAGTGGAGGGCGGCCCGGGCCGCCCTTGTCGTTTGTGCCGGCCGGAAACGGGGATGTGGCCGACGTGATAGACTATCACGTTTCGAAAGCACCTATTTTTCCCATGTCCGGCAATACATTTGGCACCCTGTTTACCGTTACCTCTTTTGGCGAGTCGCATGGTCCGGCCATCGGCTGTGTCGTCGATGGCTGCCCTCCCGGCCTGGCGCTGTGCGAGGCCGATATCCAGGCCGAACTGGACCGGCGCAAACCGGGAACGTCGCGCCATGTCACGCAACGCCGCGAGCCGGATAGCGTGGAGATCCTCTCCGGTGTCTTCGAAGGCAAGACGACGGGGACGCCGATCGGGCTGCTGATCCGCAACCAGGACCAGCGCAGCAAGGACTATGGCAACATCGCGGAGACCTTCCGTCCGGGGCATGCCGACTACACCTACACGCAGAAATACGGTTTCCGCGACTACCGCGGCGGCGGCCGCTCATCGGCGCGCGAGACGGCGGTGCGCGTGGCGGCCGGGGCGATTGCTCGCAAGTGGCTGAACGAGCGTTATGGCGTGACCATCCGCGGCTGGATGTCGGCACTGGGGCCGCTCGAGATTCCGTTCGTTTCGGCCGACGACATCGACGGCAACGCCTTCTTCGCGCCCAATGCGGCCATCGTTCCCGAACTCGAAAGCTACATGGACAGCCTGCGCAAGTCGCTTGATTCCGTCGGGGCAAGGATCACCGTGACCGCCGCCGGGGTTCCGCCCGGTTGGGGTGAGCCGGTGTATGACCGGCTGGATGCCGAGATCGCCTACGCGATGATGGGCATCAACGCGGTCAAGGGCGTCGAAATCGGCGCCGGGTTCGCCTCGGTGGCGCAGAAGGGCAGCGAGCACGGCGACGAAATGACGCCGCAGGGCTTCGCCAGCAATCATGCCGGCGGCGTGCTGGGCGGCATTTCCACGGGGCAGCGGATTGTCGTCAATATGGCGATCAAGCCGACGTCCTCGATTGCGCAGTCGCGCCATTCGGTCGATATTCACGGGCAAGCCATCGAGGTGGCGACCCAGGGGCGTCACGATCCCTGCGTGGGTATTCGCGCGACACCGATTGCCGAGGCGATGCTCGCCCTGGTGCTGATGGATCATGCCTTGCGGCATCGTGCCCAATGTGCCGATGTCATCTGTCCGACGCCGCGTATCCCGGGTGAAACCGCGTAGAATATTCAATCGTTTGCCGCTCTTTGGCGGGTTTGTCGTTACAGGGGGAAACATGCAAGTCGATCACCACGATCTCCATCAGGATTTTCCGGAATTTCACGATGCAATCCATGCGCTGAAGGCCGGCAACGCCCATTTCGCCAAGCTGTTTGCCTCCTACGACCGGCTGACCGGCAAGGTCGAGGATCTGGAAGCGCACGACATGCCCGTTGCCGATTTCACGATGGAAGACATGAAGAAGCAGCGCGTCAAGCTGAAGGACGAGCTCTATCACATGCTGCTGGCCTTCCGCGCCGGCCAGCAGTCCGTCAAGGCCTGATCCGGCCTTCGCCCGGGCATGCATCCGGTAGAATCGCCGGATGCATTCCTTGCCTTACTGGCGCCTCTCGGGCTACTACTTTTTCTACTTCGCCTTCATTGGCGCGTTTTCGCCCTATTTCGGGCTTTACCTCCAGTCGTTGAACTTCTCGGCGTGGGACATCGGGCTGCTGATGTCGCAGATGCAGCTGATGCGCCTGTTCGGGCCGAATCTCTGGGGGTGGCTGGCTGACCGTTTCGGCTGGCGGCTGTTCATCATCCGTCTGGCGGGGGCGATCGGGCTGGCCGGGTTCACGGCCTTTTTCTGGCTCGACCGCCTGCCGGGAATGTTGCTCGCCATGGCGGTGCTCGCCTTCTTCTGGAGCGCCGCGCTGCCGCTGGTCGAGACCCTGACCTTCGATCACCTGCGCGACGAGCGCGGCTGCTACAGCCGCATCCGCTTGTGGGGATCGGTCGGCTTCATCGTCGCGGTCATGGTCACCGGCGCCCTGCTGGACCGGACGTCGGCGGTCGGTGTGCTGTGGGTCTGCTGGGCGATCCTGCTCGGCATACTGGGCTATGCGCTGACCTTGCCCGAGGCGCCGCCGGTGGTCCATGCCCGCGATGCGCAGCCGATCGGCGACATTCTTCGCCAGCCGCGGGTGATGGCGCTGATGGCGGCCTGTTTCGCGATGTCGGCGGCGCATGGCGCGTTTTACGTTTTCTATTCCATCCACCTCGATGCGCACGGCTACAGCAAGACGGAGGTCGGCTTGCTCTGGTCGCTCGGCGTGCTGGCCGAGATCGTCGTGTTCATGCTCATGGCGCGGCTGGCGACCCGCTATTCGCTGAGGACCATCCTGCTCGCCAGTTTCGCCGCTGCCGTGCTGCGCTTCCTGATGATGGGCTGGGGCGTCGAATCGGTGGCGATCATGATCGTGGTGCAGTTGCTGCACGGGCTGACCTTCGGGGCCTACCACGCTTCGGCGATTGCCGCCGTCAATCAATGGTTTCCCGGCAAGGTGCAGGGACGGGGGCAGGCCTTGTACTCCAGCCTGTCGTTTGGCGCGGGCGGTTTGCTGGGCGGCTTGATCAGCGGGCGGACCTGGGATTGGCTGGGTTCCGGCTGGACGTTTACGCTGGGCTCGCTGTTCGCGCTGGCAGGCTGGTTCCTGATTTGGGGCTGGGTCAGGGACCGCCCGGCGGCGTTGCCTGCGGCAAGGGAAAAAACGACGAATCCTGTGCAATAATTCAAGGTTTTACGGCCTACTTTACCTTCCATGCCGAAGACACTTTACGACAAGCTCTGGGAAAACCATGTCGTCCATCAGGAAGCGGATGGCACGGCACTTCTCTATATCGATCGTCACCTCATTCACGAAGTGACCAGCCCGCAGGCTTTCGAAGGCCTCAAGCTGGCCGGTCGCAAGCCGTGGCGCGTCTCGTCCATCGTATCGACGCCGGACCACAACACGCCGACCGATCACTGGGACGAGGGCATCAAGGATCCGATTTCCCGTCAGCAGGTTGAGACGCTGGACGCCAACATCCGCGAGGTCGGTGCGCTGGCCTATTTCCCGTTCAAGGACCCGCGCATGGGCATTCTCCATGTGGTCGGCCCGGAAAACGGCGCCACGCTGCCCGGCATGACCGTGGTGTGCGGCGATTCGCACACCTCGACGCACGGCGCCTTCGCCTGCATGGCGCACGGCATCGGCACCTCCGAGGTCGAGCACGTGCTGGCTACCCAGTGCCTGCTGCAGAAGCGCTCGAAGACCATGCTGGTCGCCGTCGAAGGCAGGCTGGGCAAGGGCGTGACCGCCAAGGACGTGGCCCTGGCCATCATCGGCACCATCGGCACGGCCGGCGGCACGGGCTACGCCATCGAATTCGGCGGCAGCGCCATCCGCGGCCTGAGCATGGAAGGTCGCATGACCCTGTGCAACATGGCCATCGAAGGCGGCGCCCGCCTCGGCTTCGTGGCGGTCGACGACACCACCATCGATTACCTCAAGGGCCGCCCCTTCTCGCCCACCGGCGAAACCTGGGATCGCGCCGTGGCCCACTGGCGCACCCTGCATTCCGATGCCGGCGCCCAGTTCGACCGCGTCGTCACGCTGAAGGCCGAGGACATTCGCCCGCAGGTGACCTGGGGCACCTCGCCCGAGATGGTCGTCGCGATCGATGCCGTCGTACCCGATCCGGCCAGGGAAGCCGATCCGGTCAAGCGCGAGGGCATGGAGCGCGCCCTGCAGTACATGGGCCTGAACCCGAACATGCCGATCAGCCAGATCGCCATCGACAAGGTTTTCATCGGTTCGTGCACCAACTCCCGGATCGAGGACTTGCGCGAAGCCGCCTCGGTGCTCAAGGGCCGTCACGTCGCGGCCAACGTCAAGCTGGCCCTGGCCGTGCCGGGCTCCGGCCTGGTCAAGCGCCAGGCCGAGGCCGAAGGGCTGGACAAGGTTTTCGTGGCCGCCGGTTTCGAGTGGCGCGAGCCGGGCTGTTCGATGTGCCTGGCGATGAACGCCGACCGGCTGGAGCCGGGCGAGCGCTGCGCCTCGACCTCGAACCGCAACTTCGAAGGCCGTCAGGGGCCGGGCGGGCGCACCCACCTGGTCAGCCCGGCGATGGCCGCGGCCGCGGCGATTGCCGGGCGTTTTGCCGATGTTCGCGAGGTCTTGTAAGCGATGAGCCGCATGCGTTTCTTCCTGGTTGTGATGCTGGCCGCGGTGTCGGCTGCCTGCAATACGGCGCAAGGCGTCAAGAAGGATGTCGCGATCGGTGCCGAAAAGACCGGCGAAGCCCTGCACAAGGGCGGAGAGGCGGTCGGCGAGGTCTTGCAGAAGACGGGTGAAGTCGTTGGCGGCGCCATCAAGAAAGGTGGCGAAGCCGTACAGAAGGTGGTGGATTAATGGATAAGTTCGTTCGTTTGGAAGGCCTGGTGGCGCCGCTCGACCGCAGCAACGTCGATACGGATGCGATCATTCCGAAGCAGTTTCTCAAGTCGATCAAGCGCTCCGGCTTCGGCCCGAACGCCTTCGACGAGTGGCGTTACATGGATGTCGGTCAGCCGGGGCAGGATAATTCGCAACGGCCGAAGAATCCGAATTTCGTGCTCAACCAGCCGCGTTACCAGGGCGCCGAGGTGCTGCTCACCCGCGCCAACTTCGGCTGCGGCAGCTCGCGCGAGCATGCGCCGTGGGCGCTGCTCGACTACGGCTTCAAGGCGATCATCGCCGAGTCGTTCGCCGATATCTTCTTCAACAACTGCTTCAAGAACGGCATCCTGCCCATCGTGCTGCCGGCGGCGGAAATCGAGGCGCTGGTCCACCAGGTCGAGGCGACGCCGGGCTACAAGCTGGTCGTCGACCTGCAGGCGCAGACGGTGGTCCGCCCGGATGGCCATGGCATCCCGTTCCAGATCGACGCCTTCCGCAAGGAGTGTCTGTTGAATGGCTGGGACGACATCGGCCTGACCCTGCGGCATGCCGAAAAGATCCGTGAATTCGAGGCCAAGCGCCGTGTCGAACAGCCGTGGCTGTTCTCCTGATAAGGAAGAAAAATGAAGATTTGTGTTTTGCCGGGTGACGGCATCGGTCCGGAGATCATGGCGGAAGCCGTCCGCGTGCTGAAGGCGCTGGATCTCAAGTTCGAACTCGAAGAAGGCCTGATCGGCGGTGGCGCGGTCGATGCGACCGGCACGCCCTACCCGGAAGCGACCAAGAAGCTGACCGCCGAAGCCGATGCCATCCTGCTCGGCGCCGTCGGCGGACCGAAGTGGGACGTGCTGGCCCGCGAGCTGCGCCCGGAGCGCGGCCTCCTCGGTATCCGCAAGGACCTGGCGCTGTTCGCCAACCTGCGTCCGGCCATCCTCTATCCGGAACTGGCCAACGCCTCGACCCTGAAGCCGGAAGTCGTGGCCGGGCTGGATATCCTGATCGTCCGCGAACTGACCGGCGACATCTACTTCGGCCAGCCGCGCGGCATCCGCGAGGAAAACGGCGAACGCGTCGGTTTCAACACCATGGTCTACAGCGAGTCGGAAGTCCGCCGCATCGGCCATGTCGCCTTCCAGGCAGCGCAGAAGCGCAACAAGAAGCTGTGCTCGGTGGACAAGATGAACGTCCTGGAAACCACCCAGCTCTGGCGCGACGTGATGATCGAAGTGAGCAAGGATTATCCGGACGTCGAACTCAGCCACATGCTGGTCGACAACGCCGCCATGCAACTGGTGCGCGCCCCGAAGCAGTTCGACGTGATGGTCACCGGCAACATGTTCGGCGACATCCTGTCCGACGAGGCATCGATGCTGACCGGGTCCATCGGCATGCTGCCGTCGGCCTCGCTGGATGCCAACAACAAGGGCATGTACGAACCATCGCACGGCTCGGCGCCGGACATCGCCGGCAAGGGGCTGGCCAATCCGCTGGCCACCATCCTGTCGGTCGCCATGATGCTGCGCTACACCTTCAATATGGAAGATCAGGCCGTGCGCATCGAAAACGCCGTCAAGAAGGTGCTCGCCCAGGGCTATCGCACCGGCGACATCTACGAGCGCGGCACCAACAAGGTCGGCACCCGCGAAATGGGCGATGCCGTGCTTGCCGCACTGGCGTAAACCGAAACGCACATTCGTGCGTTAAATACAGGTTCTATTCGGAGAGAAAGTCATGAAGAAGGTTGGTCTGGTCGGTTGGCGTGGCATGGTCGGTTCCGTGCTGATGCAGCGTATGGTCGAAGAGGGCGATTTCGCCTACATCGATCCGGTCTATTTCTCCACCTCGGCCGCCGGTGGCAAGGCCCCGGTGTTCGGCGGCAAGGAAGCTTCCCTGCCGCTGCAGAACGCGTCCGATATCGATGCGCTGAAGGCCTGTGAAATCATCATTACCTGCCAGGGCGGCGACTACACCAAGGAAGTCTTCCCCAAGCTGCGCGCCGCCGGCTGGAACGGCCACTGGATCGACGCCGCCTCGGCCTTGCGCATGGCCGACGACGCGGTGATCATCCTCGACCCGGTCAACATGAACGTGATCAAGGATTCGCTGGTCAAGGGCGGCAAGAACTGGATCGGCGGCAACTGCACGGTGTCGCTGATGCTGATGGGCCTCGGCGGCCTGTTCCAGAACGACCTGATCGAATGGGCGACCTCGATGACCTACCAGGCCGCCTCCGGCGCCGGCGCGCAGAACATGCGCGAGCTGATCGCCCAGATGGGGAGTATCCACGCCTCCGTCGCCGACCTGCTGGCCGACCCGGCCTCGGCCATTCTCGACATCGACCGCAAAGTTGCCGAGACCATCCGTTCCGATGCCTTCCCGAAGAAGAACTTCCGCAACACCCCGCTCGCCGGTTCGTTGATTCCGTGGATCGACGTGCCGGTCGACGGCGGCCAGTCCAAGGAAGAGTGGAAGGGCGGCGCCGAATGCAACAAGATCCTCGGCCGTCCGGCTTTCAAGACTGCCGGCTCGATCCCCATCGACGGCCTGTGCGTGCGCATCGGCGCCATGCGCTGCCACAGCCAGGCGCTGACCATCAAGCTGAAGAAGGACGTGCCGCTGGACGAGATCAGCGACATGCTGGCCAAGGCCAACCAGTGGGCCAAGGTCGTCCCGAACGATCGCGAGATTTCCGAGCGCGAACTCACGCCGGCCGCCGTCACCGGCACGCTGACCGTGCCGGTCGGCCGTCTGCACAAGATGGCGATGGGTCCGGAATACCTGGCCGCCTTCACCTGCGGCGACCAACTGCTGTGGGGCGCGGCCGAGCCGCTGCGTCGCATGCTGCGCATCCTGCTCGACGCTTGATTGTTTCATTTTTGCGATAAAAACCGGGGTTGATCCCCGGTTTTTTTATTTGTTGGGAATATGCAAAAGTCGGTAGATTAGAAGCGGGATTAGCTTGCATTGCTAAGTCCATGATGTTAATTTGAAAGTCCCAAATTCCACCTCAGGGTTTCGCTGTGACCGAAACTAAACACACCCAATTCAAAAAGCGCGCCGTGGCTCTTGCCGTCGCGTCGTGTTTGTCGTTCGCGCCGTTGATCGCCCAGGCAGCCGGTCTCGGGAAACTGACAGTTCTGTCAGGGCTGGGGCAGCCTTTGCGAGCCGAACTGGATATCGGCGCCACGAAGGACGAATTGGCCGGGATGAGCGCCCGGCTGGCGCCGCAGGATGCGTTCAGGCAGGCCGGTGTGGACTTCGCCAGCGTGCTGCTCGACCTGCGTTTCGCGGTCGAAAAGCGTCCCGGTGGACAGGCGGTGGTCAAGGTCTCGTCGTCGAAACCGATCAACGAGCCCTTCCTGGATTTCCTCGTCGAGCTGAACTGGCCGGCCGGCCGTCTGGTTCGCGAATATACTTTCCTGCTCGATCCGCCTGAGATCGCAGCCAGGCAAACCTCGCGTCCGGTCGCCGAGGCGCGCATCGTTGAAACGGTGCGCGGGGGCGGCGCCGCGGAAGAGCGCCCGGCCCCGGTCAGGGCGGCACCGCGCCCGGCTGCGGTCCCGAAGGTCGCGGCCGAACCGAAGCCCAGGGCGGAAAGCGGCAATACCCGCGTCGTCGAAAGCGGCGACACGCTGCGCAAGATCGCGGATGAAACCAGGCACGATGGAGTCACGCTCGAGCAGATGCTCGTCGGCTTGTTCCAAAGCAACCCGGATGCGTTCATCGCCCAGAACGTCAATCGCCTCAAGGCGGGCGCCATTCTGAACATACCCGAGAAAGCCGCCGTGGAATCGGTTTCTCCGGCCGAGGCGCGCAAGATCTACGTGGCCCAGACCAGCGACTGGAACAACTATCGCCAGAAACTGGCCGCCAGCACTGCCAAGACGCCGGCCAAGGCCGACGAGGGCGGCGCCCAGTCCAGTTCGGGCAAGATCACCGCCAAGGTCGAGGAAAAGGCGGCGCCTGCTGATCAGGCCAAGGACCAGCTGAAGGTTGCCCGTACCGACGCCGCTGCCAAGGGGGCTGCGGCCGCCAAGGCCGCCGAGACGGCGGAGCAGGTTGCCCGCGACAAGGCGCTGAAGGATGCGCAGGAACGCATGGCAGTTCTCGAGAAGAACGTCGGCGAGTTGCAGAAGCTGCTGGAAATGAAGAGCCAGAAGCTTGCCGAGTTGCAGCAGGCGCCGAAGAAGGAAGAACCGAAGCCGGTCGAGCCGCCGAAGCCGGCGCCGAAGGTCGAGGAGCCGCCCAAGCCTGTCGAAGTGCCGAAGCCGGTTGAACCCCCGAAAGCCGCCGAGGAGCCGAAGCCGGTCGAGGCGCCCAAGCCGGCGGAGGTCAAGCCGGCTGCGCCGGCAAAGCCGGTCGAGCCGGCGAAGGCCGTGACGCCGCCGGTCCCCGCTCCCGTCGAGGAGCCGGGTATTGTCGATTCCCTGATGGAAGACCCGCTGCCGCTGGTGGGCGGCGGTGGCGTGCTCGCCTTGCTGGCGGCCTATTTCGTGGCGCGGCGCCGGCGTACCCAGGGTTCGTCGGTTGAAACGACCGCAGCGCCGATGCCGTCGAGCCTCGGTCCGAATTCCGTCTTCCGCATGACGGGCGGACAAAGCGTCGATACCGGCAATACGCCGCCGCAGACAGGCGACTTCAGCCAGACCGGACCGGGGACGATCGATACAGACGAGGTCGATCCCGTTGCCGAAGCCGACGTCTATATGGCCTACGGGCGCGATACCCAGGCCGAGGAAATCCTGCTCGAGGCATTGCAGAAGGATCCCCAGCGCACGGCGATCCACGCCAAGCTCCTGGAAATCTATGCCAACCGGCGCAGCCTGAAGCAATTCGAGACGCTCGCCAGCGAACTCTATGCGCAGACCGCCGGCGTCGGACCGGATTGGGAGAAGGTGGCCCTGCTCGGCGCCGCACTCGATCCCGGCAATCCGCTTTACGGCGGCTCCCCGTCGCCGGCTGCGGCTGTCGACAGCCTGCTGTCCGAACCCGAGGCCGTTCCCGAAATCCCCTCCCTGCCGGAGAGCTTTGCCGCCGAGCCGGTTGTCGAAGCGGTGCCGCCGTCCGAGGACTTGCCGGATGCGCCCGTTGACGAGCCGTCCGCTGCGCTTCACGAGATCGGATTCGCCGACGGCGTCGAGCGGGATACCATGGTCATCGCCAAGGAACCGCTCCAGCCCGGCCTGGCGAGCGAGCCGACCCCGGTCGTCGACAATCCGGCCGACAACGTGGATGGCATGACCCTCGACTTCGATCTGGGCGAGGCCACGGTTGCTCCGGAATTCAGCGAATCCAAGGAGGCTTCGGCGGAAGAGGCTGCGCTGCAGGGCGGCGATGCGCTCGATTTCGATCTGGCTGCCGAGTTTGGCGAGCCGGAGCCGCAAGTGCAGCCGCTTGCGGAACCCGAGCCGGTCGCGCTGGCCCGGGACGAATCGCCGGCGGATTCCGACGCCATCGATTTCGATCTGAACATGCCGGAAGAGTCCTTGCTGGAGCAGTCGTCCGCCGATGTGCCGGCGCCTGATTTCTCGCCGGAGGGAACGCTGGTGATGCCGTCGGCTTCGGTCTCCGAGGACTTCGATGTCGGCCTGGGAACCTGGGTCGGCGTCGAGGGGCAGGGGGTTTCCGTGGATACCACGGAAAGCGCCGATGCAGCCACGGATCCTTCGCTGACGCGCACGGTGGTCAATTCGCTGGCCGGCACGGATACCTTCGTCGGCGGCGAGGATCTGCTGAATTTCGGTCGCGAGAGCTCGCCCGAGAATCTGACCAGCACGGTCGTCAATACGGGCATGGTGGATAGCGATGCGCTGGAGTTCGACGTCAAGCTGAGCGAGTCCGTCTTCCTGGGCGAGCCGATGACGCCTCCGGAGTTCGATATCGGCTCGATCAATCTCGACCTCTCTGCCCAGCCGGAGCCGGTACCCGAAGCGCCGGCCGCTCCGCTCGCCGAACCGGCGGCGCCGTCGGCCGCTGCGGCACCGGTGCAGGATGCGCAGTGGGAGGAAGTCAATACCAAGCTCGACCTGGCCAAGGCCTACGAAGAGATGGGTGACCTCGAAGGGGCGCGCGAGTTGTTGCAGGAGGTCGTCAGCGAGGGGCCGGTGGATCTGGTCGAACAGGCGAAAACCATCCTCGGCCGCATAGCCGGGTAGAATCCGGGTTTGCGAATGGCACATGGCCCCGCGAGGGGCCATGTGCATTTGGGGAGCCTGAGTTTGCATCCATCCTGTGCCTTGATCGTCTGGCTGGCCGCTGTCGTCGGTGCGCAGTTCGTCGGCTATGCCGGCCTGGCGCTGCTGGCCGTGGCGGCGCTGGCCCTGGCGCCGCGCAGTGCGTATCGCTGGCTGGGCTATGTGCGCCGGGCCAGATGGTTGCTGCTGACGCTGTGGCTGATCCTGGCCTACAACGCGCCGGGCGAGGCCTGGCTGGACAAGCCCTGGGCGCCGACCTACGAAGGCATGGCCGAAGCCGGCTTGCAGGCGGTTCGCCTGCTGGTCATGCTGCTCTGGCTGGCCTGGCTGTTCACCGTCCAGGGGCGGGACGGGATGGTCAGCGGTTTGTGGGGGCTGCTTCGTCCCTGGGGCAGGTTCGGCGGCAAGGCCGAGCGCCTGGTCGTTCGCCTGTCGCTGGTTCTCGACAACCTGCAGGCGCCCCAGGAAAAAGGGGCATGGCGGCGCATGCTGCTGGCCGGCGCGCACCATGCCGAGGGGCCGTCCAGCCTCGGTTTTCTTGTCGTGCCATGGGCGCCCCGGGACAGCCTGGCGGTGCTGGGGTGTATTGCGGGGCTAGTCGGAGTATGGATGTGGTGAGAGTTGCGCTTGGGGTTGAATACTGCGGCACGAATTTTCGCGGCTGGCAGAGCCAGGCCGGTGGCGGGACGGTGCAGGATGCGCTGGAGCATGCCCTGCGCCAGATCGCCGGCGTGCCGGTCGGGGTGCTTTGCGCCGGACGCACCGATGCCGGGGTGCACGCCACGCAGCAGGTTGTCCATTTCGATACCGATGTCGAACGGCCGCTGAGCGCCTGGGTGCGCGGCGTCAATTCCAACCTGCCGGACGGGGTGGCGGTGCGCTGGGCCATGCCGGTGAGAGATGAATTCCACGCTCGTTTCAGCGCCCGTGGCCGGCGTTACCGCTACCTGCTGCTCAACCGGGCGCAGCGCCCGGGCTTGTGGCAGGGCCGGCTGGGCTGGTTCCATCTGCCGCTCGATGTCGCCGCCATGCAGCAGGCGGCCGCCCGCCTGCTCGGCGAGCACGATTTTTCGGCCTTCCGGGCGGCCGAGTGCCAGGCCAAGTCGCCGGTCAAGACGATGACCCACGCGTCGGTGCGCCAGTTCGGCAGCATGCTCGTCTTCGACTTCGAGGCCAGCGCCTTCCTGCACCACATGGTGCGCAACCTGGTCGGCACCCTGGTCCACATCGGCAAAGGCGCCCAGGCGCCCGGCTGGGTCGACGAATTGCTGGGCATGAAGGACCGCAAGCTGGCGGCGCCGACCTTTTCGCCGGACGGGCTGTATTTCCGCGGCCCGGTCTATGAGGCGCACTGGGGCCTGCCGGACCCGGCGGACGATTTTCTCGATGGGATACTGACATGAGAACCCGTATCAAGATCTGCGGACTGACCCGCGAGGCGGATGTCGATGCGGCCGTGGCGGCGGGCGCCGACGCCATCGGCTTCGTGCTCTATCCGCCCAGCCCGCGCTATGTGACGCCGCAACGGGCGGCCGAACTGGCACGGCGCATTCCGCCCTTCGTCGATGTCGTCGGGCTGTTCGTCAACGAGGCGCCCGACGTCGTCAGGGCTGCCTGCGATGCCCTGCCGATCAACCTCCTGCAGTTCCATGGCGACGAAGACGCAGCCTATTGCCGCCAGTTTTCAAGACCTTGGCTGCGGGCGGCACGGGTGAGGCCGGGCCTCGATCTGGTAGAATTCGCCCGCTCGTTTCCCGAAGCCCGGGGCTTGCTGCTCGATGCCTTCGTCGAAGGCTATGGCGGCGGTGGCCACGTCTTCGACTGGACGCTGATTCCGCCCGGTTTGCCCGGTTACCTGGTGCTCTCCGGCGGTCTGAACGCGGACAACGTCGGCGAAGCCATCCGGCGCGTCAGGCCGGTGGCGGTCGATGTGTCGTCGGGAGTGGAAATGGGCAAGGGCATCAAGGATCACGCAAAAATCGCTGCCTTCGTGGCGGCCGTACGGAAAGCCGATGAGTCAATATAACTTCCCCGACGCCAAGGGCCATTTCGGCCCCTATGGCGGTGTATTTGTCGCCGAGACGCTGTTTGGCGCGCTCGACGAACTGAAGGCCGCCTATGCCGCCGCCCAGGCCGATCCGGCTTTCCGCGCCGAATACGAATACGAGTTGAAGCACTTCGTCGGCCGCCCGTCGCCGATCTACCACGCCAAGCGCTGGTCCGACCTGCTCGGCGGCGCGCAGATCTACCTCAAGCGCGAGGACCTGAACCACACCGGCGCCCACAAGGTGAACAACTGCATCGGCCAGGCCATGCTCGCCAAGCGCATGGGCAAGCCGCGCGTCATCGCCGAAACAGGCGCCGGCCAGCACGGCGTCGCCACGGCCACGGTCGCCGCCCGCTACGGCATGGAATGCGTGGTGTACATGGGCAGCGAGGACGTCAAGCGCCAGGCCGCCAACGTCTATCGAATGAAGCTGCTCGGCGCCACCGTCGTGCCCGTGGAAAGCGGCTCGAAGACCCTGAAGGACGCGCTGAACGAAGCGATGCGCGACTGGGTCACCAACATCCACAACACCTTCTACATCATCGGCACGGTCGCCGGGCCGCACCCGTACCCGATGCTGGTCCGCGATTTCCAGAAGATCATCGGCGAGGAATGCCTGACGCAGATGCCGGAAATGGCCGGGCGCCAGCCGGATGCGGTGATCGCCGCGGTCGGTGGCGGTTCCAACGCGATGGGCATCTTCTACCCCTACATCGATGTCGAGGGCGTCCGCCTGATCGGCGTCGAAGCCGCCGGTTCCGGTCTCGCGACGGGCAAGCACTCCGCCTCGCTGACCGCCGGCGTGCCGGGCGTGCTGCACGGCAACCGCACCTACCTGCTGCAGGACGAGGACGGCCAGATCATCGAGACGCATTCGATTTCGGCCGGCCTCGATTACCCGGGCGTCGGTCCGGAACATGCATGGCTCAAGGACATCGGGCGTGCCGAGTACCAATTGATCGACGATGCCGAGGCTCTGGAAGCCTTCCACAACCTGTGCCGCCTCGAAGGCATCATCCCGGCGCTCGAATCCAGCCACGCCCTGGCCTATGCCGCCAAGCTGGCGCCTCAGCTTTCCAAGGACAAGATTCTGCTGGTCAACCTCTCCGGCCGGGGTGACAAGGACATGCACACCGTGGCCGAGAAGTCGGGGATCGTATTTTGATGCCCCCACGCTCATTTCATTCGCTGCCCCCCGCGGGGGCGCCGGCCTCCTTTGGGGCGGCCCGGCAGGAGTCCGTTTGATGTCGCGCATCCAAAAAGCTTTCGAACGCCTGAATGGCGAGGGCCGCAAGGCGCTGATTCCCTTCATCACCGCCGGCGACCCGAATGCCGACCTGACCGTGCCGCTGATGCACGCCCTGGTCGAAGCCGGCGCCGACGTCATCGAACTGGGCGTGCCGTTCTCCGATCCGATGGCCGACGGCCCGACCATCCAGCGCGCGTCCGAGCGCGCCCTGGCGCGCGGCATGACGCTGCGCAAGGTGCTGCAGCTGGTGAGCACTTTCCGCACGGTCGATGACAAGACGCCGGTGGTGCTGATGGGCTACGCCAACCCGATCGAAGCCATGGGGCTGGAGCGTTTCGCCGAAAAGGCCGCCCAGTCCGGCGTTGACGGCGTTCTGGTGGTCGATTACCCGCCCGAGGAAGCCGAGGATTTCGGCGCCGCGATGAGGGCGCACGGCCTCGATCCGATCTTCCTGATCGCGCCGACCTCCAGCCCGGAGCGTATCGCCCACGTGGCGACCATCGCCAGCGGCTATGTCTATTACGTGTCGCTGGCCGGGGTGACCGGTTCCGGCGCCCTGAATGTCGATGCCGTGGCCGAGCGCCTGCCGGCCATTCGCGAGAAGACCGGCCTGCCGGTCGGCGTCGGTTTCGGCATCCGCGATGCCGCCACGGCCTCGCGCATCGCCGCCTTTGCCGATGCCGTCGTCGTCGGCAGCCGGATTATCGAAGAAATTGAAAAATCCACGCCGGAAACCGCATGTGCCAACGTCAAGGCACTGGTTGCGGATATCCGGCGCGGTGTGGATGAGGTGAAAAAATGAGCTGGCTGACCAAACTGCTGCCCCCGAAGATCAAGCGCGAGCAAGGCCCGCAGCGCCGCGGCAATCTGCCGGAAGGCCTGTGGAGCAAGTGCCCGTCGTGCGAGGCGGTGCTCTACGCGACCGATCTTGAAAACAACATGCAGGTCTGCCCCAAGTGCGGCCATCACAACCGCCTGAATTCGCGCCAGCGCCTCGACATGCTGCTCGATGCCGAAGGCCGTTTCGAGATCGGCGCCGAAGTGGTGCCGGTGGACAGCCTGAAGTTCAAGGATTCCAAGAAGTACCCGGATCGCCTGATGGAAGCCAACGTGGCGACCGGCGAGAGCGATTCCCTGGTCGTCCTGCAGGGCGCCATCAAGACCATCCCGGTCGTCGCCGCCGCCTTCGAGTTCGAATTCATGGGCGGCTCGATGGGCTCCGTGCTCGGCGAGCGCTTCGTGCGCGGCGTGCAGAATGCCGTCGAACAGAAGATGCCCTTCATCTGCATCACCGCTTCCGGCGGCGCCCGCATGCAGGAAGGCCTGTTCTCGCTGATGCAGATGGCCAAGACGACGGCCGCCCTGACCAAACTGTCGGAAGCCGGCCTGCCCTTCATCTCCATCCTGACCGACCCGACCATGGGCGGCGTTTCGGCCTCCTTCGCCTTCGTCGGCGACGTGGTGATCGCCGAGCCCAAGGCCCTGATCGGCTTCGCCGGCCCGCGCGTCATCGAGCAGACGGTGCGCGAGAAACTGCCGGAAGGCTTCCAGCGTTCCGAGTTCATCCTCGAAAAGGGCGCCATCGACATGATCGTCGACCGTCGCGACATGCGCGAGCAGGTCGCCCGCGCGCTGGCGCTGCTGCTCAAACTGCCGGCGGCAGCTTGAGCAAGTTGTTAGTAGTTAGTCGCTAGTTGTTAGCTAGCAACTAACGACTGGCAACTAACGACTGGCAACTGATGACTAAAGAAGACTGGCTGCAACACCTCGAAGGCCTGCATCCGAAAGGGCAGGCCGGCATCGAACTGGGGCTGGACCGCATCCGCCTCGTCAAGGACACGCTCGGGCAGACGCAGCACTGCCCGGTGATCATCGTCGGCGGCACCAACGGCAAGGGCTCGACCTGCGCCTACCTCGAAAGCATCATCGCCCGGGCCGGCTACAAGGTCGGCTGCTACACCTCGCCGCATCTGCTGGCCTATAACGAGCGGGTCCGCCTCGATGGCCGCCCGGTGAGCGACGCGGCCCTGTGCGCCGCCTTCGCGCGTGTCGAGGCGGCGAGGCAGAAGGCCGGCGATGTGGCGCTGACCTATTTCGAATTCGGCACGCTGGCCGCCTGGGAAGTGTTTGCCGAGGCCGGTGTCGAGGCGGCGGTTCTCGAGGTCGGGCTGGGCGGGCGCCTGGATGCCGTCAATGCCTACGAACCGGACGTTTCCGTCGTCACCACGGTGGCCCTCGACCACACCGACTGGCTGGGGCCGGATCGCGAGGCTATCGGCTTCGAGAAAGCCGGCATCTATCGCGCCGGCAAGCCGGCTTTGTACGCCGATCCCAATCCGCCGCAACGCCTGCTCGATCACGCGGCAGCCATCGGCGCCGACCTGCGCCTGATCGGCCGCGACTTCGGTTTCGAACGCCCGGCGGCGGAAAGCAACGAAAACCGCCTGCAATGGCGCTGGTGGTGCCGTTCCGGCGACCAGCTGATCAAGCGGGCGCTGGCCTATCCCGGCCTGCGCGGGCCGACCCAGCTGTTCAACGCCGCCGTCGTGCTGGCCGCGCTGGATGCCATTGCCGACAAGCTGCCGGTGACCATGCAGGCCATCCGTCCTGGCCTGATCGAGACCGAACTGGCCGGCCGCTTCCAGGTCGTTCCGGGCAAGCCGGCGATCGTGCTCGATGTCGGGCACAACCCGCAGGCGGTCAAGGTGCTGGCCGACAACCTGTCGGGCATGGGCTTCTTCGACCGCACGCTGGCCGTCGTCGGCATGCTCGGCGACAAGGATATCGCCGGGGCGCTGGCGCCGCTCAAGGGCAAGGTCGATGTGTGGCATGTCGCCACCCTCGGCGGCCTGCGCGGAACGCCGGCCGACAAGCTGGCCGGGATCATCCTCGCCTCGGGGCTGGGCGGCGAGATCTGCTGTCATGCCTCGGCGCAGGAGGCAATGCAGGCGGCCAAGGGGCAAGCCTCCGAAAGTGATAGAATCCTGGCCTTTGGATCCTTCCACACGGTAGCCGGTGCGCTCGAGGCGCTCGGGAAAACAGTCTGATCATGGACGACAACGACGCTCAGCTGCACCTCAAGAAACGCGCCCGCCGACGTCTGGTCGGGGCGATTTTCTTCGTTTCGGTCGTGGCCATGGTCTTGCCCATGGTGATGGACCACGAGCCGCGCCAGGCCGTGCAGGACGTGGAAATCCGCATTCCGGGGCAGGACGAGAAGCCCTTCGCGCCCAAGTTCGCGGTTGCGCCGGTCGAAAAGGCGCCGGAAAAAGCACCTGAAAAACCGGTTGTCATGCCGTCGGACAAGGCGACGCCTGCCGTGCCGCCCGTGCCCGAGGCGAAGGCGCCCGTCGACCAGGCGGCCAAGCCGACAGCCCGTGTGCTGGAGGTCGTGAAGGAAGCCAAGGCGCCGGAGAAGCCGGCCGAAAAACCGGCCCCGAAACCGGAGAAGGCGTCCGAGAAACCGGCTGCCAAGCCGACCGAAAAACCGGCCGACAAGCCCAAGGCCGACGACGCCAAGCGCGCCGCCGCCATCCTGGCCGGCCAGTCGGCTGCCGACGGCAAGCCGGCGGCCAAGGGCGGAGAATTTCTGGTGCTGATTGGCGCATTTTCCAACGAAGGCAATGTCAAAAACCTGAAGGACAAGTTGTCGGAGCAGGGCATCAAGACTTTCAGCGAGCCGCTGGACACGCCGCAGGGCCGGAAAACCCGCGTGCGTGCCGGTCCCTTCCCGAATCGCGAAGCGGCCGAGAAGGCGCTGGAGAAGATGCATCGCATCGGCGTTTCCGGAGTCGTGTCGGCCAGGCCATGACCGGATTCGACTACGTTGCCCTCGGCATCGTCGGCGTCTCCTTGGTCTTCGGTCTGTGGCGGGGCGTGGTCGGCGAGATCATTGCGCTGGTCGCCTGGGGCCTGGCGATCGTCGCGGCGGTGGAGTTCGGCGCGCTGGTTGGAACCTCCGTGTTCGCCGGCTTGTCTGACCCGGCGCTGCGCACGCTGGCCGGGTGCGTGGTGATTTTTGTTGGGGTGCTGGTGGTCATGTCGCTGTTCAGGATGCTGGTTGGCAGCATGGTCAAGGCCCTGGGGCTGTCCGTTTCGGACCGCATCCTGGGCATGCTCTTCGGTCTGGCGCGCGGCGTGCTGGTGTGCATGGTGCTGGTCGGTCTCGGCGGCATGACATCGGCGCCGACCCAGCCCTGGTGGCGGCAGGCAACCCTGTCGGCGCCTCTGGAAACAGCTGTCTTGGCAACCAGGTCCTGGTTGCCGGACGATTTGGCAAAACGAATTCGATTTAGCTAGGCAGGAAAAAATATGTGCGGGATTCTCGGTGTAATGGCGACAACGCCGGTCAACCAGTTGCTTTACGACGGCCTGATGGTGCTCCAGCACCGCGGCCAGGACGCCGCCGGCATTGCCACGGCGGAAGGCAATACCTTCCACCTGCACAAGGGGCCGGGGCTGGTGCGCGACGTTTTCCGCACCCGCAACATGCGCGCCCTGCCGGGTAACTGGGGCATCGGCCACGTCCGCTACCCGACCGCCGGCTCGGCCTACAACTTTGCCGAGGCGCAGCCCTTCTACGTCAATTCGCCGTTCGGCATCGTGCTCGGTCACAACGGCAACCTGACCAACGCCGAGCAGCTCAAGGAGGAGATGTTCCGGATGGATCGCCGGCACATCAACACCAATTCCGATTCGGAAGTCCTGCTCAACGTGCTGGCGCACGAGCTGCAGTCGGCAGCGCACGGCTACGAACTGGACGTCGACAGCATCTTCCAGGCGGTGGCCGGCGTGCATCGTCGCTGCCGCGGCGCCTACGCCGTGGTCGTGCTGATCGCCGGCTACGGGCTGCTCGCCTTCCGCGACCCGCACGGCATCCGCCCGCTGGTCTACGGCCAGAACGAAACGCCGGAAGGCATGGAGTATCTGGTGTCCTCCGAGTCGGTCGCCCTCGATACCCTGGGCTTCCAGATGGTTCGCGACATCGAGCCGGGCGAGGCCATCTTCATCGACCTCAACCACCAGCTGCATGCCCGCCAGTGCGCGCAACAGCCGATGTACGCCCCGTGCATCTTCGAATACGTCTATCTGGCCCGTCCGGATACCGTGATCGACGGCGTTTCCGTCTACGAAGCCCGCCTGGCCATGGGCGAGCTGCTGGCCGAGAAGGTCAGGAAGCAGATTCCGGTCGAGGAAATCGACGTCGTCATCCCGATTCCCGATTCCAGCCGGCCGTCCGCCATGCAGCTGGCGCAGGCGCTGGGCATCCCGTTCCGCGAGGGCTTCGTCAAGAACCGCTACGTCGGCCGCACCTTCATCATGCCGGGCCAGGCCATGCGCAAGAAGTCGGTGCGCCAGAAGCTGAATACCGTTGGCCAGGAGTTCAAGGGCAAGCGCGTGCTGCTGGTCGATGACTCCATCGTGCGCGGCACGACCAGCCACGAGATCGTCGAGATGGCGCGGGCCGCCGGCGCGGTCAAGGTCTATTTCGCTTCCGCCGCGCCCCCGGTGCGCTTCCCGAACGTGTACGGCATCGACATGCCGACCCGTGCCGAACTGATCGCCACCGGCCGTACCGACGAGCAGATCGCCGCCGAGATCGGCGCCGACGCGCTGGTCTACCAGGACATCGAGGCGCTGAAGCAGTCGATCACCACCCTGCGTTCCGACCTGACGGTGTTCGACGCGTCGTGCTTCGACGGTTGCTACATCACCGGCGACATCGACAGCTATTACCTCGATGCCGTCGAGGGCAAGCGCGGCGGCAAGCCGGCGAAGAGCAGCGACGACGACGGCGACAGCCGTTCGTCCGAGCAGATGGTGCTCGGCCTGGCCAACGGCGGGCAGGAATAATGGCCAAGTTCGACGCCGCGTCGGGATACCGCCCGGAAACCCTGTCCGTGCGCGCCGGCCAGGAGCGCAGCCAGTTCGGCGAGCATGCCGAGGCGCTGTACCTGACCTCCAGCTTCGTCTTCGAGAGCGCGGCGCAGGCCGCCAGGCGCTTCTCCGGCGAGGAGGAGGGCAACGTCTACGCCCGCTTCTCCAACCCGACCGTGAGCATGTTCGAGGAGCGCCTCGCCGCCCTCGAAGGCGCCGAGGACTGCGTGGCCACGGCCAGCGGCATGGCGGCGATCATGGCCGCGGTGCTGGCGCACCTCAAGCAGGGCGATCACATCGTCGCCTCGAACAGCCTGTTCGGCGCCACCGTGCAGCTGTTCAACAACATCCTGTCGCGCACCGGCATCACCACCACCTTCGTGTCGCACACCGATCCGGCGGCCTGGGAAGCGGCGATCCGCCCGGAAACCAGGCTCTTCTTCCTGGAAACGCCGTCCAACCCGCTGACCGAGATCGCCGACATCCGCACGCTGGCCGCCATCGCCCACGCCAAGGGCATCCTGGTCGCCGTCGACAACTGCTTCTGCACGCCCATCCTGCAAAAGCCGCTGGAAATGGGCGCCGACCTGGTGATCCACTCGGCGACCAAGTACATCGACGGCCAGGGCCGCGTGCTGGGCGGTGCCGTGTGCGGCCCGAAGAAGCTGACCGATGAAGTCTTCAAGTACCTGCGCACCGCCGGTCCGACGTTGTCGGCCTTCAACGCCTGGGTGCTGCTCAAGGGGCTGGAAACCCTGAAGCTGCGCGTCGAGGCGCAGGCCGCCAACGCCGCCCGGCTGGCCGCCTGGCTGGAGGCGCACCCGAAAGTGGCGCGCGTTTTCTATCCCGGCCTGCCGTCGCATCCGCAACACGAACTGGCCAAGGCGCAGCAGAAGAACGGCGGCGGCATCGTCTCCTTCGAGGTCAAGGGCGGCCGCGAGCAGGCATGGACCGTCGTCGATCATTGCCAACTGCTGTCCATCACCGCCAATCTCGGCGACACCAAGACCACCATCACCCATCCCGCCTCCACCACGCACGGCCGCATCACCCCGGAAGCCCGGGCCGCCGCCGGCATCAACGAAGGCCTGCTGCGCATCGCGGTCGGCCTCGAAGCGGTGGAAGACCTGCAGGCCGACCTCGAGCGCGGCTTCTCACTGATCTGATTCTTGCGTGGCGCCCGGCTCCGGCCGGGCGCTTCGCTTTGGAGTACTCCCCATGCATTTTTCCGACCTCGGCCTGAAGGCCGAAATCCAGCGCGCCGTTGCCGAACAGGGCTACGACACGCCGACCCCCATCCAGCAGCAGGCGATTCCCGCCGTCCTCGCCGGCCACGACCTGATGGCCACGGCCCAGACCGGTACCGGCAAGACGGCCGGCTTCACGCTGCCCATCCTGCATCGCCTGGCCTCCGGGTCGAACGACCGCCTCACCCGCGTCGCCCGCACGCCGCGCGTGCTGGTCCTGACGCCGACCCGCGAACTGGCCATCCAGGTCGAGGAAAGCGTGCGCACCTACGGCAAGCACTTGCCGATCAATTCGCTGGCCGTCTTCGGTGGCGTCGGTATCAATCCGCAGATCGCCAACCTGCGCCGCGGTGTCGACATCCTGGTCGCCACGCCGGGCCGTCTGCTCGACCACGTCCAGCAGCGCACCGTCGACCTGTCGGCGATCGAGATTTTCGTTCTCGACGAAGCCGACCGCATGCTCGACATGGGCTTCATCCGCGACATCCGCAAGGTCATCGCGCTGCTGCCCAAGGAGCGCCAGAACCTGATGTTCTCGGCCACCTTCTCGCCGGAAATCCGCGAGCTGGCCTCCGGCCTGCTGAACAACCCGGTGTCGGTCGATGTCGCGCCGCGCAACACGGCGGCCGAGACGGTGACGCAGAAGGTCATCGAGACCGACCGTGAGCGGAAGAAGGAACTGCTCTGCCACCTGTTCGCCACGCGCGGCTGGCACCAGGTGCTGGTCTTCGCCCGCACCAAGCACGGTGCCGACGCGCTGGCCCGGACGCTGGAAAAGGCCGGCATCAAGTCGGCGGCGATCCACGGCGACAAGTCGCAGGGCGCCCGCACCCGCGCCCTGAGCGAATTCAAGGACGGCAAGCTGGTGGCCCTGGTCGCCACCGATATCGCGGCGCGCGGCATCGACATCGACGCGCTGCCCTACGTCATCAACTACGAACTGCCCAACGTCCCCGAGGACTACGTGCACCGCATCGGCCGCACCGGCCGGGCCGGCATGGAGGGCGAGGCGATTTCGCTGGTCTGCCACGACGAGCGCAGCAACCTTAAGGACATCGAAAAGCTGATCAAGCGCAACCTGGAGCGCGTGGTGATCGAGGGCTTCGAACAGTCGGCCGTTGCCGCGCCGCGCCCGCCGCAGCAACCGCGCGGCCCGCGCAAGCCGCAGCACGGTGCGGCACAGCCGAAAACCCAGGCCCAGAAAGCCGGCAAGGGCTCCGGACGCCCGGCGCAACATCACAACGGCAACCGCCATCGCTGATTTGCAATTGTTTACCCCGCCGCTTTGAATGGCGGGCTTGTCGCAGCCTCCAAAAACGTCTACTGTGGAAACTATTTCATTAACTTCATATTGTTAGTGAGTTTTCTTAAGGCGTTTTGGAGGTTGGGATGCCCCCCCCGCAAAAAATCCGGCTTGGCGACCTGCTGATCCAGCAGGGCCTGCTGACCGATGAACAACTGAAGATCGCGCTCGACGAGCAAAAGCGCACCGGCCGCAAGCTCGGGCGCGTGTTCGTCGAGAGCGGCTATGTCACCGAGGCCGGCATCTCGCAGGCGCTGGCCCGGCAGTTGCAGATTCCCTTCGTCGACCTCAAGAGCTTCACCCCCAAACCCGACCTGATCAAGCTGCTGCCCGAGGCGCCGGCGCGGCGTTTCCGCGCGCTCGTCCTGGCCCAGTTGGCGGACGGCCGCCTGCAGATCGGCATGTCCGATCCGACCGACCTCCAGGCCTACGACGAGATCACCCGCCTGGTGCGCCGCGAGATCGACCTTGCCGTGGTCACCGAGAGCGAACTGCTGGCCATGGTCGACCGCGTCTACCATCGCGGCGAGCAGATCACCGGCCTGGCCAAGGAACTGACGGCCGAACTGGGCGACGTGCCGATCGAATTCGGCGACCTGCTCGGCCTCAACCCCGGCGCCGAGGATGCGCCGGTCGTCAAGCTGCTGCAGACGGTGTTCGAGGAAGCGATGCGCCTGCGCGCCTCCGACATCCACTTCGAGCCGCAGGAAAGGTCGCTGCGCATCCGTTTCCGCATCGACGGCGTGCTGCACATCCAGACCGAGGCCGACGCCAAGATTTCCTCGGCCGTGGCCCTACGCCTGAAGCTGATGTCCGGCCTCGACATTTCCGAGAAGCGCCTGCCGCAGGACGGCCGCTTCAACATCAAGGTGCGCGGCAACCCGGTCGACGTGCGTATCTCCACCTTGCCGACGCAATTCGGCGAGTCGGTGGTCATGCGTCTGCTCAACCAGAACACCGGCCTGCTCGAACTCGACAAGATCGGCATGCCGCCGCGCGTGCTCGAGCGTTTCCGCCATGCGCTGAAACGGCCGAGCGGCATGGTCCTGGTCACCGGCCCGACCGGCTCCGGCAAGACGACGACGCTGTATGCCGCGCTGAACGAGCTGAACAGCCCGGAAAAGAAGGTCATCACCGTCGAAGACCCGGTCGAATACCGGCTCGGCGGCCTGAACCAGGTGCAGGTGCACGAGAAGATCGACCTGTCGTTCTCGCGCGTGCTGCGCACCGTGCTGCGCCAGGATCCGGACATCGTGCTGATCGGCGAAATGCGCGACCAGGAAACCGCCGAGATCGGCATGCGCGCCGCCATGACCGGCCACCTGGTGCTATCCACGCTGCACACCAACGATGCCATCTCGACGCCGATCCGCCTGCTCGACATGGGCGTGCCGCGCTACATGGTGGCGCTGTCGGTGCACATGGTGGTGGCGCAACGGCTGGTCCGCGTCATCTGCGGCAACTGTCGCGAACCCTACACGCCGACGCCCAGCGAACACGAGTGGCTGCGCTTCGAGCTGGCCGACCAGGTCGACAGCCATGCCTACCACCACGGCCGGGGCTGTGCCCATTGCGCCAATACCGGCTACCAGGGGCGGACCGGGGTGTACGAGTTCCTCGAAATGAGCGACAGCGTGGTCGAGGCCATCAACCACGAAGACCCGGGCGAATTCATGCGCGTCGCACGCCAGCAGATGGCGGGCGAAACCCTGCGCCGGGACGCGGTGCGCCTCGCCCTGGCCGGCCGGACCAGCATCGCCGAAGCCATGCGCATCAGCAACCAGTTCGAGGAATAAGGGGCAGTGGCCAACTTTGCCTACAAGGGGCGGGATGCCGGCGGCAAGCTGATCGAAGGCGTGCTCGAAGCGGCTTCGTCCGGCGGTGTCGCCGACCTGCTCCTCGGGCGCGGGATCACGCCGGTTTCCATCAGCGAGGCAAAATCCCAAAAGGCGGCGATTGCGGTCGATTGGTCGCTCTTCAAACCGAAGGTCGAGCACGTCGACATCCTGCTTTTTTCGCGGCAACTCCACACCTTGCTCAAATCCGGCGTGCCGATCATGCGCGCCCTCAGCGGCTTGCAGGAGTCGGCCACCAATCCGTCGATGAAGGAAGTCATTCGCGACGTGCGCGAAAGCCTCGAGGCGGGGCGCGAGCTGTCGGTGTCGCTGGCCCGCCATCCCAAGGTATTCAATCCTTTCTACATTTCGATGGTGCGCGTCGGCGAGGCCACCGGCCTGCTTGACGAAATCTTCCTGCGCCTGTTCGAGCACATGGAATTCGAGCGCTTCATGCGCGAGCAGGTGAAATCGGCGCTGCGCTACCCGATGTTCGTCGTGCTGGCCATGGCGGTTGCCATCGTGGTCGTTAACCTCTTCGTCATACCGGCCTTCGCCAAGGTGTTCGAGGGTTTCGGTGCAGAGCTTCCGTTCATGACGCGGCTCCTGCTCGGCTTCTCCAATTTCATGGTGGCCTGGTGGCCGGTGCTGCTCGGCGGCCTGGTCGCCGCCATCGTCGCTTTCCGCTCCTGGGTCGCTACGCCAGCCGGGCGGATGCAGTGGGAAGCGATCGCCCTGCGTTTCCCGATTGCCGGCAAGATAGTGCGCAAGGCGGCGATGGCCCGTTTCGCGCGCAGCTTCGCCCTCGGCATGCGCAGCGGGGTGCCGGTCATGCAGGCGCTGACCAATTCATCGCAGACCGTTGACAACAGCTATATCGCCGCCAAGATCGAAGGCATGCGCGACACCGTCGAGCGTGGCGAGAGCGTCTTGCGCGCGGCCATCGCTTCCGGATTCTTCACGCCGGTCGTGTTGCAGATGGTCGCTGTCGGCGAGGAATCGGGCGCCCTCGACGACATGCTCGAAGAAGTCGGCCAGATGTACCAGCGCGAAGTCGAATACGAACTCAAGACCCTCGGCCAGCAGATCGAACCGATCCTGATCGTGTCGCTCGGCGTGCTGGTCATGATCCTGGCGCTGGGGATCTTCCTGCCGATGTGGGACCTCGGCAAAGTGGCCATCAAGCGATGAGCGGCGATGCGACGCTATTACGAATTCGCCATCGCCATTGCCCTGATCGGCGTGGTGTCGCTGTTCCTGCTCGCATCGCTGGACTCGGTTCGCAGCGACATGGAGGAGGCCCTGGTGCAGTCCGAGGCGGCGAGCATGCGCCTGGAACTCGCCGAGGCCGTGGTGCATCGCGTGGCATCCAGTGGCGGCTTGCCGCAAAGCGACAACCCGGTGGATTGGGTGGCGAGCAAGCCGGCCAATTACCGCGGCGCGCTGGATGCGCCGCCGGAGGAGCGCTCGGTCTGGTATTTCGACCGCCACGCCGGCGAGCTGGTTTATCGCTTTCACGACGGTCATGGCGCCCGCTTTCGTCTGGGACGGGGTGACGGCAGTGACGGACGGCTTGTTATTTCCGGTATTTCCTTGCAGCGCCTGGATAAACGGTAGGAATAAATGTTGAGGAGGAAGGCTGATATGGCTAAAGTAATAAAATTCCCGGTCGATATTGGATGCATGGACATCAAACCAATACGGCGGTCGGCGTCGCAGCGTGGTTTTACCCTGATCGAACTGATCGTGGTCATCATCATTCTCGGCCTGCTGGCGTCGATAGCCCTGCCGCGCTTCGTCAATCTGCAGCGCGACGCACGCATTGCCAAGCTGCAGGCCGCTCGCGGCAGCGTCGGTGCGGCATCCGCGCTGGCGCATGCCACGGTACTGGCGCGCAGCGGAGTGGTCGATGTTACGGCATGCACCGGCGGCGCCACGGCCTCGAACGCGACGGGCGCCACCGGCACCTTGTGCACCGAAAACGGCCTGGTCAACCTGGTCTTCGGCTACCCCGAGGCAACCGCCATCGGTACGCCCGGAATCCTCTCGATGGCCGGCCTGACCGGGGTGTTCAATCCCTCCGCCGCCAACCTGCAGGATGAAGGCTATACCTACACCGTCGCCGGGGGCGTAGCCACTTTCAGCATTAGCGGCGCCACCACCCCGGCTACTTGCACCTTTACCTATACCCAACCCACTGCGGCCAACCAGGCAGCCCTGATCGGTCCAGTGACCACCACCGGATGCTGATTTTTAATATTTTTAGGAGCACACCATGAAAGCAATGCAAAAAGGTTTCACCCTGATCGAGCTGGTTGTTGTCATCGTCATCCTGGGCATTCTTGCGGCTACCGCGCTGCCGAAGTTCGTCGATTTGTCGAGCGATGCACGCAAGTCGGTCATCAAGGGCGTATCCGGTTCGATGACTTCTGCCAACGCGATGATCTACGCCAAAGCCCAGGCGGCGGGTACTCTTGGGGCCGCAGGCTCTCCCGCCACGGTAACGATCAGCGGCGCAAGCGTATCTGTCGAATATGGCTTTGCCAACAGCGCGGCTGAACTGGCAAAGGTGATGGACCTGACCCCGCCGGGTGACTTCGACAGCGCAGCTGTTCCGGCCGAAATTCAAATGAAAAAGGCCCCGACGCCGGCTAGCTGTAAGGTTGCATACACCAAGGCTACTGCTTCAGCCGCACCGAGCTACGTGATTACCGACGGAGGTTGCTGACAGCCGGTTTGGTTGATGTGTGCGACAACCAAGGGCCTGGTCTTGCAGCCGGGCCTTTTATTTTGCTGCGGTCCATGAATCGTATGTCAGCCGGCCGCGATGGCGGTTTCAGCCTGGTCGAACTGATCGTCGTCATCGTCCTGCTTGGCATCGTTGCCGCCGTCGCGGTGCCGCGCTGGCGTGGTGGCAGCGGCTTCGAGGAGCGCGGCGTGCGCGATCAGGTCGTCGCGGCCCTGCGCTATGCCCAGAAGTCGGCAGTCGCGGCCCGGCGGACGGTGTGCGTCACTTTTTCCTCCTCGCCGTCGCGGGTTGATTTCAATATTTCCAGCGCTTACCCGTCGGCCAACTGTACTGGCGGTTCCGTGTTGGTCGGACCGGATGGCACGGCCCTGAGCGTGCTGGCACCGGGTTCGATCAGCTTCGCCAGTTCGACGGCCAGCCTGAGCTTCGATGCGGCGGGGCGGGCGAGCACCGCCGCCACTGTCACGGTGGCCGGCCTGGCGATTACCGTCGAAAACGAGACCGGCTATGTTCATTGAGCGGTCGACCAGGCTGCAGCGCGGATTGTCGCTGATCGAAGTGCTCATCTTCATCGTTATCGTCGGTGTCGGGGTGGCCGGGCTGGTGTCGGTGATGAATCCCACGCTCCGCCACAGTGCCGACCCGATGCGCACCAAGCAGATGCTGGCGATTGCCGAGGCGCTGCTCAACGAAATCCTGCATCAGCCCTTTACCTGGTGCGATCCGGACGATCCGGCGGTATCGACGGCGCAATCCTATGCCGGATGCGCAACGCCGCAGAATACGGGCACTTTCACGGCCGGTGAAAGCCGCCTGGGCGGGACCTTCGATAACGTGGACGACTACGGCGCCTATTCGATGGCCAACGTGACCGACGTGTCGGGAGGCAACGCAATGACCGGCTATACCGCGTCGGTTCTCATCGCGCGCGCCGGTACCACCCTGGGGCTGGCCGACAATACGGCGGCGCTCAGCGTGACGGTGACTGTCTCATTCGCTGGCGCCGACAATTTTTCCCTGACCGGTTACCGTTTCCGCTATGCGCCGCGCTACTGACCGCTCTTTCCACGGCTGGCGCCAGCGGGGATTCACGCTGGTCGAGATCATCGTCGTCATCGTCATCACCGGGGTGTTGCTGGGCATCGTCGGCATGTTCGGGCGCCGGCAGATCGACGCCTACATCGATACCGGCATTCGTGCGGAATTGACCGATGCGGCCGATACCGCCGTGCGCCGCATCGCGCGCGACCTGCAGGGCGCCCTGCCCAACAGCGTGCGGCAGTCCGGCAATTTCCTCGAGTACGTTCCGATCAACGATGCGGGGCGTTACCGGGCGGAGCTGACCGGCACCGGGACCGGCAATCCGCTCGACTTCACCAGCAATACCGACAACAGCTTCGACGTGCTCGGCCCCACCGTGAATATCGCGGCGGGCGACCAGCTGGTCGTTTTCAACCTCGGGCAGACCGGTTCCGATGTGTATGCGGGAACCAGCCGGCGGGCGGCGACGGCCGGCAACGCATTGTCCACGGTGACCTTTGCGCCTGCCGGCACGCAATTCCCGCTGGCCTCGCCGCAAAACCGCTTCCAGATCGTCGGCGCCCCGGTGACTTACGAATGCGCGGCAAATGCCGCCTCGCCGCAGTCCGGTACGGTCATCCGGCGCACCGGCTATGGTTTTCAGTCATCCGTGGCGAGCGCTCCCTGGTCGCAGGGTGGCACTTCCGCCGTTCTGGTTTCCGATGTGGCCTTCTGCTCGTTCATCTACCTCCCCGCTGTGCTGCAGCGCAACGGGCTCGTCGTCCTGCGCCTGACGCTGAGCCGCAACGGCGAGTCGGTGGAGATCATGCACCAGATCGATGTGCTGAATACGCCATGAACCGTCATTCGTTTTCTCTGGCCTGTCGTTCGCGTCAGCGCGGACTGTCGATCATCACCGGGATTTTCCTGCTGCTGCTGATGGCGACATTGGCGGCGGGTATGGTCAGCCTGACGTCCACGTCGCATGTGAATATCGCCGCCGACATCGGCGGGGCGCGGGCCTACCAGGCGGCGCGGGCCGGCGCGGAGTGGGGGATGTACCAGCTCGACCCGGATGCCCAGTTTGCTGCCTTGCCGCCCTGCGTGAGCGGCAACCCGCCGATCCCCGGCCATCAGGTCAATGTCGCTTGCCAAAGCTGGGATACCACCGAGGGCGGGCGGCAGGTTCGCATCTACCGGATCAGTTCGCGGGCCACGGCCAATGGCGCCAAGGCGCCGGGCATCGAGCGGCTGGTCGAGGTGACGGTCGAGAAATGCCGCGATGCGACGATAGTCGCTGCCCCTTATGACTGCTGAAAAGGCTACCCATGACCTGGATTGACGGGATGAAACGCCTCGGCTCACCGTGCGGCCTGTCCGCCCGTTTTTTCCGGACTGTCGGGGTGGGCGCATTGCTCGGCGTGGCGGCGAGTTTTGGTGCCAGCGCGGCGGTCGTGCAGTTGAATTCCTCCGGTGGCACGAGCACCACGGACGGGTTGCGCATCTATATCGAAGACACCACGAAGATGCAGGTCATCCGGCGCAACAGCAGTGGAACCTCGGCCGGTCAGCTGTACAGCCCTTCGGCTACGCCGCCGAGCAACAGCCTGGACAACGGCATATTCCTGCGCGCCAACGGCACGATATATGGCCCTTCCCATAGCGTGGGCAACGGTATTTCGCCGACCAACTACAGTACGCGCAGCGTGAGCGGCCCGACCCCGGCCAATCCCATCGCCAACGGAACGACTCAGACGGCAACGGCGAACTACGGGATTACCAACGGGCCACAGATGTCGATCGAGTATCGCTACCTGCGGCCTTATGACTTCGTGACCATCAGCGTCACGCTGGTGATTCCCAGCGGGTATGCCGTCAATGCCGGCAACCCGGTGCGCTACTACCACGCGATCGATACCTATCTCGGGGGGAGCGACAACGGCTGTGGCGTGACCTATGTGGATGCCGCGGGGAGCCGGGTGGTCGGCACCTATCCGCCGGCATCCGGGACGAGCTGCCCGTCGAGCACCAGCATTCCGTCCGGGGTCAGTATCGTCGAGTCTTTCCGCGAGCGTAGCGGCGGGGCGTTTTCCCGCTACTGCACGTCGCTGTGGAGCGATTTCTGGGATACCTCGAATCCGTATGCGGCCTGTTCGATCTTCAACCCGACCAGCCTGCCCAATACGGTTTCCACCTCGTACCAGGATACCGGGGTGGCCATCGAGTACGATTTCACCGCGGCCGGTACCTACACCTTCTCGTATGACTTCGTGATCGGCTCGCCGGCTGTTCCGCCTTACGACCACATCGAACTGCAATACACCCCGGGCGGCAATCTGTGCACCTTTCCCGTGAAGGTGCTCGGGTGCACCTCGGGGACTGTCCCGTGTCCGGCCGGCAGCGAAGTCAATGCCAACCTGACGGGGACGCTCACTGCCAGCGGCGGCGGTGGCGTCACCTGGACGCCGTCGGCCAATTTCACGATCGTTTCGGGAACGCCGACGGCAACCGTCAATGCCCAGCCGCTGGCGCCGGGCGGAACGATCACCCTAGGGGCGACCGGGCTCAGCTCGGTGCCGCTGAATGGCGTCAAATGCTGGGATGGGAGCGGCACGAGCTGTACCTTCACCTTGCCCAATATCGGCTGCTTCGCCTCGGACCTCGATGCCTGCAGCAACCTGACGGGCAGCCCGGCGCGTTGCGCGGCGACCGGGAACCGCCTCTACACCAAGGTGGTCGGGCAGGCGATGAGCTTTGATCTGGTCGCGCTGACCGGTTCGCCGAAAGCGGTCGATAGCAGTTTCAACAGCGGGTCGGGGAATCCGGTCAGCGTCGACCTGGTCAGCAGCAGCGGGACGGCGATCAACGCGACGACCCGCTGCCCGACCGCCTCGCCGACCACGGTAGCCGGGGTGGCGGGGCAGACCATCGCTTTCACGTCGGGGCGTCCGGCAACGGCGACTACCTACACGGTGCCGGCGGGGCAGAACACCCAGGCCCTGCGCAATGTGTGGGTCCGCTTCAATCAGGGGGCGGGCGGCACCTTCTGCTCGAACGACCGCTTCGCCATCCGGCCGGCCGACTTCACGTCGATTACGTCGTCCAATGCCAATGCCGACGGCACCGGGGCCAGCGCCACGGCCACCCCCATCGTCAAGGCGGGCGCCGCTTTCTCGCTCACCGCGAATACCGGGGCGCCCGGCTACGACGGTACGCCGGGGGTCTCGCCGAGCCTGATCGAATGGATAGGCATGCCGGTGCGGGTCGGTACGCTGGCCGGCTCCTTCACGAGCGCCGCCAGTGTTTCTACGGGCGACGGGGCGTCCGGCTCGGCCTTTACCTACGACGAGGTCGGCTATTTCCGCTTCCAGCCCTACGGCGTGTACGACGCGACCTTCACCAGCGCCTACCAGGACGCGTTGGATACGGTGTGCGTCAACACGGCGCCCAACGATTTTGCCAATACGCCCAATGCCGCCGGCAAGGTCGGGTGCAAGTTCGGCAATACGGCGGCCAGCGGCTATGTCGGCCGTTTCTATCCGGATCATTTCGACACGACGGTGACCCAGGCCTGCGTGGCGGGGGCCTTCACCTATTCAGGCCAGCCCTTCACCGTGCAGGTGGCGGCCCGCAATGCGGCCGGGGCGACCACCATGAACTACCACGGCACGACGGCAACGGCGTTCTCCAAGGCCACCACCCTGTCGGCTCGGGATGCGGGCGATAGCGCGGCCAATCCGGGGCCGGGCAGCTTCACGGCGGGGAGCAGTATGGCGGCAACCCTGTTCGCCAACGGCGTGGCGACGACGACCTTGCCGACTTATCAATTCACCGCGGCGAACACGGTCCCGACGGTTGTCCGGGTGCGCGCCATTGATGCAGAGGGCGTGAGCTCGCTGCGCACGGCGCCGGCCACGACTGTCGAGGGAACGACGAGCGTGCGTAGCGGCCGCCTGCTGTTGAGCAACGCCTACGGCAGCGAACTGCTGCCCCTCGCCGTGCCGGCAAGGGTGCAGTATTGGTCGAGCAATGGCTGGATGGTCAATGCCGCCGACAGCTGCACGACCTTGACCGTGCCGACATCGGCCAATAACGGCCTGACCAACACCTTGCGCACCAAGACCACGGCCACCCTCTCTTCGCCGCTGGTGGCCGGCGATTCGCGCCTTCGCCTGTCGGCGCCGGGTGCCGGAAATGCCGGTCTGGTCGATGTTTCCGGCAATATCCTGCGGGGTGCCAGCACCTGGCTGACCCTGCCGGCACCGACGGCGCGTGCGTGTTTCGGTTCCTGTGGTCCGCGCTCCACGGTGATCTATTTTCGCGAAAGCTATTGAGCAAAAAAACCATTGAAAAATAATGCGTTGCTGGCTATCCTTCTGAAAAAACTTAAGGTATTTGGAGCATGTGGCCGAATTTAGGGGCAAAACGTGTGGAAGGATGGATGTCGGTTGTCCGCACGGGCGATCGCATCGATCTTGCGCATGTCATTTTTCCCGTCGGCAAGCGCCCGGAAATCCGTTTGTGCGAATCCTTCAGGGTCGAAGGCGCCGAGGGCGATGCGCTGGCGCGCCTGGCGCAGAGCCGGGGCTTGAAGCGCTATCGTTGCGCTTCGCTGCTCGGCGAAAACCAGTACCGCATGGCGCAGCTGGAGTCTCCTGCCGTGCCGCTTGAGGAGCGGGTTCAAGCCCTGCGCTGGCGCTTGAAGGACATGGTCGACTTCCCGGTCGACGGCGCCGCCATCGCGGTTGCCGATATCCCTACCGAGGGCGGGCGGCAGGCCAACGTATTCGCCGTTATCGCCCCCCAATCGGTGGTTGCCGGGAAAATGGCCGCTTTCCATGCGGCCCGCGTGCCCCTGGAGGCGATCGACATCCCGGAAATGGCCGTGCGCAACGTGGCGGCACTGTTCGAGGAGCCCAACCGGGGCCTGGCGTTTTTGGTCATGCAGGCTGGCGAAAGCCTGTTGACCATCAGTTTTGGCGGCGAACTCTACCTTTCCAGGCAAATCGAGGTCTCGGCCCAGGGGCTGGCCGATGCGGACACCGAACGCCGGCAGCAGATGCTCGAGCGCCTGGCACTCGAGCTGCAGCGCACGCTCGACAATTTCGACCGCCAGTACGGTTTCATTTCCGTGTCGCGCCTGCTGGTCTGTTCGGAATTCGATACCGATGGCACGGTGGCCGCGCTGGCGCAGAATCTCTATTTGCCGGTCCAGGCCGCCAATCTGTCCATGGTGGCCGCCTTCGACGGCATTCCCGAACTGCGTTCGAGCGAGCGACAGGCGCAAAGCCTGCTGGCCATCGGTGCGGCCCTGAGGGGCGACGCGTGAGCCAGCAGATCAACCTGCTGCTCCCCGAGCTGAAGCCGCGCTTTGACTGGCTCGCCTTGCCGGTCGTGGCGGGCGCCGGATTGCTGGGTTTGCTGGCCGTCGTGGTGCTGGCGAGTGCGGCGGCGTGGCGGCTCGATGCCCTGAAGGCGCGCGAGGGAGCCTTGCGCGGCGAGTTGGCGACGCTGCAGCAACAGGTTCAATCGCTCGGCCAGCGTCTGGGCGAGCGCAAGGGCGATGCCCTGCTCGACCAGCAGCTGGAGTCGGCCAGGACGGGCGTTGCCCAGCGCCAGCAGGTGTTGACTATCGTGGCCGAGGGCGACCTGCCGGCCAGCCAGGCGTACTCCGGCCTGTTCCAGGGCTTTTCCCGCCAGGTGGTCGAGGGCGCCTGGCTGACCGGCTTCGGCTTTGCCGAAAAAGACATCGAGATTCGGGGGCGTTTGAGCGATCCGGCCCTGCTGCCCGCCTACATCGGCCGTCTGAATGGCGAACCGGCTTTTGCCGGGCGGCGTTTCGCAACGCTCGACATGAAAGCGGTTGATCCGGCCGCCGAACGGCGCGATGCCGCGCCCGGAATCCCGCCGGCGGCGAACGCGCCCGTTCGCCCGGCGTTGCCGCGTTACACCGAGTTTGTGTTGCGTACCGCAGCGGAGAAGTCGCCATGAGCTTGCGCCAGTCCTGGTCGCGCCTGAACGATCGCTACGTCGCCATGACGCAGCGCGAACGCCTGCTGGTTGCATTGGCGATCGTCTTCGGTCCGTTGCTGATCGGCTACACCCTCTTCGTCGATCCCCCGAGGGCGCGGGCCAGGGGGCTGGAAACGACGCTGGCCGGCGAAAGCGCCAGCGCGGCGCGCCTGCAGGCCGAGGTGGCGGGCATGCAACAGCAGTTGGCCATCGACCCCGACGCCGGTCGCAAGGCCGACCTCGCTGCCTTGACGGCCGAGCGCGGCAAGCTGGACGAGCAGCTGCGCCAGTTCAGTTCGGTTCTCGTCCGTCCCGAGCAAATGAACGGTCTGCTGGAAAGCCTGCTGTCCCGCCATGCCGGCTTGCGCCTGGTCAGCCTGAAGACACTGGCGCCGCAAAGCGTCCTGCCGGTCGCGGCGCCGAAGGAAGGCGAAGCCAGGCCGGCCGAACGCAGTTTCGACCTGTTCCGGCACGGCGTCGAAATCCGGCTGGAAGGAAACTACGGGCAGTTGCAGGCCTATCTGGGCCAGCTCGAGAAGCTGCAGCAGAAGCTGCTCTGGGGACCGCTCAGCTATCGCGTGATCGACTATCCGCGTGCCGAAATGACCCTGGTTGTCTATACCCTGAGTCCCGACAAGACATGGCTGGCCTTATGAGACTGTTCGCCCTGGCCTGCATCGCCTTCTGCTCGGCGGCTCATGCCCAGTCGGCCGACCCGACGCGCCCGCCGGCCAACTGGCTGGCTCCGCAGGAGGGGGCGGCCGGCGACGGCGACGGCAATGCCGGCGGCCTTCGCCTGCAGTCGGTGCTGATGCCGCAGGGCGGCAGGCCCGTGGCGGTAATCGGCGGCAAGACGGTGCCCTTGGGCGGCAAGCTGGGCGGCGCGACCCTGATCCGCCTGAACGAACGCGAAGCGGTGTTGCAGGGAGTGGATGGCGTGACCCATCTGTATCTGACGCCCGATGTCCAAAAACAGATGATTGTGATGCCTGCTGCCGGCAAGGCGGCCAAGTCAGGGCAAGTAAAGGGGCTCCCATGAGCAAGATATTGATTGTGGTCATGTCGGCATTGCTGCTGGCCGCGTGCAGCAACCAGCATGCGCGGCGCGGTGACGTTTTCGACCGGGCTGGCCAGGATGTGGGAGCGGCGGTCAACGGCAAGTCGGCGCGTGCCCCGAGCGATGCGGTCGGGCAGGCGATGGTGCCGCCCCTGCAGATCGAGCAGCCGGTGCCCGCCAAGCCGGAGCCGCGCTTCAACCTGGCGGTCAACAATGCGCCGGTTGCCCAGGTGCTGAATGCCCTGGTCTCGGGAACGCAATACAGCGTGCTCTTCCCGCCCGATCTGTCGGGCACGGTCAGCCTCAACCTGAAGAACACCACGGTGCGCGAGGCGCTCGATACCCTGCGCGATGTCTACGGCTATGCCTACCGCGTCCAGGGCAATCGTATCTTCGTGCAGCCGAATACGGTCCAGACACGGATGTTCAAGATCAATTACCTGGCCAACCGTCGGGTGGGTTCCAGCGACATGCGCGTGACCGGCAGTTCGCCGACGACCTCGAATCCGATGGCGAACCAGACGGGGACGAGCACGGCGCCGGTGGTGCCGGGCGGCACGACCGGCGGCATGACGCAGCGCGCCGTGGATAGCGCACGGGTGCAGACGACCTCGGATTACGATTTCTGGAAGGAACTCGGCCTGGCGCTGAATACCATCGTCGGCAACCTGGATGGTCGCAACGTGATCATCAACCCGACTTCCGGCGTCGTCCTGGTCAAGGCCTCGCCGGCCGAACTGAAGGGCGTCGAGGATTACCTGAAGGCCACCCAGCTGGTGGTCGAGCGCCAGGTGATGCTGGAAGCCAAGATCATCGAGGTTTCGCTCAACGATTCGTACCAGACCGGCATCAACTGGAGCCAGTTCGGCGGTGTCGCCAATCGCTTCTCGCTGGGCGTCTCGGCGCCCAACGCGGTGCTGGCCGGCTCGGGGACCATCGGTGCCTCGGCCACCGGCATCACCGCCGGGACCGCGGTGGCGGCCCGTCCCGGCAGCAATGGCGCGCTGGCCACCGGGACGACGGGCAACGGCTTCTTCGGCCTGACCTTCCAGTCGAACAATTTCGCCGCCCTGCTGTCCTTCCTCGAAGGGCAGGGCGACGTGCAGGTACTGTCCAGCCCGCGTATTGCGACGACCAACAACCAGAAGGCCGTGCTGAAAGTGGGCACCGACGATTATTTCGTCACCGGCATCAGCACCAACGTGACCACCGGCACGGCCGGCGGCAGCAACGTCGTGACGCCGAACATCACGCTGCAACCCTTCTTCTCGGGCATCGCGCTGGACGTGACGCCGCAGATCGACGACGACGGCAACATCATCCTGCATGTCCATCCGCAGGTCAGCGTCGTCGCGGAAAAGACCAAGAACGTGAACCTCGGCGACCTGGGGACCTATACCTTGCCGCTGGCCTCGAGCACCATCAACGAGACCGACAGCATCGTCCGCGTCCAGGATGGCAGCATCGTCGCCATCGGCGGCCTGATGAGCCAGGAGCAGACCACCAGCCGCAACGGCCTGCCGGGGATCAGCGGCGTGCCGGGGGTTGGCGCGCTGTTCGGCCAGAAGAGCGTGGTGAACCGCAAGCGCGAACTGGTCATCCTGATGCGCTCGACCGTCATCAAGGGCGAGGAATCCTGGCGGACCGCCGCGGGCGACGCCCAGGAACGCATGCAGGCGCTCGATCCGCGCCAGCAACGGAATTTCGAATGGCAGTAAGCGTCAGCGGGGGCGGTCAGCGTTGTATCTCGATCATTTCGGGCTGACCGAGCTGCCCTTCAGCATCACGCCGGATACCAGCTTCACGGTCATCACGCGCAGTCATCAGGAAGCGCTCAATACGCTACTCGTCGCGCTGAACAGCGGCGAGGGCTTCATCAAGATCACCGGCGAGGTCGGCACCGGCAAGTCGCTGCTGTGCCGGCGCCTGCTGCAGGCCCTGCCGGAAGGCAGCGTTTCCGCCTACCTGCCCAATCCCTACCTGGCGCCGCGCACCCTGCTGCTGGCCCTGGCCGAGGAACTGGGGGTCGCGGTCGATGCCCAGGCCGACGACTACCATCTGCTGAAGAGCGTCAACCTCGCCCTGCTCGGCCATGCCGCAGCCGAGCGGCAGGTCGTCGTCTGCATCGACGAGGCGCAGGCCATGCCGCTGGAGACGCTGGAGTCCCTGCGCCTGCTCTCCAACCTGGAGACGGAAAAGCGCAAGCTGCTGCAAATCATTCTTTTCGGTCAGCCCGAACTCGACCGCAAGCTGGCCGAACCCTCGGTACGCCAGCTGCTTCAGCGCATCGCCTTTCATTACCGGCTGGGCGGGCTCGCCCGCGAGGAAGTGGCGAATTATCTGGCGCACCGGATGCGGGTGGCCGGCTATCGCGGCGAAAGCCTGTTCGGCCCGCGCGCCGTCCGCAGCCTGCACCGGGCCAGTCGCGGCACGCCGCGCCTGCTCAACATCCTGGCGCACAAGGCGCTGCTGGCGGTCTATGGCGAAGGCAAGCATGCCGTCGGCGCCAGGCACGTACGGCAGGCGGCCGGCGATACCGAGGGTGCCGCGTCGACCGGATGGTGGTGAAATGAGCCTGATCAACGACATGCTGCGCAATCTCGAGGCCAAGCGCCCCGACGACCTGGCGCGCCAGAGCCTGCAGCGGGAAATCCGCTCGCTGCCCCCGGAAAAAAAGGGGCAAGGCAAAAAACTTCTGCTGCTCTCCGTGGGCGGGCTGGCGGTGGCGGGGGCCGTTGCCGTCCATCAGGCCGGGCTGCTGGACACCGCGCCGCCGGCGGTCGCACCACCGCCGCCGCCACCGGCCGTGCTGGTCGCGCCGCCGCCGCTTGTCGCACCGACGCCTGCGCCGCAAGCCACGCCGGGCGATGCCGCCATGCCGGCCGACGAGAATCTTAGGCTTTCCTCCAACCTGGCCGTCGTCCCGCTGCCCGCGGCGCCCGTGCTGGGCGTGCCCGATCCCGTCGCCCCGTCGCCTCCCGCCGCACCGGCCAAGGCCGAACCGGCTCCGGCCTCAGCGCCGGCCGGTCCGGTCCGGATCGAGAAAAGCCCGGTTGCGGCCACGCCGCGCGATCGGGCCGATGCCGAATACCGCAAGGCCGAAACGGCGCTCGCCTCCGGGCGCAGCGGCGAAGTGCTCGACGGCATGCGGGCCGCGCTGAAGATCGACCCGGCCTATGTCCAGGTACGCCAGGCATTGCTCCGCCAATTGCTCGACATGCGACGCATGGACGACGCGATGGCCGTTCTGCAGGAGGGCGTCGATCTGATGCCGGCGCAGACCGGCTGGGCGATGTCGCTGGCTCGCCTGCAACTGGAGCATGGCGATCTGGCGGCGGCCGACCGTACCCTGGCCCGCTCCCAGGCCTATGCCGAGGCCAATGCCGACTACGCCGGTTTCCAGGGGCATCTGAAATCCCGTCTTGGGGCGCATCGGCAGGCTGCCGCGCATTACCAGCGAGCCTCCCGCCTGGTGCCCAACGAAGGGCGCTGGTGGCTGGGCCTTGGCCTGGCGCTCGAGGCCGACGGCCGGGTGCCCGAGGCCCGGGACGCGCTGCGCCGGGCATTGGCCGCCGGGTCGCTGAATGCCGAGCTGTCGGCCGTCGCCGAGCAGCATTTGCGCTAGGCCGGGCCGGTCGGCCGTGCGCCATGACGGCGGTTTTTTCCGGTTGCCGTGAATTTGCTCACGGACTGACATTGTCATTTTTTGCTATAACGTCGGAAGTTCAGGACCGATGCATCGCCGCCGGGTGGCGTGTCGATCCGTGACATTCCTTGCAACCCAACCTGGCTGCCGGATTGTCGCTTCCGCCAGGCGGAACCGACGGATCGCGGCGGCGCAAACCAGCGAAACGACAACATGACCCAACTTCCCTTCAAGCTGCGCTCGACCATGCTGGGCCTTGCCCTGGCCACGGCATCGATCGCCGCGCAAGCCGCATTGATCACCTACGAGGTGCGCGGCATCAGCAACGCCTCCTTCGGCGACTATCGTGCCGGATGGTCGGCGCAGGGTTCGAGCATCGCCAGTACCACGCCGGGCAATTTCTCCGGCCTGGTCGGCGCCAACAACAGCTACGACCACCTGCGCGTCGATTTCTCTGTCGGCAGCGCCTTCGCCGGCGGTGCGCTGGCCTTCCAGCTGGCGCCTGATGCCGCTTACGGCGGCGCCTTGTACTTCGACGGCGTACTGCTCGGCGCCAACGCCACCGACCTGTGGTGGGGCGGCAACTGGAATGCCTTGTCCGAACTCCTGGTGGGCAGCGTGACCAATCTGTCGGCGGGCAATCACACGCTGGACGCATATTGGGCCGAGGGCTGCTGCAATGGCGGGCAGGCCGGTCGTTTCAGCGTGAATGGCGGCGCCTGGCAGAACCTGTCGGTCGCCAACCTCGACCGTCTCGCGGTGCCGGAACCGGGTTCGCTGGCCTTGTTCGGTCTGGGCATTGCCGGACTGATGGCCGGGCGCCGGGCTCGTCGCCAGGCGTAAGCGCCGGGTATGGCGGCGGCCGCTCTGCCGTCGCCGCAGCCTGCGTCATACCCCTTGAAGTGCCCGCAAGTGAAAGCTTGCGGGCATTTTGCCGTTTGTCCGGACGATCAGTCGCGGGCGGTAAGGCGGGCCAGTTGCCGGTCGTGCATGCCGCTCAGCAGGGCGATGGCGCTTGTCGAGCCGATCAGGGCCATGAACATGTCGGACTGGGTGTCCCACGGGTCGCCCTGGGTGCCGAGAAACTCGTCGGCGCCCTGGCCCATGATCAGGGCCGCGGCCCATTCGATCAGTTCGTAGCTGGCGCTGATCGCCATGGCGATGCAGACGCACAGGAATGCCGTCATCCGGCGGCCGGCCACGTGCTGCCCGCGTATCAGTATTTCCCGGGCGATCAGTGCCGGCACGAAGCCCTGCATGAAGTGGCCGATCTTGTCGTACGGGTTGCGCGCGGTCCCCAGGAGATCCTGCAGCCAGAAGCCGAACGGCACGTGGGCGTAGGTGTAGGCGCCGCCGGCAATCAGGACCAGCGCGTGGAGGGCGATCAGGACGGCGAGCAGCATGGTCAGCGGGTAGCTGCGCCGGGTCAGGATCAGCAGGGGCAGGGCGATGATGACCGGGGCCACCTCCATCAGCCAGGTCGGCCGGTCGTGGGGGGCGATGCCCGAAACCAGCAGCGCGGCGACGACGAGGGCGGCGAGCGCGGCGTTGAGCGTATCGCGCCGCATCGTATCAGCCTTCGTTGCGGATCAGGTCGAGCAGTTCCGCGCCGTAATGCTCGATCTTGGCGCTGCCCATGCCGGTGATGCTGGCCAGCAGGCCGTGGCTGGTCGGGCGTACCTCGGCCAGCTCGCGCAGGGTCTTGTCGTGCAGGATGACGTAGGCGGGAACGCTTTGTTCGCGGGCCGTATCGGCGCGCCAGCGGCGCAGCAGCTGGAACAGGGCGTCATCGGCCGCCGACAGGTCGCTGACCGCGGTGCGGCTGGTTTTCGAGGAGGTCGCCTTGCGTCGCAGCGGACGGCGCAACTGCACGCTGCGTCCTCCCTTGAGGACTTCGCGGGCGGCCTCGGTGAGTTGCAGGGCGCCATGCTCGGCCATGTCGACATGGACCAGTCCGGCGGCCGCCAGCTGGCGGAAGACGCTCTTCCAGGCGTGGTCGTCGAGGTCGCCGCCGACGCCGAAGGTCGGCAGCTGGTCGTGGTTCCACTGCTTGACCTTGTCGGTTGCCTTGCCGCGCAGGATGTCGGTCAGATGGGCGACGCCGAAACGCATGCCGGTGCGGAAGATGGCCGACAGCGCCTTCTGCGCGGCTTGCGTGCCGTCCCACAGTTCGGGCGGGTTGTCGCAGACGTCGCAATTGGCGCAGGGCTGGCGCTCCTCGCCGAAGTAGTTGAGCAGCACCTGGCGGCGGCAGCGCGGCGCTTCGCAGTAGGCGAGCAGGGCGGTCAGGCGCTGCGATTCGAGGATCTTCTGGCCTTCCGCGGCGGCGGATTCGGCGATGCGCGCGTGCTGCAGGGCGACATCCTGCATGCCGTAGGCCATCCAGGCTTCCGAGGCCTCGCCGTCACGGCCGGCACGACCGGTTTCCTGGTAGTAGGCTTCGATGCTCTTGGGCAGGTCGAGGTGGGCGACGAAGCGGACGTCCGGCTTGTCGATGCCCATGCCGAAGGCGATGGTGGCGCACATGATCAGCCCCTCCTCGCGCAGGAAGCGGCGCTGGTTGGCGGCGCGCTCGGGGGCCGGCAGGCCGGCATGGTAGGGCAGTGCCGGGTAGCCCTGGGCGGAAAGCCATTCGGCAGTTTCCTCGACCTTCTTGCGCGACAGGCAATAGACGATGCCGGCCTGGCCCTGGCGGCCGGCCAGGAAGCCGAGCAGCTGCTTTTTTGCGTTGTCCTTTTCCACCACGGTGTAGCGGATGTTCGGCCGGTCGAAGCTGGACAGGAAGACGCGCGCTTCGGCAAGCCCCAGGCGCTGCAGGATCTCGCTGCGCGTCGCCTGGTCGGCGGTGGCGGTCAGGGCGATGCGCGGCACGACCGGGTAGCGTTCGTGCAGGGCGGACAGCTGCAGGTATTCGGGGCGGAAGTCGTGGCCCCATTGCGACACGCAGTGGGCTTCGTCGATGGCGAAAAGCGCCAGCTTGCCGGCCTCGTACAGGGCGTCGAGCATGGACAGGGTGCGCTCGAGCAGCAGGCGTTCGGGGGCGATGTAGACGAGGTCGAGGCTGCCCGAGAACATGGCCTGCTCGATGGACTGCGCTTCCTGCCAGGTCAGGGTCGAGTTGAGGCAGGCCGCCTTGACGCCAAGCTGGGTCAGGGCATCGACCTGGTCCTGCATCAGCGCGATCAGCGGCGAGACGACGATGGCGCAGCCGGGGCGGAGCAGGGCGGGAATCTGGTAGCACAGGCTCTTGCCGCCGCCGGTCGGCATGAGGACCAGGGCATCGCCACCGCCGGCGACGTGGGCGATGATCTCGCCCTGCTCGCCGCGGAAGGCGGGGTAGCCGAAGACGTCGCGAAGGACGTCGAGGGCGCGGGAGGATGAGGGCATGCTCAGTTTTCCGGCAGGATGGCCACGCGGTTCAGCGTCTCGCCGTCCCAAAGCAGGGCTTCGCCACGATCTTCGTGCCAGTCGGCGAGCACCCAGCGCTCGACGTGGATGCCGTCGACGATGTGGTCATGGGTCGCGGCGCGGTGAGTGTGGCCGTGGATGAAGGTGGTGTAGCCGTGGTCGCGCAGGAAGTCGTCGGTGGCGGCCGCTTGCAGGTCGGCGTAGATGTAGCTGTCGTCGCGTTTGCGGCGGCCGCTGCGCCAGCGGATATAGCGGCCGAGCAGGCTGCGCAGGAAGCGCGGCTTGGCGCGCATTTTCCGCTGCCATTCGGGGTCGCGGACCTTGGCGCGATAGGCCTGGTAGGCCAGGTCGTCGAGGCACAGGGCGTCGCCGTGGGAGAGCACGAACGACCATTCGGGCAGCGCCAGGTCGTAGGGGTCGGGCAGCAGACTGGCGCCGGCGGCCTGGGCGAACTGTTCGCCGAGCGCGAAATCGCGGTTGCCGTGCATGATGAAGATCTTCAGCCCGGCATCGCTGGCGGCGCGCAGCGCGGCGGTGATCGTGTTGTGGTACGGATCGTCGATGTCGTCGCCGACCCAGACCTCGAACAGGTCGCCGAGGATGTACAGGGCCTCGGCCTGGCGGGCGCGGCCGGCCAAAAAGCGGAGGAACAAAGCAGTCGCCCCGGGTGACCGGGGCGACAGGTGCAGATCGGAGATGAAGAAGATCAAACGATCTCGGCCTTCTCGATGATCACGTCTTCCTTCGGCACGTCCTGGTGGAAGCCCTTGTTGCCGGTGGCGACGGCGCGGATCTTGTCGACCACGTCCAGGCCCTCGGTCACTTCGCCGAACACGCAGTAGCCCCAGCCCTGGCCGGACGGCGCCTTGAAGTCGAGGAAATCGTTGTCCACGACGTTGATGAAGAACTGGGCGGTGGCCGAGTGCGGATCGTTGGTGCGGGCCATGGCGATGCTGCCGCGCTTGTTCTTTAGGCCGTTGGCGGCCTCGTTCTCGATCGGTGCCTGGCATTCCTTCTGGTTCATGCCCGGCTCCATGCCGCCGCCCTGGATCATGAAGTTCTTGATGACGCGGTGGAAGACGGTGTTGTCGTAGTGGCCGGCTTCGACGTAGGAGATGAAGTTGGCGACCGTCTTCGGCGCTTTTTCGGCGTCCAGCTTGAGGGTGATGGCGCCGTGGTTGGTGGTCAGTTTGACTTGGGACATGGTTGGTGAGCCTTACTTTTCAGAGATGATCTTGACGTTCTGGATGACGACCGGGGTGGTCGGCACGTTTTCGTAGTAGCCAGCGTTGCCGGTCGGCACCTTGGCGATCTTGTCGATGACTTCCATGCCCTGCGTGACCTTGCCGAAGACGGCATAGCCCCAGCTGCGGCCATCGGCCGGCGAGCGATGGTTGAGGAAGTCGTTGTTCTTGAGGTTGACGAAGAACTGCACCCGCGCCGAGTGCGGGTCCTGCGTGCGGGCCATGGCGACGGTGCCGCGGTCGTTGGTCAGGCCGTTGGTCGCTTCGTTCGGCAGGGCCGGGGTGCGGGTCTTCTTTTCTTCCATCGACGAATTGAAGCCGCCGCCCTGGATCATGAAGCCGTCGATCACGCGGTGGAAGACGGTGGCTTCGTAGAAACCGTGCTTGGCGTTGTAGAGGAACATCTCGACGGTCTTCGGCGCCTTGTCCGGATACAGCTCGAGCGTGAACTTGCCGAGATTGGTGGTCATCTCGACCGTCGGATTGGCCCAGGCGAGGGCCGAGGCGAGCAGGCCGGCGGCGAGCAGGGAGACTTTCTTCAACATCAGGCACTTCCTTCGTAAATGATTTTCCACTTGCCGTCTTCGCGCAGCCAGTACTGGCGCTTCTTCATCTGGTTGTCGAGGTTGTTGCTGCGATAGTCCTGGTCGAAAGTGACCACGACCACCTCTTCCTTGCCCGGATTGCGGAGGACGGAGAGGTTGTTGACCTTGACCTTGATCCATTCCTTGCTGGCGTTGACCTGCTTCTTCTGGGTCGAGAACTCGTCGAAATTCTGGTCGCCGGACTTGAAGCGCTTCGAATAATGGCTCAGGTAACGGCCGGTATCGCGGCTTTCCCAGTCGGCGCGCCAACTGTCGATGGTCTTGTTCAGCTCGTCGCGTTCGCGGTTCCAGTCGTCGAGCGACAGCCACTCGACGGAATCGCTGATGATCACCGGCGTCAGGCCGACCTGCAGGTTCCTGGCGACGACATCGAGATCCTGGTTGGTCAGCACGACGCAGCCGTCGGAGGCGCGCGGCGGGCGGGCGAAGGTGTCGGACGGCGTGCCGTGCAGCCAGATGCCGCTGCCGCCGCGCCCCTGGCGCTTGTCCCATTCGTTCGGGTAGTTGAGCGGGTAGGCGCCGCTGCCGTAGAGGTCGGCCAGCTTCTGCCTGGGCAGGTTGGCGGTGACGTGATAGACCCCGATCGGCGTCTTCTTGTCGCCTTCGACCTGCTTCTCGGCGCCCAGCTTGCCTTGCGTGACGTAGTAGTCGGCGACGAAGCGCGGGCGGCCGCCGTTCTTGCGGTCGTTTTCGTAGAGATAGAGGCGCGAGCGCTTGGTATCCACAACGATGGCGTAGCGCTGGCCCTGTTCCATCTGCAGCAGGTAGCGCGGCACGAAGTCGGCCGGCGGCTTTTCGCGGTAGGCCTTGAGGCGGACCAGCGCCTCGGCGCGCAGGTCGGCGACCTTGTCGGCCGGCGCATCGCTGAGCGCGCCGAAGGTCTGGATCGGGTGGGCCTTGGCCAGCAGCAGGTCGCCCTTGATCAGGTTGGCCAGGCGGTAGTTCGGGTGCTGGCGCAGCAGCGCCTCGGTCAGCTGCAAGGCGTTGCCGAGCCGGTTGGCTTCGATTTCGGCGAAGATGCGGGCCAGCGTTTCCTCGGGGCCGGCATCGGAAACGACGGAGGCGAACGGCGAGGTGGCGTTCAGCGCATCGGTCGCATTGCGTGCCAGCGCATTGGCGGCCGCCGGCGCGTTGCCGGACGGCCTGGAATCTCCCGGTTTGTCGGACAGCTTGGCCACGGCTCCCGCGGTGACGGTCGCTGCCAGGGTCAGCAGGAGATAGCGCAGCTTGATTCTCACCGGGCGATTTCTTCCTTGATCAGCCACTTGCTACCCGAGCGGACGAGCACCAGCGTCTTGGTCGTCGAACTCGACAAGCCGGTGGCCTTGTAGTGCTGGCGGAACTTGGCGGTCGCCTTGTCGCCGTTGATGGCGATCTGCGGGGCGTCGACCGAGACGGAAATCTTGCCGCCCTTGCCGGCGATGCGCTGCTCGCGCTCCTGCTCCCAGGCCTTGCGGCTCATGCCCTTGGGCGTGTCGAAGTCGTTGGCGTAGGCGCCGAGGTAGGCCTTCATGTCCTTGCGCGACCAGGCGTCGGCCCAGGCGTTGACGGCCTTGGCCACGTCCTCGCTGCCGTTGGCGGCTGCCGCCGGCTTGCTCGGGGCGGGAGCCGCAGCGGCCGGAGCGGGGGCCGGGGTGGCTGCCGAGGCGGCGGCGCCCGCGGTGGCGGCGACTACCGTGGCCGTGGTCGGGGTTGCCGGCTTGGCGGCAACCGGGGCTGGCGCCGGCTGGGGCGCGGGTGCCGCGGCGACGGGGGCCGGTTGCGGCTTGACGTTGCCCTTGCCCGAGGTGGTGATCAGGTCGCGGATCAGGGCCAGCTTGTTCTGGGTGGCCGAATTGGAGTTGTCCAGCTGGAGGGCCTTGTCGTAGGCCTGGCTGGCCAGCTTGGCATAGACGTCGCCGAGGTTCTCGTAGGCGATGGCGTAGGACGGGTGGGTGCGGATGGCCATTTCCAGCGCCGTGCGCGCCTTGTCGTACTGTTTCTGCTGGGCGTACAGCACGGCGAGGTTGTTGTAGGGTTCCGGCAGTTCCGGGTAATCCTCGGAAAGCTTGGTGAACACGGCGATCGCGTCGGCCGGCTTGTTCATCTCGGTATAGATCAGGCCCTTCAGGAAGCGGCCCTGGGCATCCTTGGGGCGGCTGCTCAGGTAGGCATCGACCTTTTCCATGGCTTGCGGGAACTGGCCCTGCTTGATCAGGCGCTGGACTTCCGGCAGGTTGTCGGCGAAGGCCGGGGCGGCAAAGCCGATGGCCAGTCCGATTGCCAGTGCGCGCAAGGTCTTGAGTTGCCTGAAACGGGGCTGGAGCAGGGAGGTCGAGGTCATCGCTATGCTATACTTTTCGAGGTTATACGATCCTTTGATTCTACCAAAAACGCCGGTGAATCCATAGTTTTGAGCATCCCGGCGTACCCTGAAAACGTCCCCGCATGCTAAAGATCTACAACTCGCTGAAGCGCGAAAAACAAGTATTTACCCCCATCGAAGCGAACAAGGTTCGCATGTACGTCTGCGGCATGACGGTGTACGACTATTGCCACCTCGGCCACGCCCGGGTGATGGTGGTTTTCGACATGGTTTACCGCTGGCTGCAGGCCTCGGGCTACGACGTGACCTATGTCCGCAACATCACCGACATCGACGACAAGATCATCAAGCGCGCCATCGAAAATGGCGAAACGATCCAGCAGCTGACCGATCGCTTCATCGCCTACATGCACGAGGATGCGGATGCGCTGGGCGTGCTGCGCCCGGACCACGAGCCGCGGGCGACCGAATACGTGACGGAGATGCAGGAAATCATCCGCAAGCTGGAAGGCAACGGCCTGGCTTACCAGGCGACGGATGGCGACGTGAACTACGCGGTCCGCAAGTTCCCGGGCTACGGCAAGCTGTCGGGCAAGTCGCTCGACGACCTGCGCGCCGGCGAACGGGTCGAGGTCGATTCGGCCAAGCAGGACCCGCTCGATTTCGTGCTCTGGAAGCACGCCAAGCCGGGCGAGCCGGCCTGGGCTTCGCCGTGGGGTGAAGGGCGCCCGGGCTGGCACATCGAGTGCTCGGCGATGAGTTCGTCGCTGCTCGGCAACCACTTCGACATCCACGGCGGCGGCCAGGATCTGCAGTTCCCGCACCACGAGAACGAGATCGCCCAGTCCGAGGGGGCCAACTGCTGCAGCTACGTCAATTACTGGATGCACAACGGCTTCGTGCGGGTCGACAACGAGAAGATGTCCAAGTCGCTGGGCAATTTCTTCACCATCCGCACGGTGCTCGAGCAGTTCGACGCCGAGGTGGTGCGCTTCTTCATCCTGCGCGCCCACTACCGCAGCCCGTTGAACTACTCCGATGCCCATCTGGACGACGCCAAGCGCAGCCTGGACAGCCTGTACTTCACGCTGCGCGACGTGCCGGCGGCCGCGGTGGCGATCGACTGGACGAAGGATTTCGCCGCCCGCTTTGCCGCGGCGCTGAACGAGGATTTCGATTCGCACGGCGCGATTTCGGTGCTGTTCGAACTGGCGGCCGAAGCCAATCGCCAGAAGAGTGCCGAACTGTCCGGCCTGCTCAAGGCGCTGGGCGGGGTGATCGGCCTGCTCGAGCGCGAGCCGATGGCCTATCTGCAAGGCGGGGCCGGGGCCGGCGGCCTGGACGAGGCAGCCATCGGGCAGCTGATCGAAGCCCGTGCGGCGGCCAAGAAGGGCCGCGATTTCGCCGAGGCCGACCGCATTCGCGACGAACTGAAGGCAGCGGGCATCGTGCTCGACGACAGCCCGCAAGGAACTACCTGGCGGCGCGCCTGAACGAAAAAAAGCCCGTCGCAAGACGGGCTTTTTGCTGGAGCGGGGCGCCCTACTTGATGACCTTGCCGCCGGAGCCGACGACGGTCAGTTCGACGAAGCGCGATCCCAGTCGGCTGCCCGGGCCGTAGCTCACCTTGAAGCCGCCGAGATCGAAGTTCTGCAGGCCTTCCAACGCGGCGACCAGCTTTTCGCGGCTGACGTCCTTGCCCATCTTCCTGATCCCCTCGGCGACCAGGCGGGCGGTGATATAGCCTTCCAGGCCGTAGTACGAGAACTTGTCCTTCTGCTTGCCGAGCAGCTTCTGGTATTCGCGGACGACGCCGATGGTGTCGTTCCAGGGGTAGGGAACGACCTGCGAGATGCCGATGCCGCGGGCTTCGTTGCCCAGCTCCTGGGCCAGCACCTCGCCGCCGACCGGCGACAGGGTCAGGAACATCGGGAACTGGCCCTGTTGCTTCATGGCCTTGACGAAGGCGGCGGTCGGCTTGTAGAGCGTGACCATGACCACCGCCTGCGGGTTGGACTTGCCGATCGCCTCCGTCGCCTTCGCGACGTCGAGCGAGTTGCGCTCGACGGTGCCGACGGCAACCGGGGCGAGGTTGGCGCGCTTCATCGCGTTGCTGACGCCCTCGAGGCCCGACTTGCCGAAACCGTCGTTCTGGTAGAACACGGCGATGTTTTTCAGGCCCAGGGACAGGATCTGGTCGACAATCGCCTCGGCCTCGTCGGCATAGCTGGCGCGGATGTTGAACATGTAGCGGCTGTTCGGGTTGGCCGATACCGGTTCGCGCAGGCTTCCGGCGCCTGAAATCGTCCCGACCAGCGGCACCTTGGCCGGGCCGAAAACCTTGTTCATCGCCTCGGTGGTCGGCGTCGAGCCGTAGTAGCCCATCAGCGCGAAGACACGCTTGTCCTGGATCAGTGTCTTGGTATTGGCGACCGTGCGGTCGGTTTCATAGCCGTCGTCGATGGTGATCAGCTCGATCCTGCGGCCGTTGATGCCGCCGCTTTTGTTGAGCTGGTCGAAATAGGCGGTGATCGCCTCGCGCATCTGCATGCCGTAGACCCCATTGGGGCCGGTGAAGGGGGAGGACATGCCGAGGGTGATGCTGGAGTCCGTCACGCCGTCCTCGGCATGGGTCTGGGTCATGCCCAGCGCCAGCAGGCAGGCGAGCAGTGCGGTGCGTAGTGCTTTCATGGTCTCCGTGGCTTTCCGAAAGAGTAATTTTGGGCCAGCTTGGAGGATGGTCCCGCTAGCTGACATTCTCCTTACAGTGTGACAGGGGGAGGCCGGCCTTACTTGACCAGCTTGCCGCCGGCACCGATGACGGTCAGCTGGACGAACTGGGAGCCGGCCCGGCTGTTCGGCGCGAAGGCGACCCGGTAGCCGCCGAAGTCCTGGTTCATGCCTTCGAGCGCGGTCACCAGCTTCTCGCGCGACAGGTCCTTGCTGCCGGCCTTGCGCAGCGCATCGACGGCCAGCTTGGCGATGATGAAGCCTTCCATGCTGGTGTACGAATAAGGGCCCTGCCTGCCGATGAAGTGCTGGTATTCCTTGACCACGGCGACCGTGTCGTTCCAGGGGTAGGGCATGACCTGCGAGATGCCGATGCCGCGCGCATCCTTGCCCAGTTCCTGCGTCAGCTGCTCGGCGCTGACCGGCGACAGGGTCATGAACATCGGGCTCAGGTTCGCGTTGCGCAGCGCCTTGACCATGGCTGCCGTCGGCTTGTGCAGGGTGACCATGACCACGGCCTGCGGATTGACCTTGGCAATGGCCTCGACGGCCTTGCCGATATCCTCGGAGTTGCGCTCCACGCTGCCGGTCGCCGACGGGGTCAGGTTGTGCTTCTTCAGCGCGTTGCCCAGCCCTTCCAGCCCGGCCTTGCCGAAGCCGTCGTTCTGGTAGAACACGGCGATGTTCTTGAGGCCGAGCGTGGCGAGTTGGGTGCCGATGGCTTCCGCTTCGTCGGCATAGCTCGCCCGCTGGCTGAACATGTAGCGGTTGTTCGGGTTGGCGGCGGGCGGCTGGCGCAGCGACATGGCGCCGGAGATGCCACCGATCATCGGCACCTTGGCCGGGCCGAAAACCTTGTTCATGGCGTCGGTCATGGCCGTCGAGCCGTAATAGCCGAGCAGCGCGAAGACCTTGTCGGTCTCGATCAGGGTCCGGGTGTTGGCCACCGTTTTTTCCGGATCGTAGCCATCGTCCATGACGGTCAGCTGGAGCTTTCGCCCGTTGACGCCGCCATTCTTGTTGACCTGGTCGAAATAGGCGGCAATGACCTTCTTCAGCTCCTGCCCCTGTGCGCCGGCGGGGCCGGTGAGCGGCACCGACATGCCCAGCGTGATCGCATTGTCGGTGACGCCGGTTTCGGCGAAGGATGCCTGGAGAGCGCCGGCGAAGATCAGGCAGGCTGACAGGATGTGGCGAATCGCTTTCATGGATTTCTCGCTATCGAGTGCCGTAATAATCTTTTCATTATATGGCCGGAAACCTCGGCCGTTGCTGGAAAGACCGGTGAAACGAGGCTTTCCGGCGGCGGGCGTTGCATTTTGGGAACGCGGGCCTCCCCGGGATTTTTCCAGGCGAAAAAAAGCGACCCGGGATGGCTCGCGGATCGCTTTCGGGTCTTGCTGGCGCAAGGCGGGGGGGATTTATTCCCCGAAGAACTCCCGGACCTTGTCCATCCAGGACTTGGAGCGCGGGTTGTGCTTGGCGCTGTTGTCCTTGCTCGATTCCTCCAGTTCGCGCAGCAGTTCCTTCTGGCGGTCGGTCAGGTTCACCGGGGTCTCGACCACGACGTGGCACATCAGGTCGCCATGGGTGTGGCTGCGCACCCCCTTGATGCCCTTGCCGCGCAGGCGGAAGACGCGGCCGGACTGGGTTTCCGGCGGAATCTTGATGGCTGCGGCGCCATCCAGCGTCGGAATCTCGATCTCGCCGCCGAGGGCAGCGGTGGTGAAGGAGATCGGCATCTCGCAATGCAGGTCGTTGTGGTCGCGCTGGAAGACGGCATGCTGCTTGAGGTGGATCTGCACGTACAGGTCGCCCGGCGGGCCGCCATTGACGCCGTGCTCGCCTTCGCCGGCCAGACGGATGCGATCGCCCTCGTCCACCCCGGCCGGAATCTTCACCGCCAGGGTCTTGTGCTGCTTGATGCGTCCGGCGCCGCCGCAGGGCTTGCAGGGGTCGGCGATGAAGCGGCCGGTGCCGTGGCACTTGTGGCAGGTCTGCTGGATCGAGAAGAAGCCCTGCTGCAGGCGAACCTGGCCGGAGCCGTTACAGGTCGGGCAGGTCTTGGGCTGCGTGCCGGCCTTGGCGCCGGAGCCGTGGCAGACCTCGCATTCCTCCATGGTCGGGATGCGGATCTTCGTTTCCGTGCCGTGGGCAGCCTGTTCCAGCGTGATTTCCAGGTTGTAGCGCAGGTCGGCGCCGCGATAGATGTTGGAACGGCCACCGCCGCCCCCACCGCCGCCGCGGCCGCCGAAAATCTCGTCGAAGATGCCGCCGAAGGCATCGGCAAAACCGCCGCCACCGCCGCCGAAACCGCCGCCCATGCCGGCTTGCGGGTCGACGCCGGCGTGGCCGTACTGGTCGTAGGCCGCGCGTTTCTGACCATCCGACAGGATTTCGTAGGCTTCCTTGGCTTCCTTGAATTTCTCCTCGGCCGCCGGGTTGTCCGGATTGCGGTCCGGGTGGTGCTTCATGGCCAGCTTGCGGTAGGCCTTCTTGATCTCGTCATCGCTGGCGTCCCGATTGACGCCAAGGATTTCGTAAAAATCACGTTTTGACATAACTGTTCCCGACTGATGCTGCGGAAAGGCCGGATCGAGCGGCGCGTGCGCGTCCGCTTCGATCCGGCCACTTAGAACGGCGCGTCAGCGACCGTTTTAAGCCTTCTTGTCCTTGTTCACTTCCGTGAATTCGGCATCGACGACATCGCCTTCGACGGTCTTTTCCTTCGGCTGTTCGCCGCCTGCGGCGCCGGCACCGGCGGCTGCGCCTTCGGCCTGCTGCTGGGCGTACATCTTTTCACCCAGCTTCTGGGCGGCGGCGGACAGGGCTTCGGTCTTGGCGGTGATGACTTCCTTGTCGCCGTCGCGCAGCACGTCCTCGACATCCTTGATGGCGGTTTCGATGGCGGCCTTCTCGCCGGCATCCAGCTTGTCGCCGTACTCGGTCAGCGACTTCTTGACCATGTGCACCATGCCGTCGGCCTGGTTGCGGGCATCGGCCAGCTCGTGCGCCTTCTTGTCCTCCTCGGCGTGCAGCTCGGCGTCCTTCACCATGCGCTGGATTTCTTCCTCGCTCAGGCCGGAGTTGGCCTTGATGGTGATCTTGTTTTCCTTGCCGGTGGCCTTGTCCTTGGCGGTGACGTGCATGATGCCGTTAGCGTCGATGTCGAAGATGACTTCGATCTGCGGGGCGCCACGCGGGGCCGGCGGGATGCCTTCGAGGTTGAACTGGCCGAGGCTCTTGTTGCCGGTCGCCACTTCGCGCTCGCCCTGCAGCACGTGGATGGTCACTGCCGACTGGTTGTCGTCGGCGGTCGAGAAGACTTGCGAGGCCTTGGTCGGGATCGTGGTGTTCTTCTGGATCAGCTTGGTCATGATGCTGCCCAGGGTTTCGATGCCGAGCGACAGCGGGGTGACGTCGAGGAGCAGCACGTCCTTGACTTCGCCCTGCAGCACGCCGCCCTGGATGGCGGCGCCGACGGCGACGGCTTCATCCGGGTTCACGTCCTTGCGCGGCTCCTTGCCGAACACTTCCTTGACCTTTTCCTGCACCTTCGGCATGCGCGACTGGCCGCCGACCAGGATCACGTCGTCGATGTCGCTGATCTTGCAGCCGGCATCCTTGAGCGCGGTGACGCACGGGGCGACGGTGCGCTCGATCAGTTCGTCGACCAGCGACTCGAACTTGGCGCGGGTGATCTTCAGCGCCAGGTGCTTCGGGCCGGAGGCATCGGCGGTGATGTAGGGCAGGTTGATTTCGGTCTGCTGGCTGGAGGACAGCTCGATCTTGGCCTTTTCGGCGGCTTCCTTGAGGCGTTGCAGGGCCAGCACGTCCTTCTTCAGGTCGACGCCGGATTCCTTCTTGAATTCCTCGATGATGTAGTCGATCAGGCGCTGGTCGAAGTCTTCGCCACCGAGGAATGTGTCGCCGTTGGTGGCCAGCACTTCGAACTGCTTTTCGCCATCGACGTCGGCGATTTCGATGATGGAGATGTCGAAAGTGCCGCCGCCGAGGTCATAGACGGCGATCTTCTTGTCCTTGCCGGACACCTTGTCCATGCCGAAGGCCAGTGCAGCGGCGGTCGGCTCGTTGATGATGCGCTTGACTTCCAGGCCGGCGATGCGGCCGGCGTCCTTGGTTGCCTGGCGCTGGCTGTCGTTGAAGTAGGCCGGCACGGTGATGACGGCTTCGGTGACTTCCTCGCCGAGGTAGTCTTCGGCGGTCTTCTTCATCTTGCGCAGCACTTCGGCGGAAACCTGCGGCGGGGCGATCTTCTTGTCGCGCGCTTCGACCCAGGCGTCGCCGTTGTCGGCCTTGACGATGCGGAACGGCATCAGGGCGATGTCCTTCTGCACTTCCTTCTCTTCGAAGCGGCGGCCGATCAGGCGCTTGACGGCGTACAGCGTGTTCTTCGGGTTGGTCACCGCCTGGCGCTTGGCCGGGGCGCCGCACAGGATTTCGCCGTCTTCGGTGTAGCCGATGACGGACGGCGTGGTGCGCGCGCCTTCCGCGTTTTCGATGACTTTCGGCTGGCCGCCTTCCATGATGGCGACGCAGGAGTTGGTGGTGCCGAGGTCGATACCGATGATCTTGCCCATGATGTTTTTCCTAAAGTGAATTGCCGATGTTCGTGAGTTGGGGGCCATGCCCCCGATTTCAAGTGTTTATTTGCCCTTGGCGACCATGACCAGGGCCGGGCGCAGCGTGCGCTCGGCGATGGTGTAGCCCTTCTGCAGCACGGTGACCACGGTGTTGGCTTCCTGCTCGGAATCGACCATGCCGATGGCCTGGTGCTTGTGCGGGTCGAACTTCTCGCCGAGCGGATTGACCTCGTTCAGCGCGTTCTTCTCGAAGGCCGAAACCAGCTGCTTGAGGGTCAGCTCGACGCCGGACTTGAAGCTGTCGACGGTCTGCTCCGGCACGGCCAGCGCGGCTTCCAGGCTGTCCTTGACGGCCAGCAGTTCGCCGGCGAATTTCTCGACGGCGAACTTGTGGGCCTTGGAAATGTCTTCCTGGGCGCGGCGGCGGATGTTCTCGCCTTCGGCCTTGGCGCGCAGCCAGGCGTCGTAGTGCTCGGCGGCCTTCAGTTCGAGGGCCTTGAATTGCTCCTCGACGCTGGGAATGGTGTCGATGTTGTCGGCCGGCGCGGCTTCCGCGGCGGCTGCTTGCTCGGGGGCGGGTTCGCTGCCCAGCATGGCTTCCTGGGCGTTTTCGGGGTTGGACATGCAGGTTTCTCCAAAAAATCTTTTCGCTATCTGGAGACGTTTTCCCCGGTTTCAAGTCCACCGCGCCAAATTTCTTTACAGTTGAAACTGCCGCCGGGCGAATGCGCCCGTGCTACGATCATTCCCTGTGTTTTTCTCAGATATCGAGAATGGAAACAATCGGCAAGTACCGCGTGATACGGGAGTTGGGCAAGGGGGCGACCGCCACGGTCTACCTCTGCGACGATCCCGATCTCGGTCGCCAGGTTGCCGTCAAGGTGATTCAGTTCGGGAAGGATGCCGGCGCCATGTCGCGCCGGATGCGCAAGCTCTTCCAGAACGAAGGCATGGTGTCGAAGCGGCTGAACCACCCCAATATCGTTCAGGTCCATGAAGCGGTGGTCCAGTCGGACTACGCCTACCTGGCGATGGAGTACGTCGAGGGCTTCTCGCTGGAGGAGCACACGCGGATCGACCGGCTGCTGCCCATGCACCGGGTCATCGGCATCATCTTCAAGTGCTGCATGGCGCTCGACGCCGCCTACCGCCAGGGCATCATCCATCGCGACATCAAGCCGGCCAACATCATGGTTGCCGCCGGCGACGAGGCCAAGATCGCCGACTTCGGCCTGGCGCTCAACATGAACAAGGATCTCGACCGGGATTCGACCTTCATCATGGGCGTCGGCTCGCCGGCCTACATGTCGCCGGAGCAGATCAAGAGCTACCCGCTCAACCAGAAGACCGACCTGTACTCGCTCGGCGTGCTGCTCTTCCAGCTGCTGACCGGGCGCCTGCCGTTCCGCGCCAACAACCAGGCGACGCTGATCTATCGCATCGTCAATACCGATGCCCCGTCCGTCACCTCGCTCCGTCCCGACCTGCCGGAAGGGCTGAACGCCATTCTCAAGCGGGCGCTGGAAAAGGACCTCTACAACCGCTACCGGAACGGCGCCGAAATGGCCAAGGATCTGTCGGCGGTTCGCTACCAACTGGTCGACGAGGATTCGACGGTCGAGGATACCCGGCACTTCGAAACCCTGCGCAAGCTGGAGTTCTTCACGGAGTTCGAGAACATCGAGATCTGGGAGGTGCTGCGCGTCGGCGTCTGGCGCGAGGTATCGCCGAACGTGGCGCTGATCCGCGAAGGCGATCGCAGCAAGTTTTTCGGCGTCATCGTCTCGGGTTCGGTCGAGATATCGCTCGAAGGCAAGGCGCTGTGCCGCCTGGGGACGAGCGAACCGGTCGGCGAGGTGGCTTTCCTGCATCCGTCCAGCGATTTGCGCTGCGCCACGGCCGTCACGCTGGAACCGACGCTGTTCCTGGAGATCAACGCGGCGGCGCTGGCGCTGTCTTCCGAGGAGCTGCTGGAGCGCGTGCGCAATGCCCTGCTCGGCCGGATGATCAAGCGCCTGCGCGAAGTCAACCGGATCGCCGCGGCCCAGGGGCTGCCGGCGGTGCAGAGCCTGTCGGCGTCGCAGGCGGGCGGTCCGTCCAGGCTGGGCGGCGGGCTCGACCTCGAGCTGGCACCGATGTGAGGCTAGTCGTTAGTCGGTAGTTGCCAGCAACCAGGGACTACCAACTAGCGACTCATCAGACCTTGAAGCGTCCGACCAGCGAGGCCAGGCCGTCGGCCAGGCGCTTGAGGTCGTGGGCCGCTCCGGCCGTCTGCTCGACTGTTCCCGAGTTCTCGCGCGCCATTTCGGCGATCGATTCGATGCTGCTTTCGACGTCCCCGGAGAAGCGGCGCTGCTGCTCGGTGGCCGAGGCAATGGTGTCCAGGCCGTGGCCGACTTCGGCAACCGAGCCGTTGGTCGCTTGCAGCACGTTGGAAACCGAGGCCACGGCTGCCTGGCTGGTTTCCAGGTGATCCAGCCCTTCTTCGATGCTGCGGCGGACCGAGACCGACTGGGCGCTCAGGTTGGCGGTGATGGCGTCGATTTCGCTGGCCGAGCGGGATGACTTTTCGGCCAGCTTGCGGACCTCGTCGGCGACGACGGCGAATCCGCGCCCCTGCTCGCCGGCGCGCGCCGCTTCGATGGCGGCATTGAGGGCCAGCAGGTTGGTCTGTTCGGCGATGTCCTTGACCTCGCGGGTCATCATCGTGATCGATTCGGTGTTGCGGACGAAGTCATTGACTGACTCGGCCATTTCCTTGACCGCGCGCTCGACGACGTTCATTTCGCCGAGCAGTGTCTGCAGGTTGCGGCTGCCTTCGTTGGCGCGGGCCAGGCTTTCCTGCGACTGGTGCTGGACGTGCTCGGCGCTCTGCGCGATCGAGGAGATGCTCGATACCAGCTGCTCCACGGCGGTGGCGGCGAGATCGGACTTTTCGTTCTGCTGGTGGGAGCTCTGGGTCACGCGGTCGGCGTTTTCGGAGAGCGCGGTGACGCGGGCCGATACCTGGCTGGCGGCATCGCGGACCTGGCGCACGAGCTGGTTGAAGTTGTCCATCATTTCGTTGAAGACCTGGGCGGACTGGCCGACTTCGTCCTTGCCCTTGACCGGCAGGCGGCGGGTCAGGTCGCCCTCGCCGCGGGCGATGTCGCTCAGGCCCTTGCGCAGCTCGTCGAGCGGCGCGGTGACGAAATGGTGGGTGATCAGGTAGATGAGAACGAGCAGCACGCCCAGGGCGGCCAGCGCAACGCCGGCGATCTTCAGGCGGAACGCGGCGACCTCGGATTCGACGGAATCGAGCGAGACCTTCATGCTGACGATGCCGAGAACCGTGCCTTCAGTCGTTTGATGGCAGACCAGGCAGTCCTTGCCGAGATAGTTCTTGGAAGCCTTGGTCGGGTTGATCACCTGCAGGTAGGAGCTGCCGTTTTCCTTCTCGACCGAGACATGGGGGGTGCCCGAGGACATCACCTGCTGTTCCTTGGCATCCAGCTGGCGGTTGCTCTTGGTGTCGGGGCCGTACAGCTTGGCCACGGTTTCGCTGCGGGCGACGTGCAGGTCCTTGATGATGGATAGCTGCTTGATCTGGTCCAGGAACACTTCACGCTGTCCGACCGTGCCGGTGATCATCATGCCGGTCAGGCCGGCCATGGTCATTTCGTGGATGCTTTGCGAGAAATCCTGGGCCTGGCGGATGGCGGTTTCGCGGTTGACCTGGGTGGTCCAGACGATGGCTCCTGCCCAGATAATGGCCAGAACGACCCAGATCGCGGCGGTGAGCCGTATCCAGATCTTCAAGTCGGCGATGCGCGGCATTATTGTTCTCCCTTATGACTCCCGACTTGTGTCGGGCCGTCAGATCGATTTGCGGGATTGTGCCAGTTGCGCCGCTTTCCGGCAAAACTATTCCAGAATTGCAAACTTCGCCGAACGGAAGCCGTCGGCGCTCAGGGCTGGCGTAGATGCGGCTGCAGCCAGCGTTTCAAGGTGGCGAGATCGACCGCTCCGCTGTGGCGGGCGACTTCGCGCCCCTGCACGAAGACCGCCAGTGTCGGAATGCTGCGAATGTTGAAGCGGGCGGCGAGCTGTTGTTCGGCTTCGGTGTCGACCTTGACCAGGCGGGCCTGCGGTTCGAGCTCGATGGCCGCCTGGTGGAAGGTCGGGGCCATCGTCCGGCAGGGGCCGCACCAGGGCGCCCAGAAGTCGACCACCACGGGCAGGTCGCTGCGCGCAATATGCCGGTCGAAATCGGCTTGTCCCAGCGCCAGCGGTTCGCCGGTGAACAAGGGCCGTTTGCACTGGCCGCAGCCGGGAGCGTCGCCCAGCCGGGCGGCGGGAATGCGATTGACCGCCGCGCAGTGCGGGCAGACGACGTGCAGGCTGTCGGACATCTCGGGCTCCAGAGGGATCAGATTGTTCCGATGTATGGGCGAGTGCCGGCAATTCAAGCCTGGCGGCGCCGGATCAGCTGCGGGCGCCGCTCCTGATGGCCAGGCTGGCGCTGCTTTCCAGTTGCCGGGGATCGATGGCCGCCGTGCTTGGCCAGCCGGCCAGGTGCTGCTCGGCGAGGTCGGCCAGGGCCTTGATCCAGGCGTCGTCTTCGTTGAGCGCCGGAATGTAGTGGTATTCCTTGCCGCCGGCCTTGAGGAAATCGTCGCGGCCTTCCTGGGCGATTTCCTCCAGCGTTTCGAGGCAGTCGGCGACGAAGCCGGGACAAATCACGTCCACCCGGTGGATGCCCCGGGCGCCCCATTCGTGCAGCGTGGGGGCGGTGTAGGGCTGCAGCCATTCGGCCTTGCCGAAGCGCGACTGGAAGCAGATCTGGAACTGCTCGGGCTTCAGGTTCAGGCGCTCGACGAGCAGGCGCCCGGTCTTCTGGCATTCGCAGAAGTACGGGTCGCCGAGATCCAGGCTGCGCCTGGGCAGGCCGTGGAAGCTGATGAGCAGGCGGTCGTTGGCGCCGAGCGGGCCGTTGGCCTGCCAGTGCCTGCGCACCGATTGTTCGAGCGCCGCCAGGTAGCCTTCCCGGTCGTGGAAATTGCGCACGAAGCGCATCTCGGGCTGGTTGCGGGTCTGCAGCAGCCACGCCGAGCAGGCATCGACCACGGTCGCCGTGGTGCTGGCGGCGTATTGCGGGTACATCGGCACGATCAGGATGCGGCTGGCGCCCTCGGCCTTGAGGTGGGCGAGCACGTCGGGAATCGACGGCGAACCGTAGCGCATCGCCCAGGTCACGGTGACCTGATGGCCGCGCTGGCCGAGCAGGCCCCGGAGCAGCTTGGCCTGGCGCTCGGTGTGCACGCGCAGCGGCGAGCCTTCCGGCATCCAGACCGTGGCGTACTTGGCGGCCGATTTCTTCGGGCGCAGGTTGAGGATGATGCCGTTGAGGATCGGCCACCACAGCAGCTTGGGAATTTCGACGACGCGCGGGTCGGAAAGGAACTGCTTGAGGTAGCGGCGGAGCGCCGGCGCGGTCGGGGCATCGGGCGTGCCGAGGTTGACGAGGACGACGGCGGTGCTCGCCGGCGTGCCATGGCGGTGCGGCGGCTCGGGAAGAAAACGGAACATCAGTTATCCGGTTTGGTGGAGAGGGCGCTGGAGAGCAGGCGGGCGGTGATGTCGACGATGGGAATGACCCGCTCGTAGGCCATGCGGGTCGGGCCGATGACGCCGACCGAACCGACCACCTGGCCGTCGACGGCGTAGGGGGCGGTGACGACGCTGCATTCGTCGAGCGGGGCGATGCCCGATTCGCCGCCGATGAAGATCTGCACGCCCTCGGCGCGGTTCGACACGTCGAGCAGGCGCATCAGGCTGGAACGCTGCTCGAACAGGTCGAACAGTTCGCGCAGGCGCTTCATGTTCGACGACAGTTCCTCGACGTCGAGCAGGTTCTTTTCGCCGGAAATCACGTAGGGCGTGGCGCTTTCCGACATGGCCGCGTCGCCGGCCTCGAGGGCCAGGGTCATCAGCGGCTTGATGTCTTCGCGCAATTGCCGGATTTCCGCCGACAGGTGATGGCGCATCTGCTCGAAGTCCAGGCCGGCGAAGTTCTGCGTCAGGTAGTTGGCGGCGCTGACCAGTTCGGCGGGGGTGTAGGCCTTTTCGGTGGAAATGATGCGGTTCTGCACGTCGCCGTCGGCGGTCACGATGATCAGCAGGATGCGCCGCTCGGACAGGCTGAGGAACTCGATCTGCCGGATGCGGCTGCTCTGCCGGCGCGGCGCGATGACGACGCCGGCGAAATGCGTCAGGCTCGACAGCAGCTGCGAGGCGCTGGAAATGATCTGGCTGGACGGCCGGCCGTGCAGCGCTTCCTCCATCCGGCCAAGCTGGCTGGCTTCCAGGGTCTGCACGGTGAGCAGGCTGTCGACGAACAGGCGGTAGCCGCGCGCCGTCGGGATGCGGCCGGCCGAGGTGTGCGGGCTGGCGACGAAGCCGGCCTCCTCGAGGTCGGCCATCACGTTGCGGATGGTGGCCGGCGACAGGTCGAGGCCGGAGAACTTGGACAGCGCACGCGATCCGACCGGTTGCCCGTCGGCGATGTAGTGTTCGACCAGCGTCTTCAGCAGGGTACGGGCGCGTTCATCAAGCATGTCCGGATTGTACAAAAAACCGGAGGCCGCGCTACAGGCCATTTTTATGCAAGAATTCAGCCCCATGAACCGAGGCTTCACATCCTACCGCTCCCCACGGACCATCGCGCTGGTCGGCAAATACCACAGCCAGGAAATTGCCGAGTCGCTGCGCCGGCTGGCCGAATATCTCTATGAGCGCGGCGCCTCGGTCTTCATCGAGCGTGAAACCGCCGAAAACATCGGCAAGAAGGTCGACCTGTCGCGCTGGGTGACCTGCGGCTTCAACGATATCGGCGCCCATGCCGACCTCGCCATCGTCCTCGGCGGCGACGGCACCATGCTCAACGCGGCGCGCCGCCTGGCCCGCTACTGCGTACCGCTGGTCGGGGTCAACCAGGGGCGTCTCGGCTTCATGACCGACATCGCCCGCGACGACATGCTGACCTGCATGGACGACCTGCTGGACGGCCGTTTCGCGCCGGAAAACCGCATGCTGCTGGCCGCCGAAGTGACGCGCGACGGCAAGGAGATCGCCTCCAACATGGCGCTCAACGACGTTGTCGTCGACAAGGGGGCCATCGGCCGGATGATCGAGTTCGAGCTGTTCATCGACGGCGAGTTCATCTACAACCTGCGTTCGGACGGCCTGATCGTGTCGACGCCGACCGGGTCGACCGCCTATTCGCTGTCGGCCGGCGGCCCCATCCTCAATCCGACGCTGACCGGCATCGCGCTGGTGCCCTTGTGTCCGCATGCGCTGACCAACCGGCCGATCATCGTCAACGACAACACCGACATCGAGCTGCGTATCGCCACCGCCGACGACCCGCGCGTGCACTTCGACGGCCAGGTCACGCTCGACCTGCTGCCCGGCGATTGCGTCCGTCTGCGCCGCTCCGAACACACCATCTGCTTCCTGCATCCGCCGGGCTACAGCTATTTCGCCATGCTGCGCCAGAAGCTGCAGTGGAGCGAACGGCCGAAAGGGCCCTGATGCTGCTCCACCTGACCATCAAGGATTTCGTCATCGTCGACCGGCTGGAACTCGAGTTTTCGGCGGGCTTCGGGGCGCTGACCGGGGAAACCGGGGCTGGCAAGTCCATCCTCATCGATGCCCTGGCGCTGGCGCTGGGCGAGCGAGCCGATGCCGGTGTCGTCCGTTCCGGCTGCGACAAGGCCGAAGTGGCGGCCAGCTTTGACGTCGCTGCCTTGCCAGAGGTCGGCGCCTGGCTGGCGGCCAACGATCTCGACGCCGGCAGCGAGCTGATGCTGCGCCGCGTCGTCGATGCCGGCGGCCGCTCCCGCGCCTACATCAACGGTTCGCCGGCAACCGTCCAGCAGTTGCGCGAAGTCGGCGAATGGCTGGTCGATATCCATGGCCAGCATGCCCACCAGTCGCTGCTCCGGGCCGATGCCCAGCGTGCCTTGCTCGACGCCCATGCCGGGCTGGGCGCGACGGTGCGCGAGGTGGCGACGGCCTGGAAGACCTGGCGCGATGCCGAACAGGCCCTGCGTTCCGCCAGCGAAGGCGTCGAGGCGCTGCAGCGCGAGCGCGAGCAGTTGCAATGGCAGGTCGGCGAGCTCGATGCACTGGCCTTCGGCGACGACGAATGGGCGACGCTCGATGTCGAACACCGTCGCCTGGGCCATGCGGCCAGCCTGATCGAGGGCGCGCAGTACGCCCTGGCCGTGCTGGCCGAGGACGATGCCGCCTGCGAGCGGCAGATCGACAGCGTCGCCGACCGCCTGGCCGGCCTGGCCGAATACGACCCGGCGCTGGCCGGAGTGGCCGAGTTGCTCGGTTCGGTGCAGGCCGAACTGTCCGAAGCGGTATCGACGCTGCGCCGTTACGCCGACCGCGTCGATCTCGATCCGGGCCGCCTGGCCGAAGTCGAGCGCCGCATGGACGCAGTGATGGCCAACGCCCGCAAGTTCCGCGTCCAGCCGCCGGAACTGCCCGGCCTGCTGACCGGCTGGCGCCAGCGCCTGGCCGAACTCGACGAATCGGCCGATCTCGCGGCGCTGGAGGGCAAGGTGGCGGCCGCTCAGCAGGTTTATCGCACGCTTGCCGGCAAGCTGTCGGCCGGCCGCAAGAAGGCCGCGACCGAGATGGGCAAGGCGGTCAGCGACGTGATGCGCCAGCTGGCTCTGTCCTCCGGTCGTTTCGAAGTGGCTTTGCCGGCCGTCGAGGGCGGCGCCGTCTATGGCCTGGAGCAGGTCGAGTTCCGTATCGGCGGCCTGGCCGGCAACGAAGCCAAGCCGCTGGCCAAGGTGGCCTCGGGCGGCGAATTGTCGCGCATCAGCCTGGCCATCCAGGTGCTGACCTCGCGTTCGGCCAGCGTGCCGACCCTGATTTTCGACGAGGTCGATGTCGGCATCGGCGGCGGCGTGGCGGAAATCGTCGGCCGCTTGCTGCGCGAACTGGGCAGCGAGCGCCAGGTACTGTGCGTCACCCATCTGCCGCAGGTCGCGGCGCAGGCCAACTGGCAGTGGCAGGTGAGCAAGGCGACGCGCAACGGCGCCACCTTGAGCGCCATCCGGCCGCTCGACGACGATGGCCGCGTCCAGGAAATTGCCCGCATGCTGGGCGGGGTCGAAATCACCGACATCACGCTGCAGCATGCCCGGGAGCTGCTCAATCCCAAGGCTTTGGCCTGAGTCGGCCGGCGCTCGGGATCAGATCAGGCCGAACAGGCGCAGCGCGGCGAGTAGCGCCAGCAGCAGGAAAAACACGCCGCTGACCCGGTGTATCCAGTGCAGCGGCAGCTGTTTCAGGAAGCGGCGGCCGGCGTAGACGCCGAGCACCGATGTCGTGGTCAGGGCCAGCGTGGCGCCGACCCAGGTCGCCATCGGTGCGGCGGTGCTGCCCATGCCGGCGACGGCAATCTGCGTCTTGTCGCCGAACTCGGCGAGAAAGATCATCAGGAAGGTGGTGGCGACGATGCCGTGGCCGGGCTTTTCCTCGATTTCCTCGTCATCGTCCTCTGCCTCGAAGCGCAGGGACTGCACGCCGAAAAAGGCGAACAGCACGGCGACGGCCAGTGTGACGACCCATTCCGGGAGCCAGGCGGCGACGGCCGCGCCGAACAGCACGGCGAGCAGGTTGAGGATGGCGAAGGCCGAGACGGCGCCGATCACCACCGGCAGCCCGCGATGGCGCGCGGCCAGGGTCATGCAGACGAGCTGGCTCTTGTCGCCGAACTCGGCGAGGGCAATCAGCAGGTAGGTTGCGCCGGCCGAGGAAAGCCAGCTCGCCGCGTTGGCGGGCAATAACTCGGACATGCGCCGGCCGTCAGGCTTTCTTGCTGCCGCACTCGGCGCAACGACCGTAGATGTACAGGGCGTGATCCTGGATGGTAAAGCCGCGTTCTTCGGCGACCGTGTTTTGCCGCTTTTCGATTTCCGGGTCGAAAAACTCCTCGACCTTGCCGCATTCGACGCACACCAGGTGATCGTGGTGCTTGCCGCGATTGACTTCGAATACCGCCTTGCCGGATTCGAAGAAGTGGCGTTCGAGCAGGCCGGCCTGCTCGAACTGGGTCAGTACGCGATAGACCGTCGCCAGGCCGATGTCCATGTTTTCGGCGATCAGCATCCGGTAGACGTCTTCCGCCGTCATGTGCCGCATCGTGCTTTTTTCGAAAAGCTCAAGAATCTTCAGGCGGGGAAAGGTGGCCTTCAACCCCATGTTCTTGAGGCTTTGCGGATCGCTCATTACGGATTTTCCAGAAATAGTTCAAACAAGGCGGGATGCCGATTTCGGGTATGATATACCGCTTCAAAGCCGATTCAAAAATCCGGAAATCCCGAATGCGCCGTTCCCGTCTCATGCTCGTTGCTGTCTCCAGTGTGCTTATTGCAGCCTGTTCCTGGAAGCCCGGCTTCATCAATGAATACAAGATCGACATCCAGCAGGGCAATGTCCTGACCCAGGAGATGGTCGCCCAGCTGAAACCCGGTCAAACCCGCGATCAAGTGCGCTTCGTCCTGGGAACGCCGATGGTTGCCGATATTTTCCACCAGCAGCGCTGGGACTATGTCTATAGCTACCGGAACGGCCGGACCGGAACCGTCGAGGGGCGCAAGTTCACCGTGTTTTTCGATGCCGATGGCCGTCTGGAGCGGGTCGGAGGGGATGTCGCCGTTGCCGAAGTCGCCGAGCTGACCACGCCGCAGAGCAAGAGCCGCCTGGTCGATCTCGGGACGCTGTCGGGCGAGGCCGCAGACACACCGCTGCCGCCCCGCGAGGAGCCGGGCTACGTCCGGCGCTTTTTGAGCATGTTTGGATTCTAGGAATGAACGCAACACGTATTGGCATCGTCGGTGCCGGCGGCCGCATGGGCCGCATGCTGATCGAAGCAACCCTGAAGGGCGAGGGCGTCGCGCTCGGCGCCGCTTTCGACGTGCCGGGCAGCCCGGCGATCGGCCGGAATGCCGGCGAACTGGTCGGCATGGCCTCGCCTGTCGTCGTCGGCGATGACGTGGCGGCGGGCCTCAAGGATATCGACGTCCTGATCGACTTTACCCGCCCGCAAGGCACGCTGGTGCATCTCGAGCTCTGTCGCCAGGCCGGCGTCGGCATGGTGATCGGCACGACCGGTTTCGAAGCCGACGGCAAGGCGGTCATTGCCGAGGCGGCCAGGGATATCCCGGTGGTCTTCGCGCCGAACATGGCGGTCGGCGTCAACGTGGTCTTCAAGCTGCTCGACATGGCCGCCCGCATCATGAACGAAGGCTACGATATCGAGGTTGTCGAGGCCCACCATCGCATGAAGATCGATGCGCCGTCGGGTACCGCCCTGCGCATGGGAGAGGTTGTCGCCTCGGCCCTTGGTCGCGATCTTGACGAGTGCGCCATCTACGGCCGCGAGGGTGTGACCGGTGAGCGCGATCCGTCCACGATCGGCTTCGCGACGGTGCGCGGCGGCGATATCGTCGGCGATCATACGGTGATGTTCTGCGGCATCGGCGAGCGCGTCGAGATCACCCACAAGGCCGGCAGCCGCATGCCCTATGCGCTGGGCAGCCTGCGCGCGGCCCGCTTCATGGCCGGCCGCAAGAACGGCTTGTTCGACATGCAGGACGTTCTCGGTTTGCGTTAGCCGGCATGAAATCCCGGCTGCTCGCGAAACAGCTGCAGGAAATCTTCGGCGACGAAGGTGAGTCGCGGTTTCGCCAGCTGCTGGAGCAGGCGCGCCAGGCGAATCAGCCGGAACTGGCCGATGGCGCCGACAGGCTGCTGGGGGTTGTCGATTCGGCCTACCGGGCCTATGCCGGGCAGAATCTGAGCGGCTGGTATGCCCGCTTGTCGGGCGACGCGCTGACCGACTGGAATCTGGCAACCGGCCATATCGAGTCAGGCAGGCAGTGGAAGCAGATGCTCGGCTATGCCGAGGGCGATCTGGACGACTCCATCGTCCAGTGGCAGCGCATGGTGCATCCCGAGGACCTGCGCGCGCTGCAGGCGCGGATCGACGCGCATCTCAAGAGTCAGGAAGTCGCCTTCCAGGCCGAGTGCCGGCTGAAGGCCAGGGACGGCCAGTGGCGCTGGTTCCTGTTGCGCGGCGCGGTTGCCGTGCGCGATGCCGAGGGGCGGCCGGCGCGGGTCTTGGTGCTGCAGCGCGACATCAGCGAAATGAAGGCCACCGAGGCGGCGCTGATTTCGGCGAAGGAGGCTGCGGAGGCCGCCAATCGGGCGCGGGGCGCGTTTCTGGCCAACATGAGTCATGAAATCCGCACGCCGATGAACGGCATCATCGGCATGATCGAGCTGGCCCTGGATACCGATCTCGATGCCGAGCAGCGGCACTATCTGAAAACCGTCAAATCCTCTGCCGATGCCCTCCTGACCATCGTTAACGACATCCTCGACTTTTCGAAGATCGAGGCCGGCAAGATGGAGTTCGAAGCCCTGGCCTTCTCGGTGCAGGATGTCGTGCTCGAGGCCGTCAGGGTGCTTGCCGTCAGCGCGCACAAGAAAGGCCTGGAGCTGATCGCCGATGTCCGGCCCGATGTTCCGGCCCGCGTCGTGGGTGATCCGACGCGTTTGCGCCAGGTCGTGATCAACCTGATTGGCAATGCGATCAAATTCACCGAGGCGGGTGAGGTCGTGATACGGATCGAGGTCGATCAGCAGACTGAGCATTCCGTATTCCTGCGCTTCTCGGTGCGCGATACCGGTATGGGGGTTCCGGAGGACAAGCAGCAGGCCATTTTCGAGGCGTTTTCCCAGGCCGACGTATCGACGACCCGGCGTTTCGGCGGGACCGGTCTCGGGCTTGCCATTTGCGCCCGCCTCGTCCAGTTGATGGACGGCAGGATCTGGCTGGAGAGTGCGCCGGGGCAGGGGTCGGTGTTCTGCTTTACCGGGCGTTTCGGCGTCGAGGCACCGGTTGGCGCGCCCTTGCTCGATCCGCGCTATGCCGGGCGACGTGCCTTGGTCATCGACGACAACGAGGCCAGCGGGCGCTATCTGGTCGAATTGATCGAGCGGCTCGGCGTTCAGGCCTCCTGGTCGGCGGACGGTGCGGCGGCGGTGGCTGCGGTGGAGCGTAGTCGGGCGGTCGATTTTCCCTATGACTACATCGTGCTCGACGCCAACATGGATCCTCCGGCCGGTTTTACCTTGGCCGAAACATGGGGGCAGTCGGGGCGCAAGGAAAAGCTGATCATCGTGCTGACCACCGAAAACCAGCGTCACGACCTGGCGCGCTCGAGGGAATTGGGGGTCTCGGCGCATCTCGTCAAGCCGGTAGGCTGTGCCGACATGCTCGATGCCCTGGCGCTGGTCGAGGGCAGGGACAACCTGGAACTCGACGCTTTCATGTTGTCGCACGTGAATTTCGCCAAGCTTGCCGAAGAGGAAAAGGCGGGCCTGAGCGTATTGCTGGTTGAGGACAATCCGGTCAACCAGGAGCTGGCCAGGCGCTTGCTGGAGCGCATGTCGCACCGGGTGTCGATCGCCAATAATGGCGCCGAGGCCCTGGATCAGTTCGATGGCGGGCATTTCGACGTGATCCTGATGGATATGCAGATGCCGGTGATGGGCGGGCTGGAGGCGACCGAAGCCATACGCTCCCGGGAAATGCGGCGGAGCTGGGTTGTCTCGCACGAATTCAGGCCGGTCTACATCGTTGCCATGACCGCCAATGTCATGGCATCGGACCGCGAGCGCTGCCTGGGGGCGGGGATGAACGACTACGTCGCCAAACCCTTGCGGCCCGATGATCTTTACGCGGCGCTCGATCGGGCGCGCGGCAACGCCTCGGAGACCGGGTTCGCGGCGCTGGATGGTGGAATGACCGGCGCTTCGGCGCAGCTGGATCTGGGGGCCGCGCTAAGGGATATCGGGGAGCCGGACTTGCTTGCAACCATGGCCTGGATGCTGCTGTGCGAATGGGATGCCCATCTCGGCCGCCTGCGCTCGGCCATCGACGCGACCAATCCCCATGAGACCCGCATGCACGCCCATACCCTGAAGGGGCTGCTGGCCATGTTCCACGCCGAGCACTCGCGGCTGCGGGCGATGGAACTGGAGCAGGCGACGCTGGCCGTGGAAAACGTCGACTGGGCGGTCTGTCGTCGACTTTACGGGGCTCTGGTCGATGAAATGACCCTCATCAAGCCGATTTTCGAACGCTACGTCGAGACGCGTGTAATCCCTTGAATTTGCCTGAAAAGGCACTTTTCGGCTAGAATAGAAAGGTTAAAAAGCACAAGCGGGGAGGCGCAAGCCTTCCCGCTTGGCACATGATAAAGCAGAAAATATTTGGAGAGCCGACGTGTCACTGCTGCCCTCATTCACACCCGCCATTCTCGCCCTCGCCGACGGAACGGTTTTCAAGGGCCAATCCATCGGCGCCGATGGCCTGACCAGTGGCGAAGTGGTGTTCAACACCGCCATGTCCGGTTATCAGGAAATCCTGACCGATCCGTCCTATTGCCGCCAGATCGTCACCCTGACCTACCCGCATATCGGCAACACCGGCTGTAATGCGGAGGATTTCGAATCCAACGCCAACTACGCCGCAGGCCTGGTCATCCGCGACCTGCCGCTGGTTGCGTCCAACTGGCGTACCCAGGACGACTTGTCGTCCTACCTGAAGAAGCACGGCATCGTCGCCATCGCCGGCATCGATACGCGCAAGCTGACCCGCATCCTGCGCGAAAAGGGCGCCCAGGCCGGCTGCATCCTGGCCGGCGAGGCCGACGAGTCCAAGGCCCTGGCCATGGCGCGCGCCTTCCCGGGGCTGAACGGCATGGACCTGGCCAAGGTGGTTTCGGCCAAGGACAGCTATTCCTGGACCGAGGCCGAGTGGACCCTGAAGGGCTACAAGCCGGCTGCCGAGCCGCGCTTCCATGTCGTCGCCTACGACTTCGGCGTCAAGCGCAACATCCTGCGTATGCTGGCCGAGCGCGGCTGCCGCCTGACCGTGGTGCCGGCGCAGACGCCGGCCGCCGACGTGCTGGCCATGAAGCCGGACGGCGTCTTCCTGTCCAACGGCCCGGGCGACCCGGAGCCGTGCGACTACGCCATCGCCGCCATCCGCGAATTCCTCGACCGCGGCGTGCCGACCTTCGGCATCTGCCTCGGCCACCAGTTGCTGGCGCTGGCCTCCGGCGCCAAGACGGCCAAGATGAAGTTCGGCCACCACGGCGCCAACCACCCGGTCAAGGACATGGACACCGGCCAGGTGCTGATCACCAGCCAGAACCACGGCTTTGCCGCCGACATCGAGTCGCTGCCGGCCAACCTGCGGGTCACGCACGTCTCGCTGTTCGACGGTTCCCTGCAAGGCATCGCCCGCACCGACGTGCCGGCCTTCTCCTTCCAGGGCCATCCGGAAGCCAGCCCGGGGCCGCACGACGTGGCCTACCTGTTCGACCGCTTCCTCGACACCATGACGCGTGGCGTTGCCGCGCTGCAGCCGGCGCAATAAGGCGAGAGTAAAGAAATGCCGAAACGTACAGACATAAAGAGTGTTTTGATTATTGGCGCCGGCCCGATCATCATCGGTCAGGCCTGCGAATTCGACTACTCCGGCGCCCAGGCCTGCAAGGCCCTGCGCGAGGAGGGCTACAAGGTCATCCTGGTGAACTCCAACCCGGCGACCATCATGACCGACCCGGAAATGGCCGATGTCACCTACATCGAGCCGATCACCTGGCAGGTCGTCGCCAAGATCATCGAAAAGGAACGCCCGGACGCGCTGCTGCCGACCATGGGCGGCCAGACCGCGCTGAACTGCGCGCTCGACCTCGATCGCGAGGGCGTGCTGGCCAAGTTCGGCGTCGAGCTGATCGGCGCTTCCAAGGAAGCCATCGACAAGGCCGAGGACCGCCAGAAGTTCAAGGACGCGATGACCAAGATCGGTCTCGGTTCCGCCAGGTCGGCCACCGCCCACAGCATGGAAGAGGCCTACCAGGTGCAGGCGATGATCGGCTTCCCGACCATCATCCGTCCGTCCTTCACGCTGGGCGGCACCGGCGGCGGCATCGCCTACAACATGGAAGAGTTCGAGACCATCTGCAAGCGCGGTCTCGAAGCCTCGCCGACCAACGAGCTGCTGATCGAGGAATCGCTGCTCGGCTGGAAGGAATACGAGATGGAAGTCGTCCGCGACAAGGCGGACAACTGCATCATCATCTGCTCGATCGAAAACCTCGATCCGATGGGCGTGCATACCGGCGACTCGATCACCGTCGCCCCGGCCCAGACGCTGACCGACAAGGAATACCAGATCCTGCGCAACGCCTCGATCGCCGTGCTGCGCGAGATCGGCGTCGATACCGGCGGTTCCAACGTCCAGTTCTCGATCAACCCGAAGGACGGTCGCATGATCGTCATCGAGATGAACCCGCGCGTCTCGCGTTCGTCGGCGCTGGCCTCCAAGGCCACCGGCTTCCCGATCGCCAAGATCGCCGCCAAGCTGTCGGTCGGCTACACCCTCGACGAACTGTCCAACGACATCACCGGCGGCAAGACCCCGGCTTCCTTCGAGCCGTCCATCGACTACGTCGTCACCAAAGTGCCGCGTTTCGCCTTCGAGAAATTCCCGCAGGCCGATTCGACGCTGACCACGCAGATGAAGTCGGTCGGCGAAGTGATGGCCATCGGCCGCACCTTCCAGGAGTCCCTGCAGAAGGCCCTGCGCGGGCTGGAAGTCGGTGTCGACGGCTTCAATCTGAAGTCGGTCGATCCGGAAACCATCGACGAGCAGCTGGCCCGTCCGTCGCCGGATCGCCTGTGGTACGTTGCCGATGCCTTCGGTGTTGGCATGACCGTCGACAAGGTCTTCGAGCTGACCAAGATCGACCCGTGGTTCCTGGTCCAGATCAAGGAGATCGTCGACCTCGAGCTGCAGATCGAGAAGCGCGAACTGGCCTCGTTCTCGGCCGAAGAGCTGCGCTACCTGAAGCGCAAGGGCTTCGCCGACCGCCGTCTGGCCCACCTGACCAAGACCAGCGAAGCCGCCGTCCGCGAGCGTCGCCATGAGTTGAAGGTGCGCCCGGTCTACAAGCGCGTCGACACCTGCGCCGCGGAATTCGCCACCGGCACCGCCTACATGTACTCGACCTACGAGGACGAGTGCGAGGCCAACCCGACCGACAAGAAGAAGATCATGGTGCTGGGCGGCGGTCCGAACCGCATCGGCCAGGGCATCGAGTTCGACTACTGCTGCGTGCACGCCGCCATGGCCATGCGCGAAGACGGTTACGAAACCATCATGGTCAACTGCAACCCGGAGACCGTGTCCACCGACTACGACACCTCCGACCGCCTGTATTTCGAGCCGCTGACGCTGGAAGACGTGCTGGAAATCTGCGCCATCGAGAAGCCGGTCGGCGTCATCGTCCAGTACGGCGGCCAGACCCCGCTGAAGCTGGCGCTGGCGCTGGAAGCCAACGGCGTGCCGATCATCGGCACGACGCCGGAATCGATCGACATCGCCGAAGACCGCGAACGCTTCCAGAAGCTGCTGCACGATCTCGGCCTCAAGCAGCCGCCGAACCGCACCGCCCGTACCGAAGAGGATGCGCTGCGCCTGGCGCAGGAAATCGGCTATCCGCTGGTCGTCCGCCCGTCCTACGTGCTCGGCGGCCGGGCCATGGAAATCGTCCATGAGCAGAAGGACCTCGAGCGCTACATGCGCGAAGCGGTCAAGGTTTCCAACGATTCGCCGGTGCTGCTCGACCGCTTCCTGAACGACGCCGTCGAGTGCGACGTCGATGCGCTGTCGGACGGCGAGGAAGTGATCATCGGCGGCGTCATGGAACACATCGAACAGGCCGGCGTGCACTCCGGCGATTCGGCCTGCTCGCTGCCGCCGTACTCGCTGTCGGCCGCCGTGCAGGACGAACTGCGCCGGCAGACCAAGCTGATGGCCAGGGCCCTGAACGTCTGCGGCCTGATGAACGTGCAGTTCGCCATCAAGGACAACGACGTCTACGTGCTGGAAGTCAATCCGCGCGCCTCGCGCACCGTGCCCTACGTCTCGAAGGCGACCGGCCTGCAACTGGCCAAGATCGCCGCCCGCTGCATGTCGGGGCGCAGCCTGAAGGACCAGGGGATCACGAAGGAAGTCATTCCGCCGTATTTCTCGGTCAAGGAAGCCGTCTTCCCCTTCGTCAAGTTCCCGGGCGTCGATACCATCCTCGGGCCGGAAATGAAGTCGACCGGCGAGGTCATGGGCGTCGGAACCACCTTCGCCGAAGCCTTCGTCAAGTCGCAACTGGCGGCCGGCGTCAAGTTGCCGGCCTCGGGCAAGGTCTTCCTGTCGGTTAAGGACAGCGACAAGGCCAAGGCCATCGAGATCGCCCGCCACCTGCACGACGCCGGTTTCCAGCTGGCGGCCACGCGCGGCACGGCGCACGCCATCGAAGCGGCGGGCTTGCCGGTGCAGCAGGTCAACAAGGTCACCGAGGGCCGTCCGCACGTCGTCGACATGATCAAGAACGATGAAATCGTCTTGATCATCAACACCGTGGAAGAAAAGCGCGGGGCGATCAACGATTCGCGTTCGATCCGTACCTCCGGCCTGCAGGCGCGGGTGACCATGTACACGACGATCTGGGGTGCGGAAGCCGCTGCCGAAGGTATCCGCCATCTGGGTGAGCTTGTGGTGTATCCGATCCAGACGCTGCATTCGCAGCTTCACTAAAACCAACCTGAACCGCCGGGTAGCCCCTTTTCGGGCGCCGGCGGTTTTGCTTTTGCTGGAAAAAATATGAGCAAAGTACCGTTGACCGTGACCGGCGCAGAAAAGCTGCGCGAGGAACTGCATCGCCTGAAAACCGTCGAGCGCCCGAATGTGGTGGCGGCGATCGCCGAGGCGCGTTCGCATGGCGACCTGTCGGAAAATGCCGAATACGACGCCGCCAAGGAGCGCCAGGGCTTCATCGAAGGGCGCATCCAGGAAGTCGAGGGCAAGCTGTCGAATGCCCAGATCATCGATCCGAAAATGCTCGATGCCGACGGCCGCTGCGTATTCGGCGCAACCGTCGAGATGGAAGACCAGGATAGCGGCGACAGCGTGACCTACCAGATCGTCGGCGAGGATGAAGCCGACATCAAGAATGGCAAGATTTCCGTCAATTCCCCGGTGGCCCGCGCGCTGATCGGCAAGTACGCCGGCGATATCGCCCAGGTCCAGGCGCCGGGCGGCATGCGCGAATACGAGCTGATCGACGTCCGCTACGAATAAGTCGCGATGCGCCGTTTTTCCGAAGCCCTCTATCTGATCGCCATCACCTTATGGGTCGGCGGGCTTTGGGCCATAGGCTACGTTGCGGCGCCGGTTCTTTTCGCCAGTCTGGGGGATCGGCAACTGGCCGGCCTGGTAGCCGGCAAGCTGTTCGCATGGGTGGGCTGGATCGGCCTCGGCTGTGCCGCTTACCTGCTGCTGTTCGCGCTGCTGCGCTCGGGGACGGGCTTCTTCAGGAGCGCCGTCTTCTGGCTGGTGCTGCTGATGGGCTTGCTGACGGTCGCCAGCCAGTTCGGCATCCAGCCGTTGATGGCGCAGTTGAAGGCCGACGCCCTGCCGCGGGAAGTGATGGAAAGCGTGTTGCGCGACCGCTTTGCGGCGTGGCACGGCATCTCCAGCATCCTCTACCTGGTGCAGAGTCTGCTGGGGCTGTGGCTGGTGGTGTGGAGCGGACGCGGGCTGAGGTGATCAGCCCTGGTGGCTGCGCTTGGTGCGGCGCGGCGCGGTGGCGGCGCGGGCAGCCTGCGCTTTCTTGGCTTCGGCAGCCGCTTTTTCTGCATTGTGACGGTAGACCACGAGCAGCTTGCCGATATGTTGCACCGGAGCGGCACCCAGTTGGGCGCAGATTTGTTCGTAGTATGCGATGCGGTCTTCGCGACTGTCGCCATAGACGCGAATCTTGATCAATTCGTGAGCCTTGAGGCAGTTGTCGATTTCCTTGAGCACCGAGTCGGTCAGGCCGTTTTCGGCAATCGAGACGACCGGATTCAGTCCATGTGCCTGGGCGCGCAGTTCGCGACGCTGGGCAGAGTTGAGTTGTTGCATAGTAAAACCTTTCAAAAACGGCATTTTACCGAATGAAGAGAACCAGAACCAGCAAAGCTTGGATGCGCGAGCACATCAATGATCCCTATGTCCAGTTGGCCAGGAAGGAAGGCTGGCGTTCGCGGGCTGCCTTCAAGCTGATGGAGATCGACGACAAGGACCTGCTGCTCAAGCGCGGCGAAGTCGTGGTCGACCTCGGGGCGACACCCGGCGGCTGGTCGCAGGTCGCGGTCAAGCGCGTCGGCGACCAGGGGCTGGTGTTCGCCCTCGATCTGCTCGAAATGGAGCCGATTCACGGTGTTCACTTCATCCAGGGTGATTTCCGCGAGGACGAGGTCCTGCATCAACTGGAAGAAAAGCTCGGCGATCGCCGGGTGGGGCTTGTAATGTCGGACATGGCCCCCAATATGTCCGGTGTGCCGCTGGTCGATCAGGCCCGCGTCATGCATCTCGCCGAGTTGGGCCTGGAGTTCTGCCGAGCCCATTTGAAACCGGAAGGCGCTTTTCTGGTCAAAGTTTTCCAAGGGTCCGATTACGAGACGTTTTTGAAGCAGATGCGTGAAACCTTCAAAACCGTCGCGGTACGGAAACCGGATGCTTCGCGCGATCGTAGCCCCGAGCTTTATTTGCTCGGTCGCACATTACGCTGAGAGTTTTGTTTAGAATGCTATTTTTGTCGCTCGACGCTGTAGAAGGAGAGCAAGCTTGAACAACATGTTCAAAAACCTCGCAATCTGGCTGGTCATCGGCCTGGTGCTGATGACGGTTTTCAACCAGTTCAACAACCGTCAGGTTGCGACCGGTGCTGTCGAATACTCCCAGTTCATCGAAGAGGTGAAGGCGGGGCGTATTTCCAAGGTGGTGATGGAAGGGCGCACGCTGAAGGCGACCACGTCCGAAGGCAAGCGCATCACCTCCTATGCGCCGCCCGACCTGTGGCTGGTTTCCGACCTCCTGAAGAATGGCGTCAAGATCGAAGCCCGGCCGGAAGAGGAGCCGTCCTTCCTGATGAACATCTTCGTCAGCTGGTTCCCGATGCTGCTGCTGATCGGCGTCTGGGTCTTCTTCATGCGCCAGATGCAGGGCGGCGGCAAGGGCGGGGCCTTCTCCTTCGGCAAATCGAAGGCGCGGATGACCGACGAGGCCCAGAACACGATTACCTTCGTCGATGTCGCCGGTTGCGACGAGGCCAAGGAAGAAGTCCAGGAAATCGTCGATTTCCTGCGCGATCCCTCCAAGTTCCAGAAGCTCGGCGGCCGCATTCCCAAGGGCGTGCTGATGGTCGGCAACCCGGGTACCGGCAAGACCCTGCTCGCCAAGGCCATCGCCGGCGAAGCCAAGGTGCCGTTCTTCAGCATTTCCGGTTCCGACTTCGTCGAAATGTTCGTCGGCGTCGGTGCGGCCCGTGTTCGCGACATGTTCGAGAATGCCAAGAAGCATGCCCCGTGCATCATCTTCATCGATGAAATCGACGCCGTCGGCCGCCATCGCGGTGCCGGCCTGGGCGGCGGCAACGACGAGCGCGAACAGACGCTGAACCAGCTGCTGGTCGAGATGGACGGTTTCGAAGGCCACTCCGGCATCATCGTCATCGCCGCCACCAACCGCCCCGACATCCTCGATCCGGCGCTGCTCCGCCCGGGCCGCTTCGACCGCCAGGTCGTCGTGCCGCTGCCGGATATCCGCGGCCGCGAGGAAATCCTCAAGGTGCACATGCGCAAGGTGCCGATCGCCGGCGACGTCAAGGCCGACGTCATCGCCCGCGGTACGCCGGGCTTCTCCGGCGCCGACCTGGCCAACCTGGTCAACGAGGCTGCCCTGTTCGCCGCCCGTCGCAACAAGCGCCTGGTGGACATGGACGACTTCGAGATGGCCAAGGACAAGATCATGATGGGTGCCGAGCGCCGCAGCATGGTAATGACCGAGGAAGAGAAGATGAACACGGCCTACCACGAGTCGGGCCATGCCGTGGTCGCCAAGCTGGTGCCCAAGTCGGATCCGGTGCACAAGGTCACGATCATCCCGCGCGGTCGCGCCCTGGGCCTGACCATGCAGTTGCCGGAGCAGGATCGCTACGCCTACGACCGCGAATACCTGATGAGCCGCATCGCCGTGCTGTTCGGCGGTCGCATCGCCGAAGAGCTGTTCATGAACCAGATGACCACCGGCGCCTCGAACGACTTCGAGCGTGCCACGGCTATGGCCCGCGACATGGTGACTCGCTACGGCATGTCCGACCTCGGCGTGATGGTCTATGGCGAGAACGACGGCGAGGTCTTCCTCGGCCGCTCGGTGACCCAGCACAAGAACGTGTCGGAAGCGACGATGCAGAAGGTCGATGCCGAAATCCGCCGCATCATCGACCAGCAATACGCCCTGGCGCGCCAGTTGCTGGAAGACAACCGCGACAAGGTCGAAGCGATGACCAAGGCGCTGCTCGAGTGGGAAACCATCGATGCCGAGCAGATCGACGACATCATGGGCGGCAAGCCGCCGCGTCCGCCGAAGCCGTCGCAGGGTTCGTCGCGTCCTGCGGCTTCGAATGACACCACGGGCGGTGCGGAGCCGAGTGCGGCAGCACCCGCCTGAACCGAAATGCCATGAACCCGGCCGGGATAGTCTCCCGGCCTTTTTGTTTTTGCCATGTCCACATTACAGTGCGGTTCATACCGCTTGTCGCTCGATCGTCCCTTGCTGATGGGGATCGTCAATCTGACGCCGGATTCCTTTTCCGGGGATGGCCTGGTCGGCCATGTCGATGACGCCATTCGGCACGCTCGCCAACAGCTCGAGGCGGGGTCGGATATTCTCGATATCGGGGCCGAGTCCTCGCGTCCCGGGGCGGTGCCGACCCCGGAAGACGAAGAATTGCGCCGCCTGATACCGGTTCTTCGTGAGATCACGACCTGGGGTGTGCCGGTGTCGGTCGATACCTACAAGCCCGCGGTGATGCGGGCGGCGCTTGAAGCGGGCGCCTCGATGATCAACGACATTACCGGCATGGCGCGCCAGGGGGCGCTCGACGCGGTGGCCGGCGGCAATTGCGCCGTTTGCGTGATGCACATGCAGGGCGAGCCGGGCACCATGCAACAGGCGCCGAATTACGATGACGTGGTCGGTGAGGTGCGCGCTTTCCTTGACGGCTGCGTGGCGCGCTGTCGCGCTGCCGGGATCGCGCGCGATCGCCTGGTCATCGACCCCGGTTTCGGCTTCGGCAAGACGCTTCGGCATAATCTTGCGCTGTTCCGGGCCTTGCCGGACGGGGCGCTGGGCGACCTGCCTTTGTTGGTCGGGGTCTCGCGAAAGTCGATGCTGGGCGCCATCACCGGCCGCCCGGTCGAGCAGCGACTGGCGTCCAGCGTGGCGGCGGCGCTCATGGCGGCGCAAAAAGGTGCGAAAATATTACGCGTGCATGATGTGGCGGCGACCAGGGATGCCCTGGCGGTGTGGTCGGCAATAGAACAGGGAGAGTCTTCGTGAGCAGAAAATATTTTGGAACCGACGGCGTGCGTGGTCGCGTGGGGCAGTCCCCGATCACGCCGGATTTCGTGATGCGCCTGGGCTATGCGGCCGGCAAGGTCCTGCTGGGGCGTTGCGAGATGCCGCCGGGCGAGCGTCCGGCGGTTCTGATCGGCAAGGACACCCGGCTGTCCGGTTATATGCTGGAGTCGGCCCTCGAGGCGGGGTTTTCGGCGGCCGGTGTCGAGGTTTGTCTGGTCGGGCCGATACCGACCCCGGCGGTGGCCTATCTGACGCGTGCCTTGCGCCTTCAGGCGGGGATTGTCATTTCCGCTTCGCACAATCCGTACTACGACAACGGCATCAAGTTCTTCTCGGCCCAGGGCACGAAGCTGCCGGACGAGGTGGAGCAGGCCATCGAGCGGGGAGTCGATGAGCCCATGGTCTGCGCGCCGCCGGCCGAATTGGGTCGGGTCAAGCGCATCGAGGATGCGCGCGGTCGCTACATCGAATTTTGCAAGAGCACCTTTCCGAACGATCTGGACCTTCGCGGCCTGAAAATCGTCGTCGATTGCGCTCATGGCGCGGCCTACCACATTGCGCCCAGCGTCTTCCACGAACTGGGCGCCGAGGTGGTGACGATAGGCGTTCAGCCCAATGGCCTGAATATCAACGACGCGGTCGGCGCCACCGCGCCGAAGGCGCTGTGCGAGGCCGTCCTGGCCAACCGTGCGGACCTCGGGGTGGCCCTCGATGGCGATGCCGACCGCCTGCAGATGGTCGATGCGGACGGCAATCTCTACGATGGCGACCAGTTGCTCTACGCCATCGTGCGCAGTCGGGCCAGGACCTCGGCGGTCAAGGGCGTCGTCGGAACCCTGATGACCAACCTGGCGCTCGAACATGCCCTGGGCAAGCTGGATATTCCGTTTGCCCGGGCTGCGGTGGGCGATCGCTATGTCGTGGAGATGCTCAACGAAAAGGGCTGGCTGTACGGCGGCGAGAACTCCGGCCACATCCTGGCGCTGGACCGCCACACGACAGGGGACGGCATCGTCGCCGCCCTGCAGGTTCTGGCGGCGCTGCGCGAATCCGGCGGCGATTTGAAGTCGCTGCTGGGCGGGTTGGTGCTCTATCCGCAGAAATTGATCAATGTTCCGGTCGTCCGCGGTTTTTCGTGGAAGGAGCATCCGGCGATCGTGGCGGCCTTGGGCGATACCGAGAAGCGGCTGGCGGGGCGTGGCCGGGTGCTGTTGCGCGCCTCGGGTACCGAGCCTTTGCTGCGCGTCATGGTCGAGGGCGAAGATGTCGCCGAGGTGCTTGATGCGGCGGAAAAACTGGCTTCCGTGGTGCGCGAGGCGGCTCAGTAGTCATCCGCTGTTTCCCGGTTCTTATTGACCGAAAAATCGCCAAGTCGCTATAATCCAAAAGTTTTTCGCCAACCAAACTACTGCATCCATGCGTAAAAAGCTCGTCGCCGGTAACTGGAAAATGCACGGCAGCCTCCAGAAGAATGCGGCGCTGCTTGAGCAGGTCAAGGCCGGGGTGTCTGGCTTGGCGTGCGAAGTGGCTGTGTGTCCGCCGTACCCCTATCTGGCTCAGGCCCAGGCCTTGTTGTCCGGTAGCCCGGTTGCCTGGGGCGCGCAGTCGGTCAGCGAGCATCCGGCTGGTGCCTATACGGCGGAAGTGTCGGCTGCCATGCTGCAGGATTTTGGCTGCCGCTATGTGCTGGTCGGCCACTCCGAGCGTCGTGCCTTGTTTGGCGAGACGGATGGGGTGGTGGCGGCGAAATTCGCCGCCGCGCAAAAGGCGGGGCTTGTTCCTGTCCTGTGTGTTGGTGAAACGCTGGCGGAGCGAGAGGCTGGCCTGACGGCTGTCGTGGTGTCCCGGCAGCTGGCGGCGGTGCTTGATGCGCAGGGCGTTGCGGCGCTGGCGTCGGCGGTTGTCGCATATGAGCCGGTATGGGCGATTGGCACGGGGATTACAGCCACGCCGCAGCAGGCGCAGGAAGTGCATGCGGCCATTCGTTCTCAGGTGGCGGCCCTGGATGCCTCGGTGGCGAATGGATTGCGTATTTTGTACGGTGGTAGCGTGAAGCCGCAAAGCGCGGCTGAATTGTTTGGGCAGGCGGATGTCGATGGCGGTTTGATCGGCGGCGCTGCCTTGGTTGCAGATGATTTCCTGGCAATTTGCCGGGCGGCAAATTGATAGGCTGATACATGAACTGGTTATTTTCTCTCGTCCTCGCGGTCCATATCCTGGTGGCCATTGCAATCATTGGTCTTGTGCTGATGCAGCATGGCAAGGGGGCTGACATGGGGGCGGCCTTCGGTAGCGGCGCCTCGGGGAGTTTGTTCGGGGCGACCGGTTCGGCGAATTTTCTCAGCCGTGCGACCGGCATTCTGGCCGCCGTGTTTTTCGTGACCAGTCTTACCCTGGCCTATATCGGTTCCAATAAGCCAAAAACGACTGGCAGTCTGATGCAAGAACCGGTACAATCGCAGTCTGTTTCGCAGCCGACTTCGGCGGCTGGCGAAGCGCCGGCGGCCCCTGCTGATGCGGGTTCCAAGGCGAAAGAAATACCGAAGTAGCGCAAGGTGACTTGCCTGGCACGGGGTCCTCGCCGGGTGGGTTGCAAAAAAATAGTGCCGACGTGGTGAAATTGGTAGACACGCTATCTTGAGGGGGTAGTGGCGCAAGCTGTGCGAGTTCGAGTCTCGCCGTCGGCACCAAAAAACTGGGGCAGTGGCCTGCGGGTACGCTGTTTCGAACAAGAAACTGAATATTGGCGGCGGATCATGGAAAACTACTTTCCAATCCTGATGTTCGTTCTGGTGGGGGTTGCGATCGGCGTTCTGCCTGTTGCGATGGGCTTTATTCTTGCCCCCAGTCGTCCGGACCCGGAAAAGCTCTCTCCCTACGAGTGTGGCTTTGAGGCATTCGAAGATGCGCGCATGAAGTTCGATGTGCGCTATTACCTGATTGCCATTCTCTTCATTCTGTTCGATCTTGAAGTTGCCTTCCTTTTCCCGTGGGCGACGATCTTCAAGGATATCGTGGCGACGGAATCGATCAAGATGTTCGGTTTTGTCGAGATGATGGTATTCGTTGCCATTCTGGTCGTCGGCTATATCTATGCCTGGGCCAAGGGCGCGCTGGAATGGGAATAAGGCTCGAATATGGCTATTGAAGGCGTTCTTCAGGAAGGCTTTGTCACCACGACGGCTGACAAGCTGATCAATTACATGCGCACCGGCTCCTTGTGGCCGATGACCTTCGGTCTGGCGTGCTGCGCGGTCGAGATGATCCATGCCGGTGTGTCCCGCTATGACCTGGACCGCTTTGGCGTGGTGTTCCGCCCGAGTCCGCGTCAGTCCGACGTGATGATCGTGGCCGGTACGCTGACCAACAAGATGGCGCCGGCCTTGCGCAAGGTCTATGACCAGATGGCCGAGCCGCGCTGGGTCATTTCCATGGGCTCCTGCGCCAACGGTGGTGGCTATTACCACTACTCCTATTCCGTGGTGCGCGGCTGCGACCGCATTGTTCCCGTTGATATCTACGTGCCGGGCTGTCCGCCGACCGCCGAGGCGCTGATCTACGGGATCATTCAGTTGCAGAACAAGATACGCCGTACCAATACCATTGCTCGTTAATTGCCAAGGCTGATCGAATATGTCTGCCAAGCTGGAAACGCTTAGTGAGAACCTGCAGAAGCATTTCGGCGACAAGATAAAGTCTCTGAAGCTGGCGCTCGGTGAAGTAACCATTGAAGTCGGTGCTGCTGACTACCTCGGCGTGATGACTGCGCTGCGCGACGAGTCGGACTTCCGCTTCGAAGAGTTGATCGACCTGTGTGGCGTCGATTATTCGACCTACGGTGACGGTGCCTGGACTGGCGCGCGTTTCGCGGTCGTCGTCCATCTCTTGTCGGTGTCCCAGAACATCCGTCTGCGCGTTCGCGTCTTTGCCGATGACGAAAGCTTCCCGTCGGTCGATTCGGTGACTGCTGTCTGGTCGACGGCCAACTGGTTCGAACGCGAGGCCTTCGATCTCTACGGCATCGCCTTCGTCGGCCACGACGACCTGCGTCGCATCCTGACCGACTACGGCTTCATCGGCCATCCTTTCCGCAAGGACTTCCCTATCTCCGGTCACGTCGAAATGCGTTACGACCCGGATCAGGCTCGCGTGATCTACCAGCCGGTGACCATCGAGCCACGCGAAAACACCCCGCGCATCGTGCGCGAAGATACCTACGGGGATCCGGCACATGGCTGATATCCGCAATTTCACCCTGAACTTTGGCCCGCAGCACCCGGCGGCGCACGGCGTGCTGCGTCTGGTGCTCGAACTGGACGGCGAAGTCGTCCAGCGCGCCGACCCGCATATCGGCTTGCTGCACCGTGCCACCGAGAAGCTTGCTGAAACCCGTACCTGGGTCCAGTCCGTGCCCTACATGGATCGTCTCGACTACGTGTCGATGATGTGCAACGAGCACGCCTACTGCCTGGCAACCGAGAAGCTGCTCGGCATCGAGGTGCCGGAGCGCGGCAAGTACATCCGCGTGATGTTCGACGAAGTCACCCGTATCCTCAACCACCTGTTGTGGATCGGCTGTCACGCGCTGGACGTCGGTGCGATGACCATGGCGCTGTACACCTTCCGCGAGCGCGAAGACCTGATGGACGTCTATGAGGCGGTTTCCGGTGCCCGGATGCACGCTGCCTACTATCGTCCGGGCGGCGTCTATCGCGACCTGCCGGATCGCATGCCGCAGTACCAGGAATCGACCTGGACCAATGCCAAGAAGGCGGCGGAGAAGAACGAGAACCGCAGCGGTTCGGTCCTCGACTTCCTCGAGGACTTTACCAATCGCTTCCCGACCTATCACGCCGAGTACCATACCCTGCTGACCGATAACCGTATCTGGAAGCAGCGCCTGGTCAATGTCGGCGTGGTCAGTCCCGAGCGTGCCCTGCAGATGGGCTTCACCGGCGCCATGCTGCGTGGTTCGGGCATTGCCTGGGACTTGCGCAAGAAGCAGCCGTACGCCGCTTACGACAAGGTCGATTTCGATGTGCCGGTAGGCGTGAATGGCGACAGCTACGACCGCTACCTGGTTCGCATGGAAGAAATGATCCAGTCGAACAACATCATCAAGCAGTGTATTGCCTGGCTGCGCAAGAATCCCGGCCCGGTGATCACCGACAACAACAAGGTGGCGCCGCCGCCGCGTGAAAACATGAAGACCAACATGGAGGAGCTGATTCACCACTTCAAGCTCTTCACCGAAGGGATTCATGTTCCGGCAGGCGAGGCCTACGCTGCCGTCGAGCATCCGAAGGGCGAGTTCGGTATCTACTTCGTCTCCGACGGTGCCAACAAGCCGTACCGCATGAAGATCCGTGCGCCGGGCTTTGTCCACCTGTCCGGCCTCGATGAAATGTCCCGTGGCCACATGATTGCCGACGTCGTTACGATCATCGGCTCCCAAGATATCGTTTTTGGCGAGATCGACCGCTGATGTTTTCCGCTGAAACCCTCCAGAAATTTGCGCGCGAAGTCGCCAAGTACCCGGCTGATCAAAAGCAGTCGGCCACCATGTCCTGCCTGGCCCATGCCCAGGAAGAGAAGGGCTGGTTGCCTTCCGAGGCAATCGAGGCCGTCGCCGATTATCTCGGCATTGCCCCGATGGCTGTCTACGAGGTCGCTTCCTTCTACAACATGTACGACCTCAAGCCGGTCGGCAAGTACAAGATCACGGTCTGTACCAACCTGCCGTGCGCGCTGTCCGGCGGCTACCATGCCGGCGAGTACGTGCAGAAGAAGTTGGGCATCGGCTACGGCGAAACCACGGCCGACGGCAAGTTCACGTTGAAGGAAGGCGAGTGCATGGGCGCTTGCGGCGATGCGCCGGTCTTCATCGTCAACAACCGCTCGATGTGCAGCCACATGCATCCGGAACAGATCGACAAGCTGCTTGAGGAGTGCAAATAATGGCAATGCTTGGTTCGATCAACGGCGTTCTGATGGAAGGCCTGGACGGCGACAACACCTGGCATCTCAAGGATTACGTCGCCCGTGGCGGCTATGCGCAGCTGAAGCGCATCCTGGAAAGCAAGATGACCCAGGAAGACGTCATCAGCGAAGTCAAGAAGTCCGTGCTGCGCGGTCGTGGCGGCGCCGGCTTCCCGACCGGCCTGAAGTGGTCCTTCATGCCGCGTTCCTTCCCGGGTGACAAGTACGTCGTCTGCAATACCGACGAAGGCGAGCCGGGGACCTTCAAGGACCGCGACATCATGCGTTACAACCCGCATTCCGTCATCGAAGGCATGGCCATTGCCGCCTACGCGATGGGCGCGAACCGCGGCTACAACTACGTGCACGGCGAAGTCTGGCAAGAGTACAAGCGTTTCGAGGAGGCGCTCGACGAAGCGCGCGCCGCCGGCTTCATTGGCCAGAACATTCTCGGCTCCGGCTTCAATTTCGAACTGTTCGCCCACCACGGCTACGGCGCCTACATCTGTGGCGAGGAAACCGCGCTGCTCGAGTCGATCGAGGGCAAGAAGGGCCAGCCGCGCTTCAAGCCGCCATTCCCGGCCTCTTTCGGCCTCTACGGCAAGCCGACGACGATCAACAATACCGAGACCTTCGCTTCCATTCCCTTCATCCTGAAGATGGGCGGCGAGGAGTTCCTCAACCTGGGCAAGCCGAACAACGGCGGCACCAAGCTGTTCTCGGTGTCCGGCCACGTCAATCGTCCGGGCAACTATGAAATTCCGCTCGGCACGCCGTTCTCCACCCTGCTCGAAATGTGCGGCGGGATGCGCGGCGGACGCAAGCTGAAGGCCGTCATCCCCGGCGGTTCGTCGGCGCCGGTCATGCCGGGCGAAGTCATCATGGATTGCACCATGGACTACGACTCGATCAGCAAGGGCGGCTCGATGCTCGGTTCCGGCGCGGTCATCGTCATGGACGAAACGGTTTGCATGGTCAAGGCGCTGGAGCGTCTCTCCTTCTTCTATCACGAAGAGTCCTGCGGCCAATGCACGCCTTGCCGCGAAGGCACCGCCTGGATGTACAAGGTCGTGCATCGCATCGAGAACGGTCTCGGCAAGCCCGAGGATCTCGACCTGCTGAACAGCGTGCTCGGCAATATCGCCGGTCGCACCATCTGCGCGCTCGGCGATGCGGCAGCCTTCCCGGTGCAGAGCTTCATCAAGCACTTCGGCAAGGAATTCGAGTACCACATCGAAAACAAGACCTGTCTGGTTCCCAAGGATGTGCAATGGGCCGGCAGTGGCTTCCACAAGATTCCGGCCTGACAGGCCGCGGGTTAGTAACGAAAAAACTGGCTACAAGGTAGCGACATGCTAGAAATCGAGATCGACGGCAAAAAGGCGCAAGTGCCCGACGGCAGCACGGTGATGGATGCCGCGCAGCAGGTTGGCGTTTACATTCCGCATTTCTGCTACCACAAGAAACTTTCGATCGCCGCCAACTGCCGGATGTGTCTGGTGCAGGTGGAAAAGGCGCCGAAGCCGTTGCCGGCTTGCGCGACCCCGGTGACCAACGGGATGAAGGTGTTCACCCACTCCGAACTGGCCGTCAAGGCCCAGAAGGGCGTGATGGAATTCCTGCTCATCAACCACCCGCTGGATTGCCCGATCTGCGACCAGGGCGGCGAGTGCCAGCTGCAGGACATGTCCGTCGGCTACGGCCCGATGAAGAGCCGCTACACCGAGGAAAAGCACGTCGTCTTCCACAAGAGCGTCGGTCCGCTGATCTCGATGGAAGAAATGAGCCGCTGCATCCACTGCACCCGTTGCGTCCGCTTCGGCCAGGAAATCGGCGGCATCATGGAACTGGGCATGGCCAATCGCAACATGCACTCGGAAATCATGACCTTCGTCGGTCGTTCGGTGGATTCCGAACTGTCCGGCAACATGATCGACCTGTGCCCGGTCGGTGCGCTGACTTCCAAGCCTTTCCGCTACACCGCCCGTTCCTGGGAACTGCAGCGCCGCAAGTCGATCAGCGCGCAGGATTCCGTTGGCGCCAACCTGGTGGTCCAGGTCAAGCACGACGACGTGATGCGCGTTCTGCCGCGCGAGAACGAAGCGGTCAATGAATGCTGGATCTCCGACAAGGAGCGTTTCTCCTACCAATCCCTGAGCTCCGACGAGCGGCTGACCAAGCCGATGGTCAAGCAGGGCGGCGAGTGGAAGGAAGTCGACTGGAACGTCGCCCTCGACTATGTCGCCCACGGCCTGAAGGATGTCGCCCGCGAACATGGCGGCGACGCCGTGGCCGCGCTGGCCGCCCAGAGCTCGACGGTGGAAGAGCTGTTCCTGCTCGGCAAGGTCATGAAGGGCCTGGGTAGCGGCAATACCGATTTCCGTCCGCGCCAGAGCGACTTTTCGTCCGATTTCAAGCGCGCCGGCGCGCCCTGGCTGGGCATGCGCCTCGCCGAGATCAAGGATCTCGACGGTGCATTGGTCGTCGGTTCCTTCCTGCGCAAGGATCATCCGCTGATCGCCCAGCGCCTGCGCCAGGCCGCCAAGAAATTCACCAAGGTCAGCCTGCTCGACGTGGCCGGTGACGATCCGCTGATCAATGTGCACGCTCGCCTGACCGTCGCCCCGGCCGCGCTGGCGAACGCGCTGGCCGCCGTGGTCAAGGCTGCCGCCGAGATCAAGGGCGTTGCTGTCCCGGCCGCGCTGGCCGCCGTCGCGGTTTGCGATACCAGCAAGAAGATTGCGCAAAGCCTGGTCGATGGCGAAAAACGCGCCGTCTTCCTGGGCAATGTGGCGACCCAATCCGCCGATGCCACCCAGCTGCACGCGCTGGCCCTGGAACTGGGCAAGCTGACCGGCGCCACCGTCGGCTTCCTCGGCGAGGGTGCCAATACCGTCGGTGCCCACCTGTCCTGGGCGCTGCCTTCCGGTGCCAATGCCCGCCAGATGTTCGAGCAGCCGCGCAAGGCCTATGTCCTGATGGGCATCGAGCCGGAATTCGATTGCGCCAATCCGCAACTGGCGCTGGCCGCGCTCAAGCAGGCCAGCCTGGTGGTTTACATGTCGGCCTTCAAGCACGCGCCGGCACTGGAATACGCCGACGTGATGCTGCCGATCGCGCCCTTCACCGAAACCTCGGGAACCTTCGTCAATACCGAAGGCCGTGCCCAGAGCTTCAACGGCGTGGCCAAGGCCCGCGGCGATGCCCGTCCGGCCTGGAAGATCCTGCGCGTGCTGGGCAATGTGCTCAACCTGGACGGCTTCGGCTACGCTTCGAGCGAACAGGTTCGCGACGAGGTGTTCGGGGGTACGGCGGTTGAATTCGTCGCCGGTCTCAGCAACGAACTGAACGGTATCGCCATCGCTCAGCCCGCCGCCGCGGCGAACGGTCTGCAGCGTATTGCCGATGTGCCGATCAACTTCGCCGATCCGATGGCGCGTCGCGCTCCGGCGCTGCAGCAAACGGCCGACTCGGTCGCGCCGACCGCCCGCATGAATGAACAAACCCTGGCCCAGATCGGTGTTGCCGACAAGGGGCAGGTCCGGGTCAAGCAGGGTGCCGGCGAGGCTGTTCTCGCAGCCAGGCTGGATAACGGCGTGCCGGCCGGTTGTGTTCGTGTTGCTGCGGCACATGCGAGCACCGTCATGCTCGGCGACATGTTTGGCTCGATTTCCGTGGAGCGTGCATAAATGGACGCACTGATGAATTTCGGACAAGGCCTTTTCGGCGGCGCATGGCCTGCGGTATGGGCCCTGCTCAAGATTGTCCTGATCGTTGCGCCGATGATGCTTGGCGTTGCCTACCTGACCTACTTCGAACGCAAGGTCATCGGCTACATGCAGGTTCGTATCGGTCCCAACCGGGTCGGTCCGTGGGGCCTGATCCAGCCGATCGCCGACGGCCTGAAGCTGCTGATGAAGGAAATCATCGTTCCGGCAACGGCCAACAAGGGCATCTTCGTCATCGCCCCGATGCTGGCCATCGCGCCGGCACTGGCCGCGTGGGCCGTGGTTCCCTTTACCGACAGCCTGGTCCTGGCCAATATCGACGCCAGCCTGCTGTACATCATGGCCATCACCTCGATGGGTGTGTACGGGATCATCCTGTCCGGCTGGGCTTCCAACTCCAAGTACGCTTTCCTCGGCGCCATGCGTTCCGCGGCGCAGATGGTTTCCTACGAAATCTCGATGGGTTTCTCGCTGATCTGCGTGCTGATGGTTTCCAACAGCCTGAACCTGGTTGAAATCGTCAATGTCCAGAACCAGGGCCGCTTCGCCGGCTGGGGGCTGAGCTTCCTGTCCTGGAACTGGCTGCCGCTGTTCCCGATGTTCCTGGTGTACTTGATTTCCGGCGTGGCCGAAACCAACCGCGCCCCGTTCGACGTCGCCGAAGGCGAGTCGGAAATCGTCGCCGGTTTCCACGTCGAATACTCCGGCATGGCCTTCGCCGTCTTCTTCCTGGCCGAATACGCCAACATGATCCTGGTCGCTGCGCTGACTTCCATCATGTTCCTGGGCGGCTGGCTGTCGCCGGTCGGTTTCCTGCCGGACGGCATTCTCTGGCTGTTCGCCAAGATGTCGGCGATCCTCTTCCTCTTCCTGTGGTTCCGCGCGACTTTCCCGCGTTACCGCTATGACCAGTTGATGCGTCTGGGCTGGAAGGTGTTTGTGCCGATCTGTCTGATCTGGCTGGTTGTTGTCGGCGTCTGGATGATGTCGCCGCTGAATATCTGGAAGTGAGGAGAGACTAATGGGTTCGATGAAGGAAATCTTCAACAGCCTCTTCCTCAAGGAATTGTTGAAGGGGATGTCGGTGACGGGCAAGTATTTCTTCGCCCGCAAGATCACCGTTCAGTATCCGGAGGAAAAGACGCCGCAGAGCTTCCGTTTTCGTGGCCTGCACGCCTTGCGTCGCTACGAGAACGGCGAAGAGCGCTGCATCGCCTGCAAGCTGTGCGAGGCGATCTGCCCGGCTTTGGCGATCACCATCGAGGCCGAGCCGCGCGACGACGGTTCGCGTCGTACGACGCGCTACGATATCGATCTGACCAAGTGCATCTTCTGCGGTTTCTGCGAAGAAGCCTGTCCGGTCGATGCGATTGTCGAGACCCGCATTTTCGAATACCACGGTGAAAAGCGCGGCGATCTGTATTACACCAAGCAGATGTTGCTGGCCAACGGCGACCGCTACGAAGATCAAATCGCGAAGGATCGCGAGCTTGATGCTGCTTACCGATAACAGGTGCTAGCGATGGATTTTCAAACTGGGGTTTTCTACTTCCTGTCGGCGATTCTGATCTTCGCGAGCCTTCGCGTGATCACCGCCCGCAATCCGGTGCATGCCGCGCTTCACCTGATCCTCGCCTTCTTCACCTGCGGCGGCATCTGGGCTTTGCTGCAGGCGGAGTTTCTGGCGATCGCCATCATTCTGGTGTACGTCGGCGCGGTCATGGTCCTCTTCCTGTTCGTCGTCATGATGCTGGACATCAATATCGACCGCATCCGCCAGGGTTTCTGGAACTATCTGCCGCTGGGCGCCTTGCTCGGCCTGCTGATGGTCATGGAGATGGGCCTGGTGCTGGGCAGCAAGTACTTCCAGGTACCGGCAGCCGAAGCCATGGTGCCGGCCGGCGTGTCCAACACCAAGGCGATCGGTGCGCTGATGTTCAGCGACTACGTCTATCCCTTCGAACTGGCTTCCTTGATCCTGCTCGTCGGCATGATCGCCGCGATCGTGCTGACCTATCGCGGTCCGAAGAAATCCAGGTACACCAACCCGAACCAGCAGGTCTTCGTCAAGGCGAAGGATCGCGTCCGCGTCCTGCAGATGCCGGTTGAAAAAGACTGAACCCAGGGAAGATCATGCTCAATCTGACACTCTCGCATTTCCTGATTCTGGGCGCGATCCTGTTCGCGATCAGCGTCGTCGGGATATTCCTGAACCGCAAGAATCTTCTCGTTCTGCTGATGGCCATCGAACTGATGCTGCTGGCGGTGAACATGAACTTCGTGGCCTTCTCGCACTATCTGCAGGATATCTCCGGCCAGATTTTCGTCTTCTTCATCCTGACCGTCGCTGCCGCTGAATCGGCGATCGGTCTGGCCATCCTGATCGTGCTGTTCCGCAACCTCAAGAGCATCCATGTGGATGACCTGGGCAGCCTGAAGGGTTAAACATGGAAATGCAAAAACTCTATCTGCTCGTTCCGCTGGCACCGTTGATCGGTGCCATGATCGCCGGCCTGTTCTGCCGCGTCATTCCGCGCTGGGTTGCCCATACCGCCACCATCGCCGGTGTCGCCATCGCCTTCATCGCCTCGGTGATGATCTTCAAGGACGTCCAGGCCGGGCACACCTTCAACGGTCCGGTCTACACCTGGCTGACCAGCGGCGACTACAAGTTCGAGGTCGGCTTCCTGATCGACTCCCTGACCACGACCATGATGATCGTGGTCACCTTCGTGTCGCTGATGGTCCACATCTACACCATCGGCTACATGCAGGAAGATCCGGGCTACAACCGCTTCTTCAGCTACATCTCGTTGTTTACCTTCTCCATGCTGATGCTGGTGATGAGCAACAACTTCATGCAGCTCTTCTTCGGCTGGGAAGCCGTGGGCCTGGTCTCCTACCTGCTGATCGGCTTCTGGTACACCCGCCCGACCGCCATCTTCGCCAACATGAAGGCCTTCCTGGTCAACCGTGTCGGCGACTTCGGTTTCATCCTCGGCATCGGCCTGATCCTGACCCATTTCGGTACCCTGGATTACGCCACCGTCTTCCAGAAGGCTCCGGAACTCGCCGCGACCACGATCAACCTGTTCGCCGGCCGCGAGTGGGCCACCGCGTCCCTGATGACAGTGACCTGCATCTGCCTGTTCATCGGTGCCATGGGCAAGTCCGCCCAGGTTCCGCTGCACGTCTGGCTGCCCGACTCCATGGAAGGCCCGACCCCGATTTCCGCGCTGATTCACGCCGCGACCATGGTTACCGCCGGTATCTTCATGGTGTCCCGGATGTCGCCGCTGTTCGAACTGTCGACCACGGCCTTGTCCTTCGTCATCGTGATCGGCGCCATCACCGCGCTGTTCATGGGCTTCCTGGGCATCATCCAGAACGACATCAAGCGCGTCGTCGCCTACTCGACGCTGTCGCAGCTCGGCTACATGACGGTCGCGCTCGGCGCGTCGGCCTACTCGGTCGCCATCTTCCACCTGATGACCCACGCCTTCTTCAAGGCGCTGCTCTTCCTTGCCGCGGGTTCCGTCATCATCGGCATGCACCACGACCAGGACATCCGCAACATGGGCGGCCTGCGCAAGTACATGCCGATCACCTGGATCACCTCCCTGGTCGGCTCGCTGGCCCTGATCGGCACGCCCTTCCTGTCCGGCTTCTACTCCAAGGACTCGATCATCGAGGCGGCCGCCGTTGCCTATCACGCCGGTCAGCCGGGGGCAGGCTTCGCCTACTACGCCGTTCTCGCCGGTGTCTTCGTCACCGCCTTCTACTCCTTCCGCATGTACTTCCTGGTCTTCCATGGCGAGGAACGTTTCGGCAAGGCTGACGATGCCCATCATCATGAGCACGAAGGCGACCACGACGACGAGGAAGCCACGCACGACCACCACCATGGTCTGGCCCCGGGCCAGAAGCCGCACGAGACCCCGTGGGTCGTCTGGCTGCCGCTGGTGTTGCTGGCCATTCCGTCGCTGGCGATCGGTTACCTGGCGATCGAGCCGATGCTCTACGGCGATTACTTCAAGGGCGTGATCTTCATCGATCACCACGCTCACCCGGCCATGGAACACCTGGCCGAGGAGTTCCACGGCGCCGCGGCGATGGGTGTCCATTCGCTGACCACGCTGCCGTTCATCCTGGCCCTGTCCGGTGTCGTCGTCTCCTGGTTCTTCTACATGAAGCGTCCGGACATTCCCGCCGCCATCCAGCGTCGTTTCTCGGCGATCAACACCCTGTTCGAGAACAAGTACTACTTCGACAAGTTCAACGAAGTCGTATTCGCCGGCGGTGCCCGTCTGCTCGGCAAGGCCTTGTGGAAGGGCGGCGATGTCGCCGTGATCGACGGCCTGATCGTCAATGGCTCGGCCAAGATGGTCGGCTGGATTGCCACCGTGACCCGCCTGTTCCAGACCGGTTACGTTTATCACTACGCTTTCACCATGATCATCGGCGTCTTCGTGCTGATGACCCTGTGGATCAACCGCGCCTAGCGTGAATAGTTCGCAGAAGAGCAAGGAATAACATGTCGACTTACCCGCTGCTATCTCTCGCAATCTGGATTCCGATCGTTTCCGGCCTGGTCGTGCTGACCACCGGCGGCGACCGGAACGCTCCGCTGGCGCGGATGCTTGCCCTGATCGGTGCGGTCGTTGCCTTCCTGGTGACGATCCCGCTGTGGACGAACTTCGACATCGCCAACGGTGGCATGCAGTTCGTCGAACTGAAGACGTGGATTCCGCGCTTCAACATCAACTACCACCTCGGGGTCGACGGCATCTCGATGCTCTTCGTCGTCCTCAACGCCTTCATCACCATCGTCGTGGTGGCGGCCGGCTGGGAAGTGATCGAGCAGAAGGTCGCCCAGTACAACGCCGCCTTCCTGATCATGTCGGGCCTGATGAACGGCATCTTCACCTCGCTGGACGGCGTGCTGTTCTACGTCTTCTTCGAAGCCTCGCTGATCCCGCTGTACCTGATCATCGGCGTCTGGGGCGGCCCGAACCGGGTTTACGCCGCCTTCAAGTTCTTCCTCTACACGCTGTTCGGTTCGCTGCTGTTCCTGCTGGCCCTGATGTACCTGTTCATCCAGTCCGGCGGCAGCTTCTCGATCCTCGAATGGCACAAACTGCCGATCGGCCTCGGTCCGCAGATCTGGCTGTTCCTGGCGTTCCTGATCGCCTTCGCCGTCAAGGTGCCGATGTGGCCGGTGCACACCTGGTTGCCGGACGCTCACGTCGAGGCGCCTACCGGCGGCTCCATCGTCCTGGCGGCCATTGCGCTGAAGCTCGGTGCCTACGGCTTCCTGCGTTTCTCGCTGCCGATCGCCCCGGATGCCTCGCACGAGTTGTCCGGCCTGGTCGTCGCGCTGTCGCTGATCGCCGTGGTCTATATCGGCTTCGTCGCCCTGGTTCAGGAAGACATGAAGAAGCTGGTCGCCTATTCCTCGATCGCCCACATGGGTTTCGTGACGCTGGGCTTCTTCATGTTCAGCGCCATGGGTATCGAAGGCGCGCTGGTCCAGATGGTTTCCCACGGCTTCGTGTCGGGCGCCATGTTCTTCTGTATCGGCGTCATGTACGACCGCGTGCATAGCCGCCAGATCGCCGATTACGGCGGTGTGGTCAACAAGATGCCGAAGTTCGCCGCGCTGTTCATGCTGTTTACCATGGCCAACGCCGGCTTGCCGGCCACCTCGGGCTTCGTCGGCGAATTCATGGTCATCCTCGGCGCTGTCAAGTTCAATTTCTGGGTGGCCTTCGCTGCCGCCTCGTCGATGGTCATCGGCGCCGCCTACTCGCTGTGGATGTACAAGCGCGTGATTTTCGGCGACGTCGCCAACCATCACGTCGAGGAACTGAGCGACATCAACAAGCGGGAGTTCGCCATCCTGGCAGTGCTGGCCATCGCCACGCTGTGGATGGGTATCTACCCGCAGCCCTTCACCGAAGTCATGCACGCCTCGGTCAACGACCTGCTGCATCACGTTGCCATCAGCAAGATTCAATAAACGGTAGCCGACATGTTCGACAATTTCGTTGTCCCCAATCTTCTGCCCGCTGCACCGGAAATCTTTCTGGTGACGATGGCCCTGGCCATCCTGATGATCGATCTGCTGGTCAAGGACAGCCGGCGCACCGTCACCTTCGTGCTGACCCAGCTGACCCTGATCGGTTGCGCCGCGATCCAGTTCGCGACGAGCACCGGCGAGATCACCTACACCTTCAGCAACATGTTCGTCGACGACCTGATGTCCGACCTGCTGAAGCTGTTCCTCTACATGACCGTGGTCATCGTGATGTTCTACTCGCGCGGCTACATCATCGACCGCGAGTCGATGAACAAGGGCGAGTACTACGTGCTGGCCTTGTTCGCCACGCTCGGCATGATGGTCATGATCTCGGCCAACCACTTCCTGACCATCTACATCGGTCTGGAACTGCTGTCGCTGTCGCTGTACGCGATGGTGGCGATGAACCGTGATTCCGTGGTGTCGACCGAAGCCGCGATGAAGTACTTCGTCCTGGGCGCGCTGGCTTCCGGCCTGCTGCTGTACGGCATGTCGATGATCTACGGTGCTACCGGCACGCTGGAAATCACCGGTATCGCCGAGCGCCTGTACGGCGGCGGCGTCAACAAGACCGTGATGGTCTTCGGCCTGGTCTTCCTGGTTGCCGGCCTGGCCTTCAAGCTCGGCGTCGTGCCCTTCCACATGTGGATTCCGGACGTCTATCACGGCGCGCCGACCTCGGTCACGCTGTTCATCGGTTCCGCGCCCAAGCTGGCCGCTTTCGCCATCGTCATGCGCCTGCTGGTCAATGGCCTGATCACCATGGCCCAGGATTGGCAGGCCATGCTGGTCATCCTGTCGGTGCTGTCGATGGCCATCGGCAACCTGGCCGCCATCGCCCAGACCAACCTCAAGCGCATGCTGGCCTACTCGGCAATTTCCCACATGGGTTTCATGCTGCTCGGCATCGTCACCGGCGTGGTCGGCGGCGACGCCCGCTATGCGCTGAACGCCTACAGCTCGTCGATGTTCTACGTCATCGCCTACGTGCTGATGTCGGCCGGTACCTTCGGCATGATCCTGCTGATGTCCCGCGCCGGTTTCGAGGCCGACGAACTGGAAGACCTCAAGGGCCTGAACAAGCGCAGCCCGTGGTTCGCCGGCATCATGCTGATGCTGATGTTCTCGATGGCCGGCGTGCCGTTCTTCATCGGCTTCTTCGCCAAGTTCTCGGTGCTGCAGGCCGTCGTCGCCGCCGGTTACCTGTGGCTGGCCATCGTCGCCGTGCTGTTCTCGCTGATCGGTGCCTTCTACTACCTGCGTGTCGTCAAGCTGATGTATTTCGACGCACCGGTCGACGAAACCCCGCTCACCGCCGGCATGGACATGCGTATCCTGATTTCCGCCAACGGCCTGGCCGTGGCTTTCCTGGGCATCTTCCCGCAAGTGATCATGTCGCTGTGCGCCTACGCACTGTTGCGCTCGCTCTGATCGGGAACCGCTGCTGAATCAAAAACGCCCCGCCTGTCGGGGCGTTTTGCTTTGTGGAGTTGAACATGTCGCACGACGCACACCTGATCGAATCCGAAATAGCCAGCGAATCCGTCTTCGATGGCGCCTTGCTGAAAGTGAGGAAGGACCGTGTCCGCCTGCCCAACGGCAAGGAGTCGGTACGGGAATACATCGTCCATCCCGGGGCCGTCGTCATCCTGGCCTTCCTGCCCAATGGCAATCTGCTGTTCGAGCGCCAGTTCCGCTATCCGCTGCGTCGGGTATTCCTGGAGTTGCCGGCCGGAAAGATCGACCATGGCGAGGCCATCATCGAGACGGCGAAGCGCGAGTTGCTCGAGGAAACCGGCTATGCCGCCAGCGAGTGGGAGTACCTGGGGGTGATGCACCCTTGCATCGGCTATTCCGACGAGCGCATCGAGATCTTCGCCGCTCGTGGTCTGCGGCTGGAAGGTGAAAAGCAGCTCGACCACAACGAGTTCCTGGATGTCGTCGAGCTGTCGCCGGCCGAAGCCCGGCAGGCAGTCTGGGACGGCCGCATCACCGATGCGAAAACCATCACCTCGCTGTTCTGGCTGGAAAAAGCCTGATCAGGAAACCCGTCGGTCGCCAGCGCGACTTTTCAGGCAGAAACAAAAACGCCCCGGGAAAACCGGGGCGTTTTGCTTGACGCTTCAGGCGATCAGCCGCAGGTGCCGACCGCGCCGCAGGCGGTGCAGAAGTCGCAGCCGTCCTTGCGGATCATCGTGTGGTTGCCGCACTCGCCGCACAGCTTGCCCTGGGTCGGCAGCACCTTGTTGCTGGTGGTGTCTTCCGGCGCTTCCAGGATGCCCATCTGCTGCAGCGGGAAGCCGGATTCGTCGAGGATGCCGAGCATGGCGTAGCGGTGGATGATCAGGTTGGCGATGTAGGCCACCGTGGACGGGTAGGTCTGCTGCTTGCGCGAACCCGGCACGAAGGCCATGAAGTCGCCGAGCGGCTCGGAGTAGTCGATCAGCTTGCGCAGCTTCATGCCGATCCAGGCCGGGTCGAGGACGCGCATGTCGAGCGACAGCAGCTTGGAGAGGCCGTCCAGGGCGCGCGGGTAGTTGCCCGACAGCCACATCGAGTACGGACGCGAGGTGCCGTCCGGCAGCGTGATTTCCTTGAGGCCGAGGACGAAATCCTCGCCGGTCGACGGGTTGCTGACATCGACGGTCCAGGACAGCGTGCCGTCGGTGCCGGTCTTCGGCTCCTTGGCGCTGAACAGGGCATCCTTCACCGGGGTCGGGCCTTCGTGCTTGAAGGCGCCGAGCTGCTCGCAGCGCCAGGCGATGACCTGGGCCATGGCGGAGACGACCGACGGCATGCGCTTGCGCTCGCCGTGCGGCGGCATCTGCATGTCGAAGGAGTCGCCCGGCGTCTTGGCCAGGGCGTCCAGCTTCATTTCCAGCCAGCCGTGGTCGTTGGCGCGCATGTCCATCGACAGCGTCTTGGCGACGGCACCCAGGCCGCGCGGTTCGGCCGGGCCATTGGCCCACACTTCGAACGGCCAGGCGCGGCCTTCCGGTTCGACGTGGCCGACGAACAGCGCGAACTTGCCGATCGGCGAATCGACCATGTAGGTCCAGCACAGGTTGCCTTCCGGCAGGTTCGGGCGGCCCGGCCAGCGCAGGCTGGCGAGCACCGGGGCCGGCAGGTTCTTGATCGACAGGCGGCGGTTGGCGTCGGAAACGAAGTCCTGCGGCGCCTTGGCGTCGGCGGCGGCTTCGCTCTTGGCCGGCTCGGCACTGGTCACCGACAGGACGGAACCGAGCACGCTGTTCGGACGGTAGGTGGCCAGACCCTTCAGGCCGGCCTTCCAGGCCTGCATGTAGAGGTCCTGGAAGTCTTCGTACGGGTAGTCGGCCGGGACGTTGACCGTCTTCGAGATCGAGGTGTCGATGAACGGGGCGACGGCGGCGACCATGTCGCTGTGGGCCTTGGCCGAGATTTCCAGGGCGGTGACGAAGTAGTCGGGCAGGTTGCCGACGTCGCCGCCACGGTGCTTGTACAGGCGCCAGGCGTAGTCCTCGACCGAGTATTCCTTGATCGTGCCGTCCTGCATGCGCTTCTTGCGGTTGTAGGTCCACGAGAACGGCGGTTCGATGCCGTTCGAGGCGTTGTCGGCGAAGGCCAGCGAGATGGTGCCGGTCGGCGCGATGGACAGCAGGTGCGAGTTGCGCAGGCCGTGCTTGCGGATCTCGGCCTTGACCTCGTTCGGCAGGCGGGAGGCGAAGTTGCCGCCGGACAGGTAGAGCTCGGCGTTGAACAGCGGGAAGGCGCCGCGTTCCTTGGCCAGTTCGACCGAGGTCAGGTAGGCGGTGTCGCGCATGAATTCGCTGATGCGCGACGCCATGGCGCGGGCTTCGGTCTTGTCGTAGCGCAGGCGCAGCATGGCCAGGGTGTCGCCGAGGCCGGTGAAGCCGAGGCCGACGCGGCGCTTGTTGGCGGCTTCCTGCTGTTGGCGCTCGAGCGGCCAGTGGGTGGCGTCGAGCACGTTGTCGAGCATGCGGGTGGAGATGCGGACGACTTCGGCGAAAGCGTCGAAATCGAACTCGGCCTGCTCGGAGAACGGGTTCTTGACGTACAGGGTCAGGTTGATCGAGCCCAGGCAGCAGCAGCCGTACGGCGGCAGCGGCTGTTCGGCGCACGGGTTGGTCGCCTCGATCACTTCGCAGTAATTGAGGTTGTTGTCCTTGTTCATGCGGTCGAGGAACAGGATGCCCGGCTCGGCGTGGTCGTAGGTGGACTTCATGACCTGGTCCCACAGGTCGCGGGCGCGCACCTTGCGATAGACCCACATGCCGTCCTCGCGCTGGTAGGCGCCGGCGGCGCGCATGTCGCCGTTCGGTTCGGCGCGATGCACCAGCTCGACGTCGGTGTCGGCATCGACGGCTTCCATGAAGCCGTCGGTGACGCCGATGGAGATGTTGAAGTTGGTCAGGTCGCCATGGTCCTTGGCGTGGATGAAGTCCTCGATATCCGGGTGGTCGCAGCGCAGCACGCCCATCTGGGCGCCGCGGCGGGCGCCGGCGGATTCGACGGTTTCGCAGGAGCGGTCGAAGACGCGCATGTACGACACCGGGCCGGAAGCGCGCGACTGGGTGCCCTTGACGCGGGCGCCCTGCGGACGGATGGACGAGAAGTCGTAGCCGACGCCGCCGCCGCGACGCATGGTTTCGGCGGCCTGGGCGAGCGCGGTGTAGATGCCGGGACGGCCGTCGGTGTTCTCGACGATGGAGTCGCCGACCGGCTGCACGAAGCAGTTGATCAGCGTGGCCTGGAGGTCGGTGCCGGCGGCGGAGTTGATGCGGCCGGCCGGGATGAAGCCGTTTTCCTGGGCCCACAGGAACTTGGATTCCCAATGCGCCTGGTCAGCTTCCTGCTCGATCTGGGCCAGCGCCCAGGCAACGCGCTTGCGCACGTCGTGGACGTTGGTTTCCTTGCCCTTGGCGTATTTTTCGATCAGCACCTCGCCGGAAATTTCCTGTTCCGGCAGGGGGGCGAATTCGGGGGGCGCGGGAATATCGGTCAGTGAAAGCTGCTCTGCGACTTTGCTCATTGATGGCTCCTCTCGACAGTTTCGGTTCTAGTGTTCGAATGGAGCGAATCTACTATATCTAGTGGGTTGATTCAATATCTTGACTATATACAGTGGTTCTGCCTTGACTGGATGGTGACGCCGTCATGCTTGAAAAAGCCCGAAAAAACAAAGCCCCGGGCCACTTTCGTGAGACCGGGGCGGGCTGAAAAAATTTCTCGTCAGAGGGCGAGCAGGGTCTGCGCGTGGTGCGCCATCATCCATTCCTCGTTGGTCGGGATGACCAGCACATCGACGCTGCTGTTGCCGGCCGAGATGCGCAGTTCGTGGCGGGCGTTGGCTTCCGGATTGACCCGGATGCCCAGCCATTCGGACTGCAGGCAGACGCGGCGGCGCACTTCGGCGGCGTGCTCGCCGATGCCGCCGGTGAACACCAGCGCATCGAGGCCGCCGGCCGCAGCGGCCAGCGAGCCGAGCTCGCGGGCGATGCGGTAGCAGAACAGGTTGACCGCCTCCTCGGCTTCCGGCTTGTCGCTGGCGAGCAGGGTGCGCATGTCCTGGCTGAGGCCGGAGACGCCGAGCAGGCCGGATTCCTTGTAGAGCATCTTGGTCATGTCCTTGACCGACAGGTTCTTGGTCTCCATCAGGTGCAGGATGACGCCTGGGTCGAGGTTGCCGCAGCGGGTGCCCATGACCAGGCCGTCGATGGTCGAGAAGCCGAGCGTGGTGGCGACGCACTTGCGGTCGACCATGGCCGCCATGCTGGCGCCGTTGCCGAGGTGGGCGACGACGACGCGGCCGCTGGCGCGGCCCGAGTGCTGCGGCAGGGCGCGGGCGATGAACTCGTAGGACAGGCCGTGGAAGCCGTAGCGCTTGATGCCCTCGGCGGTGATGTTGCGCGGCAGGCCGAAGGTCTGGGCGACTTCCGGCTGGCTGCGGTGGAAAGCGGTGTCGAAGCAGGCGATCTGCGGCACGCTGGGCAGCAGGGCCTGCAGCGCGATGATGCCGGCGACGTTGTGCGGCTCGTGCAGCGGGGCGAGCGGGATGAAGCTCTGCAGGTGGCCGAGCACGGTGTCGTCGATGACCGTCGGCTGCGAATAGCGCTCGCCGCCATGCACGACGCGGTGGCCGACGGCGACGATCCGCCAGTTGGCATGGCTGGCGGTGAACCACTTGAGCAGCGCGTCAAAAGACTGGGCGTGGTTGACCTTGCTGCCTTCCAGCAGCTGGTCGGCGATGCGTTCGCCGGCCTTGTTCTTGGCGACCATTTTGGTCGTTTCGGCGCCGATGCCGTCGATCTGGCCGGAGACTTCGGCCTCCGGGGAGATCGGGTGGTCGAGCGGGAAGAGGGCGAACTTGATGGAGGACGATCCAGCATTGATCGTCAGGATTCCTTGCTTCATGTCAGGTGGTTCCGTTCTTGCGGTTGGCGTGGGCGATCAGTGCGGCGATGACGCACGATGCGGTTCGGGTTTCGGCGCTGTCGGCGCGGCTGGTCAACACGATGGGCACCTTGGTGCCGAGCACGATGCCGGCGGTCAGGGCGTTGGCCAGGTACTCCAGCTGCTTGGCCACCATGTTGCCGGATTCGAGGTCGGGGACGACGAGGATTTCGGCATGGCCGGCGACGGCGGACTTGATGCCCTTGGTCTTGGCGGCGACGATGGAAATGGCGTTGTCGAAGGCGAGCGGGCCGTCGAGGATGCCGCCCCTGATCTGGCCGCGGTCGGCCATCTTGCACAGGGCGGCGGCATCGAGCGTGGACTGGATTTTCGGGTTGATGGTCTCGACCGCCGACAGGATGGCGACCTTGGGTTCCGGAATGCCGATGACGTGGGCGAGGTCGATGGCATTGCGGATGATGTCGGCCTTCTCCTCCAGCGTCGGGGCGATGTTGATCGCCGCGTCGGTGATGAGCAGCGGCCGGTGGTAGGTCGGCACATCCATCACGAAGACGTGGCTGATCCGGCGCGAGGTGCGCAGGCCGTTGGCGCGGGCGACGACTTCGCCCATCAGCTCGTCGGTGTGCAGGCTGCCCTTCATCAGCGCCTCGGCGTCGCCGGTGCGCACCAGGGAGACGGCGTTGGCCGCCGAGTCGTGGCTGTGCGCGGCATGGACGAGACGGATGCCGTGCAGGTCGATGCCGAACTCCTCGGCGACGGCGCGGATCTTGTTCTCCGGGCCGACCAGGATGGGCTCGATGATGCCGGCCTGGAAGGCCATGACCGGGCCTTTCAGCGATTCCTCGTCGCACGGGTGGGCGACGGCGGTGGGGATCGGTTCCAGGCCCTTCACGCGGTCCAGCAGGTGGGTGTAGCGCTCGCGCTTGTCGTCGATGCGAATCTGCGGCATGTGCACTTCTTCGAGACGCGACACCTTTTCCAGCGGGGCGAGGATCTCGGCCGTGCCGCGCACCACCTGCAGGTTTTCCTGGTTGGTGCATACGCAGTCGAAGATGACATGCTTGTTGTGCTCGAACTTCTGCTTGGCGGTGACGGTGATGGTGATGCTGTCGCCGATGGTCACCGGCCGGGCGAAATGCAGGCTCTGGTCGACCAGGATGGTGCCCGGGCCGGGGAATTGCGTGCCGAGCACGGTGGAGATCAGCGAGCCGCTCCACATGCCGTGGGCGATCACTTCGCGGAACATGCCGCTTTCGGAATATTTCGGGTCGACGATGGAGGGATTCACGTCGCCGGTCAGGATGGCGAAAAGCTTGACGTCCTCCGGCATCAGGGTGCGCGTCAGCGATGCGGAGTCGCCGATGCGGATTTCATCGAAAGTCTTGTTGGCCAGGTAACGGGGTTCGGTTTGTTGGTTCATGCAGGTGTGCTCCAGTGCTTCAAGCGATCTTCAGGTTCAGTCGCGCTGCGCGCGACGGCGCTCGCGGTCGAGCAAAGGCCGGGGAATGTCGACCGAAAGCCCCTGGTGGTGCGCTTCCAGCAGGTCGATCACCCACTGGTTGGCTTCGTAGGTGAATTCCCGGGCTTCCAGCGGCGCGCCGGTCAGCGCTTCGGCGAATAGCGCGACGGCCGCCGAGCGGCTGACCCCGTATTCGCAGTGCACCATCAGCGAAATCTCGAACGGCGCGGCGTGCAACTCCTCGATGAAGGTGCAGATATGCGCCGCCATGTGGTGATCGAACAGGCCGGGCAGGGCCGGCATGTATTCGTCGGCCGGAATGGCGTCGAAAAAGGACAGGCGGAGCACGTGGCGGAACAGCGGGTCGAGCTTCGCCTCCGGCGTCGTCGGATCGGTGATCGAGATCACCGCCATGTAGGGCGAGCCGCGCAGCTGTTCGGCCAGCTTGCGCGAGGTGTATTGGATACGGCTGACGGTCATTGCTTCACTCCATGAAGACAGGATCGGAGAAGACGAGGGTACCGTCCTTGCGCATCATCAGGTTGTCGGCCTTGATCAGGTCGGGCAGGGCGCCGTATTCGTTGGAAAACACTTCCAGCGCCTTCAGCGAGTCGTGCACCGCCTCGCTCCAGCCCATGGGGGTGACATTGAGGTGGTGCAGCGCGATGCGCCCCATGTCCTGGGCCAGGTTGCGCCACATCATGCAGGCGTCGAAATAGGAGGTGGACAGCTTGGTCGCCACCTCGGCGGCCTCGCCGTGGCCGGGCAAGGGGTAGAGGCGCTCGACCTCGACGATGTGGAAGGGAAAGCCGCGGCTGGAGCGCCCGAACGTGCCGTGGTCGGCATAGACCAGCGGAAAATGGCGGCCGGTCGGCCGGTCCGGGGCGGTGTAATAGGCGTAGTCGGTGGGCGAGGAAAGCACCTTGAAGACGCGTTCCAGGCCGTCGACGGTATCCGCCTCGAGAACGATGGTGCTCTCGCCGCGGCCGATTTCCCGGCGGCCGCGCAACAGCGGGTGATCCGGTACGGGGTCGGGGAGCAGTCCTTCGATATCAGCCATGATGGTCTCCGCGCTGGTTTCGCGTGACGGGTGTCGGTCACGCCGTCGGGGAAAACCGGACCCCGGGCGATGCCGCTCGGGGTCCGCGAGGCATGCTGCGATCAGGCGACGATGTGGGCGCCGGCGTCGACGTAGATGGTCTGGCCGGTCATGCCGGAGGAGCCCGGGGTGCACAGGAAGGCGGTCAGGGCGCCGACTTCGTCGATGGTCACGGTGCGGCCGAGCGGCGCCTTCTCGGCGTCGTTTTCGAGCAGCGTGTTGAAGTTGGCGATGCCGGAGGCGGCACGGGTCATGATCGGGCCGGGCGACACGGCGAAGACGCGGATGCCCTTGGGGCCGAGGTCGTAGGCCATGTAGCGGACGGCGGATTCGAGCGCGGCCTTGATGATGCCCATGACGCCGTAGTTGCGCACGACGCGCTCGGCGCCCAGGTAGGACATGGTGATCAGCGAGCCGCCGTGGGCCATCAGCGGCTCAAGCGCCTTGGCCATGCGCAGGAAGCTGTGGCAGGAGACGTTCATCGCCGCATCGAAGCCTTCCTCGGTGGCGTCGATGACGCGGCCGTGCAGGTCGTCGGCGTTGCAGAAGGCCATCGAGTGAATGGCGAAATCGAGCTCGCCGAAGGTTTCGCCGCACTGCGCGATGACGCCTTCGAGGCAGCCCGGTTCGGCCACGTCGAGCTTGACGAACAGCTTGGCGCCGAGGGCTTCGGCCAGCGGCTGGGTGTAGCGGGCGGTCTTGTCGTTCTGGTAGGTGACGGCGATTTCGCCACCCAGTTCGACGATGGCCTTGGCGACCGCGTAGGCGATCGACTTATCGTTGGCGATGCCGGTGATCAGGCCCTTCTTGCCGGCCAGGGGAAGCGCTGGATTCGTGGTGTTCATGCTGTTTCATCCTTCCAATACGGTTTGGGGACTCGTGCTCTGCTGCGCAATTAACGAAAAGTTCCGCCAATTACGAAACGGATCACTAGTGCGCCGCATCAATCTTCTCTGAAGTCGTCGATTTGGCGAGCTAAATTTGATGCTGTAGTGCAGCAATATTCTTGCACAGGCGGATTACGATTTGTTGAATCGCGAGGCTTTGCCATTTGATCTAGAACAACAAACCGTCATCTAGGGGTGCTAGTCTGTTCCTGTCATGAGCTCTTCCGGGGAGGTTGTCGTGGCACACAACGCAATGCATGCCGAAGCGGTTGCCGGCGTGGTCGATCGGGTGGTTGCCCGCCATCGGCGCGACCCTTCCAACATGGTGCAGATACTGCGGGAGATACAGGAAAGCTGCGACTGGATCTCGCCGGAAGCCATCGACCGGCTGCAAGCGACGCTCGGCGTTCCGCGCACCAAGATAGAAGGGGTCGCCGGCTTCTATTCCTTCTTCTACACCGAGCCGCGCGGCAGGTACCGGGTGCTGTTTTCCGACAACATCACCGACCGCATGCTCGGCAACCGGGCGCTGATGGAGCGCCTGTGCAACAACCTGTGGGTCGAGCGCGGCAAGGTCTCCGAGGATGGCCTGGTCAGTGTCGGCAAGACGGCCTGCACCGGCATGTGCGACCAGGGGCCGGCGCTGCTGGTGAACAACATCGCCATCGCCGGGCTGAATGCCGAGCGCATCGACGAAATCGCCGAACTCATCCGCAACAAGCTTCCCCTGTCCGAATGGCCGGCGGCCTTTTTCAAGGTGGAGGACAATATCCGGCGGGCCGACATCCTGCTCAACGCCGACTTCAGGCCCGGCGCGGCGCTGCTCGCCGGCCGGGCGCGGGCGCCGGACGAGGGGCTGATGGCCTCCAACATGCGTTCCTGGCGCGAGGGACTGCCCAGCGGGATGGGCGGGCCGATCGCCGTGCTCGACGAGATCAAGCGCGCCGGCCTGCGCGGTCGCGGCGGCGCCGGATTCATCACCGGCATGAAGTGGGAGGCCTGCCGCAACGCCCAGCTCAAGGCCGGTTACCAGCGCATCGTCGTCTGCAACGCCGACGAAGGCGAGCCGGGCACCTTCAAGGATCGCGTGCTGCTGTCGAAACATGCCGACCTGGTGTTCGAGGGCATGACCGTGGCGGCCTACGCGGTGGGGGCGAGCCGGGGTTTCGTCTATCTGCGCGGCGAATACCGCTACCTGCTCGATCATCTGAATGCCGTGCTCGCCCGGCGCCGCCGCGACAAGCTGCTGGGCGAGAACATCCTGGGCATTCCGGGGGCGGATTTCACCATCGAGATCCATGTCGGGGCCGGCGCCTATGTCTGCGGCGAGGAGTCGGCGCTGATCGAGTCGCTCGAAGGCAAGCGCGGCACGCCGCGCAACCGGCCGCCTTTCCCGGTGACCAACGGCTACCTGGACCAGCCGACCATCGTCAATAACGTCGAGACCTTCGCCGCGACGGCGATGATCGCGCTCAAGGGCGGCGACTGGTATGCCGGCATCGGCACCCGGCATTCGACGGGGACCAAGCTATTGTCGGTTTCCGGCGATTGCACGCGGCCGGGCATCTACGAATACCCGTTCGGCGTCAGCGTGCGCCAGGTGCTGGAAGATTGCGGGGCGCAAGACACGCAGGCCGTGCAGGTCAGCGGCCCCTCCGGCATCTGCGTGGCGGAAAGCGAGTTCGACCGCATCATCGGTTTCGAGGACATCCCGACCGCCGGCGCCTTCACCGTCTTCGACAAGAGCCGCGACATGTTCCAGGTGGCGCGCAACTACGTGCATTTCTTCCAGCACGAGAGCTGCGGCTTCTGCACGCCGTGCCGGGTCGGCACCTCGCTGCTCAAGAACCTGATGGACAAGCTGCACTATGGCGCCGGTTCGCCCTACGACTTTAGCGAAATCGAGAAGCTCAACCAGCTGCTGCAGTCGATGAGCCATTGCGGCCTCGGCCATACGGCCTGCAACCCGGTGCTCGACACCATTGCCAAGTTCCGCCCGGCCTACGAGCGGCGCATGAACCAGAAGGACTTCACGCCGGCCTTCGATCTCGACCGCGCGCTGGCGGCGGCCCGGCAAATGACCGGGCGCGACGACCCCAACGCCCATCTGTCGACTGAACACGGAGGTGCAGCATGAGCCTGACCTTTACGCTCGACGGCAAGACCATTCCCTTCGCGGACGGCCAGACCATCATCCAGGCCGCGCAGGCCGCCGGGGTCTTCATCCCGCACCTGTGCTACCACCCGGAGTTCAAGCCGCACGGCTCGTGCAAGCTGTGCACGGTCAAGGTCAACGGCCGCCACACGGCGTCGTGCACCCTGCGCGCCATGCCCGGCATGGTGGTCGAGAGCGATACCGAGGAAATCAACGCCGAACGCCGGGCGCTGACCCAGATGCTGTTCGTCGAGGGCAACCACTTCTGCCCGTCGTGCGAGAAGAGCGGCAATTGCCAGCTGCAGGCCACGGCCTACCACCTGGGCATGATGAGTCCGCATTACGACCACTTCTTCCCGAACCGGCCGGTCGATGCCTCGCACCCGGAGGTGCTGCTCGACTTCAACCGCTGCATCCTGTGCTCGCTGTGCGTGCGGGCCAGCCGCGATGTGGATGGCAAGAACGTCTTCGCGCTCTCCGGGCGGGGCATCGGGACGCACCTGATCGTCAATGCCCGGTCCGGCCAGCTGGGCGACACCGACTTCACGCTGGACGACAAGGCGGCGCAGGTCTGCCCGGTCGGCGTGATTCTGAAGAAGCGGCGGGGTTTCGCCGTGCCGATCGGCGAACGCAAGTACGACAGGATGCCGATTGCCGACGCCGCGACGGAGGGCAAGTGAGATGAGCGAAAAGAAGAAGCTCAAGGTCGCCTACTGCGCTCGCTAGCTTATGAGTCCGACTTGTTTGACGAGGCAGGATCG